>JAQTOI010000062.1:0-9227 GCA_028713415.1 Candidatus Omnitrophota bacterium
ATCTATCAGCTTGCTGCTGTTATTTTCCGCATGCCAACCTGCTTCTAACCAGCCGGCTGCGCTTCGTATCGGCAAGGTGGCTCGTAGTGCCTCCGAATTCGATGAACTCTTCAAAAATTCTATGTACGGGGCGGAAGATACTCCCGAGTCCCGCAAAGAATTTCTTGAAAATTATATTGCACGCATGGCCATTTTGGCGGAGGCCGAACGCCAAGGTTTACATAAGGAAGACAGGTTCCTGAAGGAAGTTGAGCTTTTCTGGCAGCAGGCATTAATGAAGCTTGCGATTGATAAGAAAATGAAGGAAATTCTGGTCGGGACAAGAATAAGTGATGCTCAAATGCGCGCATTTTACGAGGCTCATAAAGATACTGATTTTAAGGATAAGGCATTTGAAGATGTCTACCAGGATATACGGTGGCTCCTGGCGCGCGGGGAGCAGCAAAAAGGCATAAACGCCTGGGTTGAAAGCTTAAAGGCAAAAACCAAAATTTCGATTGACACTAAGGCGCTTAAAATCGAATAGCGTTGTTGATATCTTTCGTGCCGATATCTCCTTTAACGGCAGGCACGGTTAAAGAAGCGACACCCGGCCATATCGGACTGGCCGGTGCGCCTCTTGCTGAGGCGAAACAAGTCAAAAGAAAGCAGATTTAGACAACGGCCATATTCTTAAGTTATCGTAGAGTAAAAAAGGAGGATACTTATGCAGCCAAAAATTAAGCGCCGAAATTATTTTATCGATAAGAAATTTCAAACCGAGTTTATTTTACGATTTTCGTTTATCGTCATTATTGCTTCATTATGTTTGGGGCTTTTTTTAATTTATTTAACCAAAGAGTCAACGACCGTGACGATAGAGAATGCGCACGTTCAGGTTAAAAGCACCGCTGATTTTATTTTTCCACTTTTAATACAGACTTTACTTGTTGTTACCGTAATCTCCGCGCTATTAGTAGCTCTCCTGACGCTTTTAGCATCGCATAAAATCGCAGGCCCTCTGTATCGTATTCGTAAGGAACTGGAGCTTGTTAAAAGCGGAAGCTTCCTTCCCAATTTTCATATTCGTAAAGGCGATCAGATGCAAGACCTTGCCGATTCGCTTTTCGAGGTTGTCAGCCTTTTGAGAGATAAGCATAAGACCTTGAAAGCGAAGAACTTAGAGCTTAAGAAGATCATTGAGGCAAATCCGGAAAACAAGGAAGGCATTAAGGCGCTCATAAACGATCTCGAAAATACGTTAGACTATTTTAAAGTTTAATGGCCTTGCGAAAAGTTTTTTTCTTATCGTTCTTATTATTTACTACCTGCGGCATGGTTTTTGCCGCATCGCTAGAAAGCCGCCATTTTGATGTGACACTGGAGGGGGGTGTTGAAAAAAGCGACGTATTGCGCAAAATAAGGCTTAAGATGTTCCGTCACCTTAGCGCAATGAGCATGGATGATTCCGGGGGTGTCGAAGAAATGCTCAAAGATACTCTTGATGAAATTTACATGGAAGTTCAGGATACCCTCGATATACGCCTTGAAAGCCTGCGGGTTAAACTAATTATTGTTCCTGATATGGCTGCCATCAGTGATGTCATTGAGAGTTATTATGGCCGCACCACGCGTACGCCTTCGTTCTATATTTTTGAGCGCAATACGCTGTATATTGCCGAAAGCGAGCTTAATGCTGGCATGCTTGCCCATGAGATTGCGCACGCATTAATCTCTAACTATTTTCCGGTTCCGCCGCCGACTAAAATTCAGGAAATCCTTTCCGGCTACGCCGAATATTCCGTAAAAAAGAATAGCTAGGCATACTAGGTTAGAGGTTATGGGTGAGAGGTTAGGGGTCAGAGGAATGCAGAATCTCTTGCGTTCTGCTTGTGGCTTGTTGACGTGGTGACCTGGTGATTTTTAAGTTATGAATATTTATCTAATCTTAATTTTAAGTATCCTGGTAAGCGAATATCTGCTGGATGCTGTTATCGAGCTGCTTAACGTAAAAGCCGCTTCGCCTAAGCTTCCAGAAGAGTTTTCCGGCTTCTACGATGAGCGAAAATACAGCCTGGCGCAGGATTATTTGAAAGAGAACACGCGTTTTGTTCTAATTAAGAATACTTTCTTTACCGCGGTTACGCTTATATTTATTCTTTGCGCAGGCTTTAATTTTTTTGACACAATCGCTCGCGGAGTCTCCGCTAACCAGATTATTGCCGGGCTTGTATTCGCCGGGATTCTTTCACTCTGTTCTCTTGCGCTTTCAATTCCATTTAGCGCCTACCATACTTTTGTAATTGAAGAAAAATACGGCTTTAATAAAACCACGCTCAAAACATTTATTGCCGATATCGTAAAAACCGTATTGCTGGGCGCCATAATAGGCGGAATCATTCTGGCCATAGTCATTTGGTTTTTTATTACCGCAGGCCCATTGGCCTGGGTGTATTGCTGGCTGGCCGTTACGATATTTCAACTATTTTTGTTATTCATCGCCCCGGTTATAATTATGCCCCTGTTTAATAAATTCACGCCCCTGGAGGCCGGAGAGCTTAAAAGCGCCATTGAAACTTACGCGAAATCACAAAAATTTGCCTTCGGAGGAATTTTTAAGATGGATGCTTCGCGCCGCTCGGCTAAATCAAACGCTTTTTTTACGGGATTTGGAAGATTCAGGCGTATAGCGCTTTTCGATACACTTATCGAAAAACATACCACAGAAGAACTGGTTTCCGTTCTGGCGCACGAAATCGGCCACTACAAGAAAAGGCATTTTATCCAGGGAGTAGTCATTTCAATCGTAACGAGCGGCATTATGCTTTTTGTCCTGTCTTTTTTTATAAACAACCGTGGCCTCTTCGAAGCGTTCGGCGTAAGAGAGCTTTCGGTGTATGCCAGCCTGGTATTCTTCGGGTTCTTATACAGCCCGATTAATTTGATTTTTGCGATTTTTGAAAATATCCTTTCCCGCAAGAATGAGTATGAAGCAGACAGATTTGCCCTTAACACCTATAATAAGCCGGCGTCCTTTATCACGGCTTTAAAGAAACTTACCGTGGATAACCTCTCTAACCTGACTCCGCACCCCTTGAAGGTGTTTTTTGATTATAGCCACCCGCCTGTCCTTGCGCGAATCATGGCCATTAAACGCCAGCGCCCCTAAAAGCGCCTGCCTGCCGCAATAAGCTTTTTTCGGTAGATTTTTTCTATAATAATGATATAATTGGGTTTTATTAATATAACTCTTTAGCGAGAACCGACCATGAAAATTCCTATCCAGCGCCTTAAAAACATAATTGCTAAATTCAAAAACAAGAAAATCCTCGTTGTCGGCGACCTTATCCTTGACCATTATATTTTCGGAAAAGTCGATAGAATTTCTCCTGAAGCGCCTGTGCCTGTGGTATGGGCAAATAAGGAAAATTTTGTTTGTGGCGGAGCGGCGAATGTAGGCTTGAATATCGTATCTCTTGGCGCAAATGTGAGCTTATGCGGAGTGCTCGGGGGCGATCATTTCGGCAATGTGCTGACGTCGTTGATTAAACGAGGTAATATTGACACAAGCCTTATAATAAAAGATTCCAAGCGCCCCACCACTATGAAAACCCGGGTTATTGCGCAACATCAGCAAATGGTGCGTATTGACTGGGAGTCGACTGAATTCCTTTCGCTCGAAACCAGCAAAAAAATATTAAATAATGTTTATAAAAAAATTGATTCTTTCGACGCAGTTATTATAGAAGATTATGGCAAAGGTGTCATTAACCCTACTCTTGTAGGCGAACTTGTTCATTTGTGCCAGCAGAAGAAAAAGATAGTTACGGTTGACCCTAAAGAGGAGCACTTTGATTATTATGTGAACGTAACTGCCATGACTCCCAACTTGAAGGAAGCTGAGGCTATGGCCAATATGAAAATAAAGAGCAAGGATGAAATATCATTATTGGCAAATATTATTATGGAGCGCTTAAAGCCCAAAGCTTTATTGCTTACTTTAGGCGAAGACGGAATGATGCTTTTTACGGGCCAGGCGCAGCATCATATCCCTACTGCGGCCCTGGAAGTATTTGATGTGACAGGCGCGGGGGATACTGTAATCGCAACATTTACTGTCTCCTTGGCGGCAGGAGCTTCACATCTTGACGCAGCCACTATCTCTAACTATGCGGCAGGAATTGTAGTGGGTAAATTAGGCGCCGCCACCACTAATCCGGCGGAATTGATAAAGAGGATACAGGAAAAGAAGAATTAGCTATCAGGCATCAGCTCACAGTTATCAGCAAAAAAAATACAAAAAGCTGAAGGCTGACGGCTGAACGCTGAAGGCTGGATCGAAACTATGAATGTACTTGGAGTAATTCCCGCGCGTTATGCTTCAACCAGATTGCCCTTTAAGATGGTGCGCGATCTTTTGGGTAAGCCTCTTTTGCAGTGGACATGGGAAAATGCCTCGCGTGCCCGCCTTCTGGATAAGCTTATCATTGCCTGCGATGACGCGAAAATCGAACAGGCAGCAAGAGCTTTTGGCGCTGAAGTCGTTATGACCTCCAGTCAGCACTCTTCAGGCACCGACAGAGTGGCAGAAGCAGCACGTGATATCGACGCTCAAATAGTTCTAAACATCCAAGCCGATGAGCCCCTGATGCACCCTTCAACAATAGACGCCCTGGTTCAAACGATGCTTGACAATAAAGATGCCGTTATGGCAACGGTGCGTAAGAAACTCGACGATGAAGGCGAGATTCTCAGCCCAAATGTGGTTAAAATAATATGCGATAACAATGATTTTGCTTTATATTTTTCACGGCACCCGATTCCTTATTACCGCGAAAAAGGGGTCAGCCGCCTGTACTATAAGCACCTTGGGTTATATGCTTACACGAAAGATTTTCTTTATACCTTTAAGAACTTACCGGTTTCTTATTTAGAACAGGCGGAAAAATTAGAACAGTTAAGGGCTTTGCAGGCCGGTTATAAAATTAAAGTTATTGATACGGAGTTCGATTCCTGGGGCGTGGATACAGAAGAAGATTTGCAAAAGGTTGAAAGGATTTTAAGCGAGAAGGGCATAGCGTAAAACGCGAATTACCGCAAATTTGTAAAAGCGCTAATTTTCGCGAATTGGAGAGGCGCGAATTACCGCGAATCATAAAGGAACAATGAGCGTAACAAAAGAAACCCGGATTACCGAAGGTAAGGCGCAGATAAGCCACGACAGCACTAAACTGGGTTTTGATAACGAAAAATATCTTAAAGAGCAATCGCAGTCTATTTTGGAGCGTGTAAAAAAATTCGATAATAAGCTTTATCTCGAGTTTGGGGGAAAAATTATTTTTGATTATCATGCCTCAAGAGTGCTCCCGGGCTTTGACCCTAACGTTAAAATGCGCCTCTTGCAGCAGCTTAAAGATAAAGCCGATATTATTCTTTGTATCTATGCCGGTGATATCGAGCGGCGCAAAGTGCGCGCGGATTTCGGCATTACTTATGACGTAGACGCCTTGAAACTAATAGACGATTTACGCGATTGGGGGCTTGATGTTATTGCGGTCGTGATTACGCGCTTTGACAATCAGCCTGCCGCAACGATATTTAAGAATAAGCTGGAACGCCAGAATATAAAAGTTTACACGCATCGTTTCACTAAAGGCTACCCCACTGATATCGAGACTATCGTAAGCGATGAGGGTTACGGCGCTAATCCTTATATTAAAACTACAAAACCCTTGGTGGTGGTAACCGGGCCGGGGCCCGGCAGCGGAAAGCTGGCAACCTGCCTTTCGCAACTTTATCATGAGCATAAACGCGGTTGTAATGCCGGTTATGCAAAGTTTGAGACATTTCCAATCTGGAGCATCCCTCTCAAACACCCGGTAAACGTCGCTTATGAGGCGGCAACCGCTGATTTGAGGGATTTTAATTTGATTGACCCCTTCCATTTGGAAGCATACCAGGAGACTGCGATAAATTATAACCGCGACGTGGAAGTATTCCCGGTATTGCGCAGAATTTTGGAAAAAATCACCGGGGCCGGCTCCATATACAAATCACCAACGGATATGGGCGTTAACCGTGCGGGATTTGGCATTGTCGATGACGCGCTTGTCCGTAAGGCTTCAACTCAAGAAGTGATACGCAGGTATTTTCGTTCCTCCTGCGAGTATGTGCTTGGGTTCGTCGACAAAGAGACGGTGCAGCGTGTTGAAATTTTAATGGAAGAACTTGATATGAAACCGGAAAATCGCAGCGTGGTAATACCGGCAAGGCTTGCCGCGCAGGAAGCGCAGGATAAAAAGAAGGGCAATGAAGGCATCTATTGCGGAGCAGCAATAGAACTTTATGACGGTTCGATAATAACCGGTAAGAATTCTCCTCTTATGCATGCTGCCTCCAGCCTCATTTTTAACGCGATAAAAAAACTTGCCGGGATACCCGATAAAATACATTTACTTTCACCGAGTATTATCGATTCCATCAGAAATCTTAAGAAAGATATTTTAGCCGCAAAAACCGTCAGCCTTGACCTAGAAGAGACTATGATTGCTTTAAGCATCAGCGCGGCAACAAATCCCGTTGCGCAGATGGCAATGGAGAAACTTAAAGAGTTGCAAGGGTGCGAAGTGCACATGACGCATATTCCCACTCCCGGCGACGAAGCCGGATTACGCAGGCTCGGCGTCAATCTGACCACAGAGCCGAATTTCTCAACAAAGACGTTGTTTGTGGCGTAACCAGCTATCGGCTATCGGCTGTCAGCTGAAGAATATAACTGTTTCTAAAGCTGAAAGCTGACGACTGACAGCTTAAAATAAAGAAAAAATCATGGCTAAATATATTTTTGTGACCGGAGGAGTAGTTTCAAGTTTAGGCAAAGGTATCTCCGCAGCGTCCTTAGGCAAACTGCTTGAAACTAGAGGCCTCAAAGTTACCCTGATCAAATGCGATCCCTACCTTAACGTTGACGCCGGTACGATGAACCCGTATCAACATGGAGAGGTTTATGTCACTGATGACGGAGCTGAAACAGATTTGGATTTAGGCCATTATGAGCGTTTTACTCACGCGAAATTGACTAATGCCAATAATATTACTACCGGAAAGATTTATTATTCGGTTATTACCAAGGAGCGAAAAGGGGATTATCTTGGCAAATGCGTGCAGATAATACCGCATATTACCGATGAGATAAAAGACAGCATCAAGCGTGTCGCGCATCAGCAGAACGTTGATGTGGTCATTGTCGAAATAGGAGGAACTGTTGGAGACATTGAAAGCCTGCCGTTTCTGGAAGCAATAAGGCAGCTGAAGTTAGAGCTAGGTAGGGATTACGCCATAAATATCCACGTTACGCTGGTTCCTTACATAAGGGCAGCGGGTGAGATTAAAACGAAACCAACGCAGCATAGCGTGGGAACGCTGCGCGAGATAGGCATTATGCCCGATATTATTATTTGCCGGACAGAGAAAGAGCTCAATAAAGAATCGCGCGAGAAAATAGCTCTATTCTGTAATGTAGATAAAGAAGCGGTTATTCCGGCCCTGGATGTAAAAAGCATATACGAAGTTCCGCAGATGTTGCATGAAGAGGGCCTGGACAGGCTGGCTGTGCGGCTCCTTAACTTAAAGTGCGAAGAGAAAGAGCTAACGGAATGGAACACGGCGGTCGTAAAGGTGGTGCGCTCTCCTTCAAAAGAAGTGCCGATTGCGGTGGTAGGAAAATATATCGCTCATCAGGATGCTTATAAATCCATATACGAGGCGCTTTCGCACGGAGGCATTGCTAATGACGCGCGCCTGATAATAAAGAAAGTTGATTCCGAGGATATAGAAAAGCACGGTGTCGTAAAATATTTAGGGGATGTTAAAGGGGTTCTTGTGCCCGGCGGCTTCGGGCACAGAGGCATAGAGGGCAAGATTGCCGCCATCCAATATTCCAGAGAAAAGAAAATACCGTTTTTCGGAATTTGCCTTGGCATGCAGACCGCAGTTATCGAATTCGCGCGCAATGTCTGCGCCCTGACAAAAGCAAACTCAACGGAGTTCGACAAAGCTACAAAATTTCCGGTAATAAGCCTGCTGGAAGAGCAGAAGAAGATTAAGGATATGGGAGCGTCAATGCGCCTTGGGCTCTATGAGTGCGCGATAGCTAAGGGATCAAAAGCGTATCAGGCATACCGAAAAGAAAAAATACAAGAAAGGCACCGGCATAGATACGAATTTAACAATAAATTTAAAGAGGCGTTCCAGAAAGCCGGCATGGTGTTTTCCGGGACGTACCCCAAGGGCGAGCTAGCAGAAATTGTGGAGTTGCGTGACCATCCCTGGTTTGTAGGGTGCCAATTCCACCCCGAATTTAAATCAAAACCGGATAATGCGCATCCCTTATTTCGGGAGTTTATAAACGCGGCTGTCTGTGCTAAATATGGCTGCTGATTCAATTTTTTAAAAATATTGCCTATTACAATGCCGATTTCGAAAGACAAATTTATTTTTATTGCCGGGCCTTGTATCATGGAAGATAAGCATCTTACTTTGGATATTGCTTCATCTTTAAAAGAAATCGTTTCATCGCTCCCGGCACCTATTACTTGCATTTTTAAAGCCAGCTTTGATAAGGCCAACCGTACTTCACTTAAATCATTCAGAGGGCCAGGCTTAACTCGAGGGCTTTCGATATTAGAAGAGGTAAAGAAAAAAGTTAGAATTCCTGTTCTAAGCGATGTGCACTGCCGCCATCAGATAAAATATTTAAAAGATGTAATTGACGTAATACAGATACCGGCATTTTTATGCCGGCAAACCGACTTGATTATCGAAGCGGCAAAAACGAAGAAGGCAATCAACATAAAAAAAGGCCAGTTTATGGCGCCTGGCGATATGCGCTACGTCATCGAAAAAGTGGAATCGACCGGAAATAAAAATATTTTAGTGACAGAGCGGGGAGCATGTTTTGGGTACAACAACCTGGTGGTTGACTTCCGCTCATTTCTTATCATGAAAGAATTTGGCTACCCGGTTATTTATGACGCGACTCATTCCCTGCAGAGGCCATCGGCGGCGCGTGGCGTTTCTGGAGGAGATAGTGAATTTATAGCGCCTTTGAGCAGGGCAGCAGCGGCCTGCGGGGTTAACGGGATATTTATGGAAGTGCACCCGAATCCAAAAGCTGCCTTGTCTGACGCCAGCACATCATTCCCATTGGCAAAAGTGAAAGCCTTGTTAGAAGAAATCTTGAGGATACG
>JAQTOI010000062.1:9327-12774 GCA_028713415.1 Candidatus Omnitrophota bacterium
TATGCATAGATTCAAACCGCAAGAAATTTTAAGTTGGGCAAGAGATGTATTGGAAATTGAAGCGGGTGGTATTTTGAGCCTAAATTCGAACCTTGACGCAGATTTTCTTAAAAGCGCAAGCATAATGTCTTCCTGCAAGGGTAAGATTGTAGTAATCGGTATGGGCAAGACCGGTATTATTGGGCAAAAGTTTTCGGCAACTCTATCTTCAACCGGAACTTCCAGCTTTTGGCTGCATGCCGCAGAAGCGGTGCACGGAGATTTAGGCAGGATTGAAGCCGAAGATGTGGCTGTGGTGCTTTCTTACAGCGGAGAGACAGAGGAAATCAAAAATCTTATCCCTTTTATTCGGCAAATTGGCGCAAAAATGATTGCCATTACCGGCAATACCCGCTCAAGCCTTGCTCGCTATGCCGACGGTGTGGTAAATGTGAAAATTGATAAAGAAGCCTGCCCCCTGGGGCTCGCACCAACTACTTCCACGACAGCCACGTTGGCCATGTGCGATTGTTTGAGCGTTATCTTGCAGAAAGTAAAAGGATTCAAGGAAAAGGATTTTGCTTTTTTCCATCCTCGCGGCTCTTTGGGGCGAAAGCTTTTGTTGAAAGTAAAAGACATCATGCGTAAAGGTAAATTCAGCTCTATTGTCAGCGAAACAACGCTCGTAAAAGTAGCTCTGGTTAAGATTACATCAGCCCATGCCGGAGCGGCGATTATTGTTGATAAAAAAGGAGCCTTGGCCGGCATTTTTACAGACGGAGATTTGCGCAGGAACTTAGAACGCCACCGCAATCTGCTTAAAATGAAAGTTGGCGAAGTAATGACAAAAAATCCGGTCGTAGTGAAAGACGACGACCTTGCTTCAGAAGCCCTTAAGGTTTTAGAAACGCGTAAAATAGACGAAGTGCCTGTCGTTGATAAAGACTATAAGCCGATAGGCATGCTGGATGTGCAGGATTTGATTGCAGCGGGAATTATTTAGAAGAGAAGGTTAGAGGCAAGAGGTTTGAGGTTAGAGGCACAAGATCAAGAACCCTAACCCCTAACCTAACACCCATAACCGAAAGAAATTAAGATAACAAGTGAAGAAGAATATTTTAAACCTATTTAAAAAGATTAAATTACTTGTCCTTGATGTTGACGGTGTCCTGACCAGAGGCGAAATCATTTACGATGATAAAGGCCGAGAGCTTAAGATTTTCAACGTTAAAGACGGGCTGGGGATTTTCCTCTTGGGAAAAGCCGGCATAAAAACTATTTTTTTAACCGCGAAAGATTCTCCGGTAGTGCGCCGCAGGGCTCTTGATATGCGTGTCGAAGAAGTCATCGGCGGGATTTTGCCTAAAGAAACTGTTCTTAAGCGTATACAGAAAGACTACGGCGTAGAGGCTGATGAAATTTGCTTTATAGGCGACGACTTAATAGATTTGGGGCTAATGGAAAAAGTCGGCCTTGCGCTTACCGTTAACGATGCCCCGGCTGTTATAAAGAAAGCCGCGCATTTTGTTACGCAGCGCAACGGTGGAGAAGGCGCAGTCAGAGAAGTCGTAGACCTGATTTTAAAGGCGCAAAATTTGGAACAAAAGGTATACGCCTTTATCCGGAAACCTTTTTAAATTGCTGTTGCTCCTAGACTGCAAATTTCAAATAGGTAATCTTGCAGCCTGCCCCATTTCCTATAGTATCTTATTACGGTGCGGGACGCCCCGAACCTTAATTTAGTTATTAATGTAACGGGGCTGTAGCTTGTGGCCTGAAGCTTGAAGCTGATAATTTAAACGCCTTTTGATTGACTTTACTATTTTCTCTGGTATATTGTAATACTTTCATCCGCCTACGCAATAAATTTCTACTTTGATAGGGTAAAATGAGTGGTTTTTGTTTCGGCGAGATGTCGCCAAGATGCGAGAGGCGGATGCCTCGACGAAGCTCGAAGAGCGAAGGCGGGCAAAAGGGAAACCTAGGCTTATACAGGGAGCTCCACATCCTGTATAGTATTTCACTTCGCAAAATTTCCGTAAGTTTACGCGGAAACCTAAGAATTTAATTTTATATTATGCGCTTAACACTGCTTTTTTTATTTTTTGCATTTATGGGTATCACATTTACTTTTGGCGCAGAGACTTTCGCACAAAAGTCTAATCAGTCTACGGGACAACCGCAGAGGATGAAGGATTTCTATCTTTCGAATTACAAGGAAAACGGCACGCGCGATTGGGAGATAAAGGGCAACGAAGCGAAGATTGACGGACAATACGTTGATATAGACAAGATGGAGGCAAAATACTATTCGAAAAACGATGTGATGTCGGTGAAATCCGATAAAGCTAAGCTGGACAGGGATAGCATGAATGCTTCATTGAAGGATAACGTGGAAGTAAAAATACCCATGGAAGGCAGCAAAGATTATACAACGATTACTTGCGATGGGCCGCTTGAAATGGAATACACAAAAGGTAATGCCGTATTTTACAATAAAGTCGTGGTGACCAATCCCGACGGAAAGCTCTATTGCGACAAAGCTTCCGTATTTTTTGACAATACGGCAAAAAAGATACAAAGAATAGTGGCCGAAGGAAACGTTAAAATTCTAAAAGACGATAACGTTACCTTTTCGCAGAAAGCGACATATTACGCGCAGGAGCAACGTGTCGTTTTAGAAGGAAGCCCGCGCATTGTTTATTTTCCCAAAGAAAGCGGCGCCCCTAAATAACAATAAGCTTTATCTTGAGCAATCTGTGCATCCATGATGAAAATTCTAGAGGTTAATAATTTATCTAAATCCTACAATTCAAAAGCTGTAGTGCGCGGAGTATCGCTTGCGGTAAAACGCGGCGAAATAGTGGGTTTGCTTGGGCCTAACGGAGCGGGTAAAACTACCACCTTTTATATGATAGTGGGCGTTATTTCGCCAAACGAAGGCGAAATACTATTTGATAACCAGGATATAACAAATTTACCTATACATATCCGCGCGCGCTACGGTATAGGTTATCTTTCGCAGGAACCTTCGGTATTTCGAAAGCTCACCGTTGAAGAGAATATTATGGCGATTTTAGAAACCATCCCCTTAACGCGGATGGAACGGCTGACACGCATAGAGGAGCTCCTTAACGAGCTCAATATCGCCCATTTGCGAAGAAGCAGGGCTTACACGCTTTCCGGAGGAGAAATGCGGCGCCTTGAAATTACCAGGGCGCTTGTAACTAATCCTTCTTTTTTGCTGCTTGATGAACCGTTCTCCGGCATTGACCCTATTGTGGTGGGAGAAGCCAAGGAAATTATCACGGATTTAAAGCGTAAAGGCATAGGCATTTTGTTAACTGACCATAATGTGCGCGAGACACTTTCCATAACAGACAGAGCGTACCTGATTGCTGACGGAAAGATTCTGATTTCAGGCACCTCGAGAGCATTAATCAACGACACCAAAGCCAAAGAGATTTA
>JAQTOI010000063.1 GCA_028713415.1 Candidatus Omnitrophota bacterium
CTTTGCCTATCTGGCCGATATTTTTAGCCCGTTTACAATTATGGTTTCTCTTGGTATAATCAGCTCGTTTTTGTCCTTATTTTTTGTCATTAAATACAGAAAAGGCTGATAAATGATAAGATTAAACGAGTATAAAGAGCCGCAGCACGAAATTGCAAGCGTTAGGTTTTCTAACCCTTCAAAACTATACCTGCCCTTGTCACAGGCAACCGGCAAGCCGTCTTTGCCGATAGTTTCAAAAGGCGCAGTAGTTGAGGAAGCCCAAATTATCGCGCAGAACGATGGGCTTATTTCCGCTTATTTACATGCGCCGAAGAAGGGTAAAATTTTAGATATCGGAACTTGGTTCCACCCTGTTTTAAAACGCTCACCCGCAATAAGCCTGGAATGTTTGAAAGAGGAGAAAACATATACCGAAAACATAAAAGTTGATGGTTTAGGCAAGGGCGAGCTTCTGGAGATTATAAAGAAGGCGGGTATAGTCGGATTAGGCGGAGCGGCTTTCCCCACGCATGTAAAATTAAACCCGCCAAAACGCATTGATACATTAATTATTAACGGCTGTGAATGTGAGCCTTATCTGGCTGCGGATTACAGGCTGATGGTTGAAAATTTGGAAGAAATACTCAAAGGGATAGAAATAATTTGCAAAATACTTGCGCCAAAGACGGTCTATATCGTCCTTGAGGATAATAAACCGCGCGCTTACGAGGGCGTGCAGCGTATCCTTGAAACCAGAAAACTGCGAATTCCTTCTTGTGAACTTGTTATATTAAAAACCGCCTACCCGCAAGGCGGAGAAAAACAGCTGACTTTTTCGGTAACCGGGAAAAAGATTCCTTCTGGAAAACTGCCATTTGAAGTTGGGGTGCTGGTGCAGAATGTCGCCACCTGTTTTGCTATTTATGAAGCTGTTTATCTGGATAAGCCATTGATAGAGCGCTTGGTGACCTTTGCCGGAGATGCGCTTGCTTCACCAAAAAATATCTGGATTAAGATTGGAACGACCTTGCGAGAACTTTTCGAAAATAAGATTTTAGTGTTTAAAACGGAACCCGATAAAATTATTTGCGGTGGCCCTATGATGGGTATTGCCTTGGATGGGCTGGACTATCCGGTTTTAAAAGGAACAGGAGGATTTTTATTTTTAACTAAACACAGCTTATTGGGTGAAGAGGGCCCTTGTATTAGATGCGGCGCTTGCGTGAGAGAATGCCCGGTAAGCCTTATGCCTTGTTTGATAGATTTAGCGTCAAGAAAGAATCTTTGGGACGAAACAAAGCGTTACGGCTCCAGTGACTGCATAGAATGTGGAGTGTGCGGTTATGTGTGCCCAACTAACAGGCGCTTGGTTCAGTCTATAAAAAGAGCGAAATTGGAGAAAGTAAAATGAAAGAAATTATAAAATACGGTATTATACTGGCTGTAATTTGTATTGTAGCCAGTGGAGCGCTTGCGGGCGTATATTCTATCACTAAAACAAAAATTATTACGCAAGCGCAAGCAGAAGAGGAAGCCGGTTTAAAACAGGTAATCCCTCAAGCCATACGCTTTGAGGAGGTTAAACAGGGGAACGAAACCGCATATTACAAGGCATATGATGCAGGCGGACTTGTTCTGGGGGTAGCGTTTAAGGTCTCCGCCAAGGGTTACTCAAGCACAATTGATACTATCGTGGGTATGAAGCTTGATGGTACAATTATAGCCATTAAGGTATTAAATCAAAATGAAACTCCAGGGCTTGGCTCCCGCGTCGCAGAGGACGAGTTTACAGGGCGTTTCGCAGGAAAAACCGATGTATCTGGTGTAGATACCATAAGTGGAGCGACTATTTCTTCAAAGTCAGTCATTGAATCAGTGAAAACACGAGCTCAGGAAATAAGAGAAATATTACAATGAAGAACCTCACGGTTTCTTTTTCTCCGCACCTGCACGCAAAAGAGTCTTTGCGCAGGATTATGTGGCTGGTAGTATTAAGTCTACTGCCCGCAGCCCTGGCCAGCGTATTTATCTTTGGATTGCGCGCCTTATGGGTTATTGTTTTAGGAATTATCTCTGCGGTAATCGCGGAAGCGGCCCTGCAAATATTAACAAAAAGAAAACTTTCCGTTTCCGACGGTAGCGCGTTACTTACAGGTTTATTGCTTAGCTTTAATCTTCCGCCATCTGTTCCCTGGTGGCTGGTAGTTGTAGGTTCATTTTTTGCTGTGGCAGTGGGAAAGCAAATTTTCGGCGGATTAGGGCAGAATATTTTTAATCCGGCTCTTGTTGGCAGGGCTTTCCTCATGGCGTCCTGGCCAAAATATATGACTGTCTTTAGCCAGCCCGTAGGTTTCAGGCAATGGATGTCTTTTGGCGAAGGAGGCTGGCTTGACGCAATCACCGCCGCTACGCCGCTGGCGCTTTTAAAAGAAGGCAAGCCCGTTGCTCATCTTTCTTATCTTGATCTTTTTTTAGGCAGGCATGGCGGGTGTATCGGGGAGGTCTGTATAGCTGCGCTACTATTAGGCGCGCTTTTTCTACTGTTACGCGGGTATATTTCTTGGCATATTCCTGTTTCTTATATTGCAACCGTAGGGGTCTTTGCGTATATTTTTGGAGCTAAAACCTTATTTAGCGGAGATTGGTTGTTCCATATTTTATCCGGAGGGTTAATCCTGGGAGCGTTTTTTATGGCTACGGATTATGTAACATCGCCGCTAACGCGAAAGGGCCAAATTATATTCGGGATAGGCTGTGGCATAATTACCGCGGTCATCCGTTTGTGGGGCGGTTACCCGGAAGGTGTTTCATACGCAATTTTAATCATGAACGGCGCTACACCTATTATCGACCGCTACACCAAGAATCGTATTTTCGGGACATGAACGAAGCAATAGCGTGTATTTATTATTTAGGTTTTTAAAGAGAATGGTATTTTTACACCACAAAAGCGTAAAGGGAGATTCGTTGAACGTTAAAGGGTTGCGCCCATTCGACTACGCTCAGGGCTAAGTCCTGAGTGAAATCGAAGGACGCAGCTCGAATCGTAAACCGGCTATCGTCTTTCGTAAAATAAATACGATTAACCTTTAACGCTTGACGTTTCTAGCTACGCGACCGATAACCGCATTACGATAAATTTTACTGTTTTGCGGTGTCAATACTACTTATTTTAATCCACTTAAAGTTTATGACTAAATATATTCAGGAATTTCTAAAAGGAGTAATCAGAGAAAATCCCACTTTTGTCTTGGTGCTTGGTTTATGCCCGACTTTGGCAGTATCAACATCCATGAATAACGGCGTAGGCATGGGTATAGCTGCGACTTTTGTATTGATTGGCTCAAATATTATAATTGCTCTCATCAAGAATATCGTTCCAGATAAAATCAGGATACCCTGCTACATCGTGGTAATTGCTACCTTTGTTACTATTACAGAATTAATGATGAAGGCCTATAGCCCGGCTTTAAATAGAGCTCTGGGCATATATGTTCCTTTAATCGTAGTTAACTGCATCGTTTTGGGCCGCGCTGAAGCATACGCTTCAAAATCCAGTTTAATTAATTCTATTTTTGATGCTTTGGGCATGGGCGCAGGCTTTATTCTGGCGCTGTTGTTAATTTCAGCTATACGTGAAGCAATAGGCTTTGGCACGTTTTTCGGCCACAACATTATTAAGGGTTATGAACCCGCGTTTCTTATGGTTTTGCCTTCAGGAGCGCTTTTAGTTATCGGGTTATTAATGGGATTTTTTAAGGTTATAAAGACAGCCAATAAAGGAAAATCGTGAATTTAGGCTACTTTCTTACCATTTTTATCTCTTCGGTATTTCTGTACAACGTGATACTCTCGCGTTTTTTAGGATTGTGTTCTTTTGTCGCGATTTCCAAAGAAACTAAACCGGCACTTGCGATGAGTCTGGCGGTAATGTTTGTTACCACCATGTCATCTATAATCACCTGGTTTATCTATAGGTTTTTGCTTATACCATTTAACCTTACCTATTTACGCACGATATCGTTTATTCTGGTTATCGCCACTTTTGTCCAGCTGGTAGAGATGATAATTAAAAAAATAAGCCCAGCGATGTACCGGTTTTTCGGAATATATTTGCCGCTAATAACGGTTAATTGCGCAGTTTTGGGAGTGGCGGTGCTTAATAGTGATATGTTTTTTGTAAACGGAAAAGCACTGCCGGGGAGTTTTTATTATTCGGTTTTCCAGGGTTTCTGCGTAGGCTTAGGCTACACGGTAGCCATGATTCTTATGTCGGGCATCAGAGAGCGGCTTGAGCTTTGCAATATCCCGGATAGTTTTAAAGATTTTCCGCTTGCTTTCATTATTGCATCTATTATGAGCATGAGCTTTTTGGGATTTAACGGATTCAGGTTTTAAATAGAGATGCAGTGGCGAAAACAATTTTAAATAAGGTTACGAACGTTACGAAGGTTAAGCAGGTTACGAAGGTTACAATAATTCTATCTGTTTAAATGTAACTTTCGTAACTTCCCGTAACATTCGCAACCTTCTTAACCTTAAATATTTATTATGGAAATTCTTATACCAATTATAACCTTAGGCGTATTGGGGCTGGTTTTTGGCGTAGGTTTAGCCATAGCCTCAAAGAAATTGGCAGTTACGGCTGACCCGCAGCTGGAACTGGTACACGGCTTGTTACCCGGTTCAAACTGCGGTGCCTGCGGAGGAGCGGGGTGTTTTGGTTTTGCCGAGGCTATTCTTAGCGGTAAGCTTAACATTGACGCTTGCAGGGTGAGCAGCGAGCAGACCAAAGAAAAAATTGCGCAGCTTCTGGGAAAGAAACTCGAGAAAAAAATTAAGACTGTTGCTTGCGTCCATTGTAACGGCGGCGCTAAAGTCAAAGATAAGGTGTTATACCAGGGCATTGAGGATTGCGTGGCTGCAAATTTAGTCGCAGGGGGGCAAAAAGAATGTTTCTGGGGCTGTTTAGGTTTTGGGACCTGCGCAAAAGCCTGCCCTTTTGGTGCTATCACCATGACAGAAGAAAATCTGCCAAAAGTAGAAGCGCAAAAATGCAAAGCCTGCAATAAATGCGTTCTAGTCTGCCCTAAAAAATTATTCAGCTTGATTCCAATAACACATGATATTTACGTTGCCTGTAGTTCTCACGATACGGCTAAAGCAACCAAAGCGGCCTGCCCTGTGGGTTGTATTGCCTGTGGCATATGCACGCGCGTAAAAGATTCCTCCTTTTACTTAAAAGAAAATCTTTCCTGTATAGATTATAAGAAAGTAGATAAACCTGAACCCTTTGAAGAAGCAAAAGCTAAATGCCCGACGAAATGTATATTGAAAAGAGACTAAAATAAGTTACAAGTGAGCTAAAGTTTGAAGTGACTAAAGTTAGAGAAGAAGTTTAAGGTGAGCTAAAGTTAGAAAGGAAGTTTAAAGTGACTAAGTTTGAAGTGAGCTAAAAGTTAACTTTAGGCACTTTTAACTTGTAACTTTTCCCTTTTTTTCTTTACCCTTAACTTTAGTTCACTTTAGGCACTTTAAACTTCAAACTTTCCAGATTATGAATATCGCCGTCTTAGCCTCAGGAAACGGGACGAATTTTGAAGCAATTGTGAAAGCTGCCAAGCGCGGGTATATACGGGCGAATATAAAATTGCTCATTACCGACAAAAAAGATGCTTACGCCAGGACTCGGGCAAAAAAATTGGGCGTGCAGGATATTTTTATTAACCCGAAAGATTTTTACTCACGTTTGGAATTTGATAAGTCTATCTCCAGCCTCCTAAAACGCGAAAAAATAAATCTTGTAGTATTAGCCGGTTTCATGAGAATCTTGAGCCCATATTTTGTTAGAACTTTTAAAAATAGAATACTAAATATACACCCGGCCCTGCTTCCAGCATTCCGCGGAGAGCGTGCAATCGAGCGCGCCTTTGGAGGCGGCTGCAAGGCTACCGGAGTGACCGTGCATTTTGTCGATGAGAGCGTTGATCATGGACCGATAGTGCTTCAGGAGGCAATTATAATTAAAGAAGGGGAAACGCTTAAGGAACTTGAAGCGAAAGTACATAAGCTTGAGCATGAATTGTATCCTTTGGCAATAAAATTATACGTTGAAAATAGATTGAAAATTAAAGGCAGGCGTGTGGCGATAGGCTGCTAATTACTGCGACTTAAATTCCTTCTCGAGATCTTCTCTCCGCTGCAGCGTTTCTTTCTTGTCAAGGCACTCATAGAGCACTACGTATTTATAATCTTTAAAATCATAATTAGAGGCAGTATTGTAGAAGATTTTTAATATGCTGTCTGTTATGCTAAAGTTTTTATCTCCCGCATATTCTTTTGGTTTTTCTTGCCTGTCTCTTGCCTCCCTGCGCAGGTTTAGAACTAAAATATCATTAATAAAATCGGTAAGCTTAATATCCGCATAGTCAACATGTTTACCGGTTTGGTCTCCGATAACGTATGTAGCACCGATTAATTTTGTTATTACCCGATTAAAGAATTCAAGCGATGGTAACGTTCCAAACACATATTTTCGAAAGTCTGTTTCATTCATCGTCATAATTGATTCTATACCCCTATCTGTATCAGCAAAATATATTACGATGAAATTAAAGCGCTTGGGTTCGCTGGTTACGCTATTCTGCAGCGAGAAAAATATTTTGCTTACCATATTTTGCCCATAGTCATTATACCCGGCAAAAACATTATCCAGAAGCTCCGTCTTGTCTGATTTTATTTCATTGCTTGCCTCAACCGCGCGATACACGTAGCTGATTAGAAAGGTACCATTAGCGTACTCACTATTAAAAAAAGTTAAAATAGCTTTATTTCTGGAAATAGAGACCGGCGCGTCAGTTCGCTGCGGTTTAAGAAATTCTTCTTTGGTGGTTATATACACATATAAAGTGTCTCCTGCGATTTTTGTCACCGCATTCAAGCCGGTTTCCTTTTTCATGTTTGCCACGATGTTTTTTTCTATTTCTGTTTTATGGTTGGACGGAGCAGGCAGAGGATTGCAGCTTGTTAATAAATAAACCGCGCTACAGAGTAGCGGTAATTTTAAATACCTGCTTAAAAACATAATTAACGCTTTCATAGTCATAGGAAAATAAAAGAGGAATCAAAGAGATTTTTCCGGGGGTTTTCCTTTGGCATAGTTTTTAAAGATTTCTTCAAGTTCAGGTTGCGTCAATTCTTCTTTTGCTAATAATTGTTCTGCGATGTATTCAAAGAGCGCAGATTCTTTACGTATAACCTCTCCCGTTTCTTTTAAGCATTGCTGCAGAATTTCTTGAGTTTCATTATCTAACTTAGATTTAATTTCTTCCGAAAGTACCGGCTGTTGCTGGTGGTTGCTAAAATAAAGTGCATCATGAAAATTTCCGATAAATTCCGATTTACCCATGCCCAAGCTCCAGACCATATGCCGCGCGGTACTTAAAGCATTGCTGAAATCGCTGGTTACCCCGGTTGTGGTAGTCCCGAATTTTATTTTTTCTGCGACATAGCCGGCAAGAGAAGTGCGTATTCTTGCCAAAAGCTGTTCCTTGGTTGCACCCATAACATCTTCTTCGGCGCCAGACCATGCTACGCCCAGTGTACTTGTACGGGGAATAATAGAAACTTTGAATGGAAATCTGCCTTGGGAATAGTATTGTAAGACGCAGTGGCCCGCCTCATGATAGGCGGTCATGCGTAGATTCTCTTTTGAAGTGGTTAATTTACGTTTTAACCCAAGTTCAATGCGCTCGCGTGCTTCATCAAGCGCCTTGAGATCAATCGCATCCTTTTTATTGCGCACGGTGATAAGTGCCGCTTCTTTGACAAGGTTGGCTATTTCTGCCGGTGACCAGGTGGAAGTTATGCCCGCAAGTTTTGAAACATCCATTTCTTCGGCATTGTATTTAACGTTCCTGAGATAATAGTCAAATAATTTTTTGCGGTCTTCAAATGTTGGAAGATCAACCGTAATTTTACGGTCAAATCTCCCCGGGCGTAACAGCGCTGAATCAAGAAAATCTTCTTTAACATTTGTTGCGCCGATAATGACTATATTGTATTGTTCTTCCTTTTCTTTGAAACTATCCATTTCCGCAAGAAGCTGATTGAGGGTCTGATTGTATTCTCGGTCGCCACCACTTTGGGCGTCGCCGCGTTTTCCGCCGAGAGCATCGATTTCATCGATAAAAATAATGCAACCGCCTTTTGAGAGCGCCAGTTCCCGCGCTTCCTGAAACATATGCCTTATACGGCTTGCGCCAACACCCACATACATTTCCACGAATTCAGAGCCGACCTTGCTTAAAAAGGGGACGCCTGCTTCATTGGCCATAGCGCTGGCGAGATATGTCTTTCCGCATCCCGGAGGCCCGAACATTAAAAGCCCGCGGATAATTCTTCCGCCCACCTGCTTTAGATGTGCCCGGTCTTTTATAAGGCTGACAATTTCTTTAGCTTCTTCTTTTGTTTCTTCCATCCCAATAACGTCATCCCAGGTTATGCCTCCTTCTTTATCTTTTTTTTCTTGAGAGGTATAGGTCAGGCGGGTAAGGTTATGTTTTTTAAAAATTGCTTCCAACTCATCATAATCAAGCTCATCCTGCTTTATTAACTGCTGGGCTATTTCTTCAAGAATATCTTTTTCTTTACGCAGCGTTTCATTGACTTCATTTAAACAGGTAGTAATAATATCTTCTCTGTCGCGGTCAGAAAGATCACGCCGCGCCCAAGGATTTGTGGAGACACCCACTGCGCCCGATGTGCCCATGCCCCATTTAGTTACCATGTTTTCAGCCAGGGTATTAGCGCGAGCGAGGTCACTTTCTACTCCGACTGAAGTAACGCCGAATTGAATTTTTTCAGCGGCATAGCCACCCAAGAGGCCTTTTATCTCGCCCATGAGTTCTTCTTTGGCGGGAATAAACCGTTCCTCTGTCTGCATGATCCAGGTTCCGCCGCCTACGCCGCGATGAGGAATAATAGTTGCCTTAAACACATCTTGTTTTGGCACCAGAAGGAACGTGGCTATGGTATGGCCTGCTTCATGATAAGCGGCAATAAGCCGGTCGTTGCCGGTTAAGGGAGTTTCCATCTTTATTCCCAGCTCAATACGCTCCTGGGCTCCTGAAATTTCCTGCATGCTGATTATTGGTTTTTGTTCACGTATAGCAATCAGGGATGCTTCGCGCACAATATTTGAGATATCCGCAGGGCTGTTGCCAACAGTGATGCGGGCAAGCTTTTCAAGGTCTATACTATTCTTATCGTATTGTACTTTTGAAAGGTAATATTTAAAAAGTTCGCGCCGCTCCGCCAGGCCAGGCAGGCCGATATATATTTTTCGGTCAAACCTTCCCGCGCGCATAAGCGCTGGGTCTAATTCTTGTTCCGGAACGTTAGTCGCGCCGATAACGACAATATTTCCTTTTTCGGGGCGCAGCCCGTCAAGCTCCATCAGAAATTGGTTTATCGTAGAATTAACATCAGTTACTCCGCCAAAACCCCGGTCAGCTACGCGCGGCCTGGCTACCGAATCTATCTCGTCAATGAAAATAATGCAGCCGCCGTGGATTTCCGCCAAAATTCGAGCTTCCTTAAATAAACTCTTCATTTGCGCTGTCCCTACACCCATGAAGATTCCCATAAACTCGCTGCCGACCACCGAAAGAAAAGGAAGCCCGGTTTCGGTAGCGATGGCTTTAGCAAGATATGTTTTTCCGCATCCCGGAGGGCCAACCATCAAAACGCCTTTTATAATTCTTCCTCCCACAGCTTTAAGCTGTGCCCTGTCTTTTATGAGGCGTATTACTTCCCATACTTCTTTTTTAATGGCTTCCATTCCTATGACGTCAGACCAATGAATATCGACGTCTGTGGCTCTAATCTTTTTCGAGGCCATTTTCGCAAATCCGCCGCCAAAAACAAAATGCAGCCAGAGAAGAGTGCTTATAAGCGCGGAGATAGAGCCTACAACCAGGTAGAGGAAAATGGACGAGGGCATTTGCGCCCAAAGCATTTTCCTATAGAAGATGTCCATCGTGTTGAAGTAATATAGCCCCGTGAATCCGACAATAACAAGCAGGATGACGGCGATTACGCCTGCGCCGATGAGGGATATCTTAAGCCAGTGTAAACGTAGGTAGGTTATTAATTTTTTATTCATAGCTAACCTCTTTGTAGAAAGATATCATACTTTTAGCTGTTTGTCAAAAAGGATATGATTATAATACTTTAGGAATGCGAGCCATTTCCGCTAAGGATTGGTGGATTTGTAAGCATATCATTTATACCATATAAAATATTGTTTGAAAAGACGCGATAAACATATACAATGCTTTTATTGAAACCGTTTTCAATTGACATTTCGCTTAAGCTAGTGCAAAGTGCATGATTATCGAGCAATATTACCGCAAAAAATTAAAGTTAGCTTCAACGGCGGCAATAATAGCGGATAGTGGTTTTAAAATGCACAAAGTCAAGTATGGCGGCAGAATGTTTTTATAAAAATCCTCCAAGCACCTTCTCCTGCCCAGCTTGTAATTCTTCTCTGTTTTGGCAATAGCTTAGGCTTATAAATTAATTGCTTTTCATATAAAATATACTATAATTGAATCTCTATGAACAAGGCCATTCTGCTTATCTCCTGCCCCGACAAGAAAGGCATTGTTGCCAAAGTTTCAAATTTTCTTTATACCAACAATGGCAACATTGAAGATGCCGACCAGCATATAGACAGCCAAACAAATACATTTTTCATGCGCATCGAATGGCTGCTTAAAGGCTTTAAAATTCCTCAAGCCGATATAGCCGCCAGTTTTAAGAAAATCGCCGATGAATTTAATATGAACTGGTCCATACACTATAGCAGCGATATTCCCCGCATGGCTATTTTTGTTTCGCGTTTCACTCACTGCCTCTATGATCTTTTGTTGCGCTACAGAGAAGGACAGTTCAACTGTACTCTACCCATGATTATCAGCAATCACAAAGACGCAAAGCCTATAGCGAAAAATTTCAATATACCTTTTTATTGCTTTCCTAAGATTAAGCAAAACAAATTAGGCGTAGAAAAAAAAGAAATAGATATCCTTAAAAAAGAAAAGATAGGCACAATAGTGCTTGCGCGCTACACACAGATTTTTAGCGCCAATTTCGTCAGAGAATTCCCAAACCGTATCATTAATATCCATCATTCATTCTTGCCGGCATTTATCGGGAGCAATCCTTATAAACAGGCATACCGCCGGGGAGTCAAGATTATCGGAGCAACCAGCCATTATGTTACAGAAGAACTTGACGCTGGCCCCATTATCGAACAGGATACGGTGCGGGTAAGCCACCGCGATCGCCTTGAAGATTTGCGCAGGAAGGGGGAGGATTTAGAGAAGGTTGTTTTAAGCCGCGCAGTGAGGCTGCACTTAGAACGCAAGGTACTGGTTTACAACAATAAAACTGTTCTATTTGATTAATAAATATTTTGCAATATACCACAAATTGTGTTAAATTATGTATCTTTTTATGTAACTTTCGTAACCTTCGTAACTTCCGTAACCTATGCAACTTAACAGTAAGGAGGGCTATGAACTTTGCCAGAAGATTATTCGTGTTTGCCTTCGCCGCAATTTTTCTTCTTAACGGTTGCACACCCAAGACTGTTTCTAAGGAAAAAAAGATAGTTATCTGGCACTGGATGAATGACCGAAAAGGTGCTTTTGAAGAGTTGGCTAAAAAATATAAAGAGCTAACCGGAGTAGATGTAGAATTTAAACTTTTCTCTCCGCCGGATATTTATTCGCAAAAAGTAATCGCAGCCGCGCGCGCGGGAAATCTGCCCGATGTGTTTGGTATTCTAGGCGAAAAGAAAACCTTAGGTTCCTTTATTAAAGCCGGACATATCTTGAATTTTACCCCCATTATGGAAGAGGGAAATTCGGCCTGGCAAAACACATTTTATTCCCAAGCTCTGGATGTGGTTAGTTTTAAAGCGGGTAATACTTATGGAATTCCTGCCGGCGTATACGGTGCGCCCATCGATACTACAATTATACAATTCGTTTACAATAAAGCTCTTTTTAAAGAAGCGGGGCTCGCACTTGTACCGCCGCAAAGTTTGGATGAGTTTATCGACTATGCCAAAAAGATAAAAGAAAAAACCGGTAAATCCGGCTTTATCTGCGGCTGGGGAGAGGGCTGGTTTCTTAATTGCCTGGCTACGGAATGGGCCATAAATATTATGGGTGAAGAGAAATTCTTTAAGACACTCAAAGGAGAAGTAGCCTATACCGATCCGGAATGGGTGGAGGTTTTCTCGCTTTTTGCTAAATTAAGGGATTCCGGCGTGCTTGCGCCTAACATCACTACCATGATTAACAAAGAGGCGGAAGACGCTTTTTCAAAAGGTAACTCCGCTTTCTCATTTAACGGCAGCGGGGCAGTGAATGTTTACAAACAATTAGGGCCTGACCTTGACTATGATTTCTTCCCTCTGCCTAAGTCTTCAGCTAAATTTCCCGTTAAAGTCTGGGGCGGAGCTGGTTCAGCTTTTATGATTAATGCGAAATCTTACAATAAGGATGAAGCAATAAAATTTTTAAAGTGGCTCACCGACAAGAATCAGCAGA
>JAQTOI010000064.1 GCA_028713415.1 Candidatus Omnitrophota bacterium
CCGCCTGTTACCGAGCGCAAATCCGCGGAAAACTTATACATTTCCGCAAGGGGTACCTGGGCCTTTATAACTTCGTTTTTACCTTTCACTTCCATGCCCATAACCCTTCCACGTTTCGCGTTAATATCTCCGGTTACCTGGCCCACGAACTCTTCAGGCACGGCAATATCAGCGTTCATAACCGGTTCAAGCAAGACGCTGCCCGCCGCTTCAAGGGCTTTCTTAAAAGCCATGGAACCGGCTATCTGGAAAGCGATATCGCTGGAATCAACCGGATGATAAGAACCATCAAAAAGTATCACCCTTATATCGGTAACAGGGTAGCCTGCCAGGATCCCTTCTTCCAGCCCTTTGCGCACGCCTTTTTCTACAGAAGGTATAAAGTTACGCGGTATGGCTCCTCCAAATACTTTATCTACAAATTCAAAATTCTTTCCGCGTTCCATGGGCTCTACTTCAATCCAGCAGTCACCGTACTGGCCTCTGCCACCGGATTGTTTCTTGTGCTTGCCTTGTACTTTAATCGACTTGGTAATCGTCTCTTTATAGGGAACTTTGGGCGTGCCCAACTCTACATTTGCCTGATAGCGCCGTTTCATTCTTTCTATAATCACATGTAAATGCAACTCGCCCATTCCTGAAATAATCAGCTCCTTGGTCTGCGGGTCGCGCGAGACCTTGAAAGTCGGGTCCTCGCTGGTAAGCCGGGAAAGCGCCACTGAAATTTTATCTTCATCCTGGCGTGTTTTAGGCTTAACCGACGCTGAGAATGAAGGCTCAGGAAACTCTATTGACGCAAATTCAAGCGGGCAAGCCACGTCAGAAAAAGTATCGCCAGTTGTGGTGTTACGTAGTTTAGCCAGGGCACCTATCTCTCCTGCGCATATTGCATCCTGCGTAACCTGCGCTTTACCCTGCGGAATATAGATTTGCCCGATTTTTTCTTTATCACTTTTATTCGCGTTAAAAATTTCGCTATTGGAAGAAATTTTTCCGGAGAAAACTCTAAAAATATTCAGTTGCCCCACAAAAGGGTCGATAACCGTCTTAAAAACCTGGGCAGCCAGGGGAGCGTCAATTTTGGCATCTTGCGGTATCATTTCTCCAGTTTTAACGTTCTTTGCCGACCTAGGCTTAGCAGAAGTTGCCGAGGGCATTATCTCAAGCAATGTTTCAAGCAGCGCCTCCGTGCCTTGAGACGTCGTTGCAACCATGGGGATTACGGGGAAAAGCTGCGCATTAGCAATTGCCTTCTTAAGCGCTTCCGAAAGCTCTTTTTCTTCAATGGCGCCTTTTTCAAGATACTTCTCCAGAAGGCTGTCGTCGCTTTCGGCTACCGTCTCGATTAGCTGGCTGTAGAAGGCGTTATCCTTATTCTTGAGAACGTTTATAATTTTCCCTTGTTCAAATAGCGCAAAAGGCATTGCTTTTCTGGTAAAAGTGCTGCGTATCTCTTCCAAGGATTTTTGGAAATTTGTATTTTCTTTATCTAGCTTATTGACTATAAAAAGGCAAGGTAGATTTTCTTTACGCAAAATATCCCAGGCCTTTTCCGTCCCCACTTCAATCCCGGAGCTTGCGTCTATCACAACTAGCGCAAAATCCACTGCGCGGCTGCTTGAGCATAGCTCACCGATAAAATCAAGGTAACCCGGGACATCTATAAACTGCAAGAAGTTGCCTTTGTAATCGGCGTAAAGGACAGATAAATTAATAGAACTTTTTCTGGCCTTCTCGTCATCTTCGTAGTCGCTGGTGGTAGTGCCGTCATCAACACTGCCTAACCTAGAGGTTGCTCCGCATTTAAAAAGCAAGCTTTCGGAAATGGAGGTTTTACCTGATTGGGCATGTCCGCATAAAAGAAAAATCCGTTTTTTGGTTAGGTCTCCTCGCATAATCATCCTCCTCAATGACCCCCGTTTTGCCTCCATTGATTTTTTCGCAATTTCTGCTTTCTACGAAATTGCGAGAGAAACACATCGGGTGCAAAACTGGGGGAATTGATCTCGACAGCTACAAGAAAATTTAACATAAATTTTCGACTTGTTTAGCTGTCGGGATATCATAGCGCCTCATGAATTTTCCTGGTGCTTTGCGTCGGAAAAATTAGATGAACTTTTATTATAGTAGAAATACAGGTAGGCGTCAATGCAAGACTTATCTTTTTTTATTTTTATAACCCCTTTAAAATCAAAAGGTTATGTAAAATTCAAGAGATAAACATAGCGTCGCCGAAGCTGAAAAACCTAAATTTTAGCTCCTTTGCGCCGTTGTACGCTTTTCTCAAGAACTCCAAACCGCAGAAAGAAGCGATTAAGACAAGGTTGGTTGAGCGGGGGGTATGGAAATTGGTAATCACAGCATCGACAATTTTAAAAGCATAACCCGGAGTAATGTATAGATTGGTTTCTCCGTTATAGGGCTTAACACAAGTTACTTCGCCGGTGATTGGCGCTGCGGCACTTTCAAGAGTGCGCATAGAAGTTGTGCCGACGGCGATTACCCGGCTGCCGGTCTTTTTGGCATTATTGATGACTTTGGCTGCGCCAGGTGTAACTTCTACCCATTCAGGTTCAATTTTATGCCTGCGGATATCCTCTTCTTTTATCGGCCGAAAAGTAGCAAGACCGCAATGCAGAGTGACAAAAGTAATCCGTATGCCTTTTTTTTCAATTTTGCTTAAAAGTTGCGGCGTAAAATGCAGGCCTGCAGTAGGCGCGGCAATGGCGCCCTCATGCTTGGCGTAGATAGTTTGATATTTTCCGGCGTCATCTATTTCCTCTTTTATATAATGAGGCAAAGGGGCTTTTCCCAGCGCCTCTATGGCCTTGCGTATATCAGTCCGGGAAAATTCAAGTACCCGTTTACCTTCGGACGTTACATCAATTATTTTCGCGCTAAGGGATGAATCGAAAATTATAGTATCATTTACTTTAAGACGCTTAGCAGGGCTAGCCAGGGCCTCCCATATGCCGTCTCTAAGCTGCTTGACCAGAAGAATATCTATCTGTGCGCCAGTGGGCTTTTTGCCAATAAGCTTAGCCTTGATAACTTTGGTGTCGTTTAAAACAATGACGTCCCCATAGGCTAAACAATCAACCACATCCTCAAAAATTCCTGCTTTTATGCTCTGTTTGCGGCGGTCCAGAATAAGGAGCCTTGAGCTGTCACGGGGGCAAACGGGCTTCTGGGCGATAAAATCCGTGGGTAACTCATAATCATAATTGGAGAGATTATAAAGGTTATTGTCCATAGATATAGCTCGTAAGCTCATAAGCTACTAAGCTCATCAGTATAAAAAGGATTTAACTTAAATGCTTTCCTTAAATAATACCGTGGTCTTCGTCCCTTTTAACTTATGAGCTGATGAGCTCATAAGCTAAATTGCTTAACCTTGCAGCATGTTTCGTTATTCTACCAGATAAATTAAAATCGCCAAATCATAAAATATTAATTAAAATCAACGTATTTTCCACAAACCAAATGCAAGTGAGTTGACTTTTGTCGGCAAATATGTTATTTAATATTCTATATGGATGAAAATATCAAATACTTGCAGGAACAGGCGAAAAAATTAAAAGAAGAAGCGGAAAAAATCCGCTATCAGCTCTATATCTTCTATGAACTTACCAAGGCAATGCGTACTACCCTGCGCCTGGAAGAAATAGTCTACATAATCTTAACCGGGCTAACTGCCCATCAAGGCCTTGCTTTTAACCGGGCGATATTGTTTCTGGTTGATGAGGAAAATAAAAAAATAAATGGCTTTATGGGCATCGGCCCTATGGACAGCCAAGAAGCTAATGCCATATGGCGCAGTATCGAGCAGCAAAAAATGGACTTATATGACCTCATCAAAACCTATAACCGCATTAAAGAGGAAAAACTAAAACCAAAGTTCATGGAATTTATCCAGTCTCTTTCCTTTCCCTTAAGTGAAGAAAGCGGCTTTATCTACGACGTTCTCTGGGAAAGAGGCACGCTGCATATAAAAGAAAACAAGATCAACGAATATGAAAATGACCCCTTAAGCAGCCAGCTGCAGTTAAAAGAATTCCTGATCTCCTCCGTGTGGATAAAAGATAAGCCCTCCGGACTAATTATCGTGGATAACTCTATCACCCGAAAACCCATAACTGATGAAGACATAAGAATTTTTAATATGTTCGTGGAACAGGCGTCGGGAGCCATCGAGAATTCGCAGGCTTTCGAAGACACCTTGATTAAATCCCACACAGACCCTCTTACTTCCCTATGGAACCACGGATACTTTCAGTACAAGCTTGATGAAGAGCTCATGAAAGCTAAAGCAAAAAATTACCCTCTCTCTATCTTAATGCTTGACCTCGATGATTTTAAGAAATTTAACGATACTTACGGCCACATGCAGGGAGACGAAGCCCTGCGCACAATCAGTGAAACGTTAAAAGAAAATGAAAAAACACAAAGCGTCATTTGCCGATATGGAGGTGAAGAATTCTCTGTTATTCTGCCGGCAACAAACAGAGAAGATGCCCTAACCTACGCAGAAGGAATACGGAAAAAAGTGAGTGAAAAAGAAATTTTCGGCAACAGATTCACGGTAAGCATCGGCCTTTCTAACTACCCCAATGACGGCCTGGATAAAGATACCCTCATTAAAAAAGCTGATGTTGCGCTTTATCGCGCAAAACGGGAAGGAAAAAATAAAATAGTCCTGGCCTTTTAATCAGCTATCAGCTTTCAGTCATCAGCTATCAGCTTACATACCCGTTAATAAATCTAAAAACAAACTACGAGATTAGATTTTTTTCGAACATTACAGTATTATAATTTCGTTTGCTGAAAGCTGTAAGCTGAGAGCTGAAAGCTTATATTTTGTCCGGGTTCTCTGATGGGTTTGCGGGTTGCTGTTCTGATGAAACTATCTCTGAAGGTTGTGCGGGTGTGCCTTGAGCTTTAGGCTCAAGGTTATCTTCTTTGGATTCTTCTTTTAATAACTCTTCCACCTTAGGCGGGCGGACGGGCGCGATTAAAGGCTTAACTGCCTTATGCCTGTCCGCGAATTTTACCGAAACGAGTTTTGAAACTCCCTTTTCCTGCATGGTAACTCCGTATAATATATCAGCCTGGCTCATTGTTTTCTTATTATGCGTGATAACGATAAACTGCGAATAAGCCACAAATTCTTTAAGCAGGTGGTTAAACCTGTCAACGTTAGCCTCATCCAAGGGCGCGTCAATTTCATCAAGCACGCATATCGGCGAAGGGCGTATCCGGAAAATTGCAAAAATTAAAGCAATGGCGGTAAGGGCTTTTTCACCGCCAGAAAGCAGCGATACATTCTGTAGCTTTTTCCCCGGAGGCTGGACTTCAATTTCAACGCCTGATTCAAGGATATTCTCTTGATCTAATAGTATCAACTGGGCCTTGCCGCCTCCGAATAAAAACCTGAAATTCTTATGGAATTCTTCCTGCACCTTGGTAAAAGTCTCAAGAAACAGTTCCTTTGAAGTTTTGTTGATTTTCTGGATTGCTTTCTTTAAATTTTCCTTGGAGGTAATTAAATCTTCTTTTTGCTTTGTCAGGAAATCATCTCGCTTCTTTAGCTCTTCAAATTCCTCTATCGCAACCAGGTTTACCTCACCCAAGCCTTCTATCTTTTTCTTACAAACATCCCTTTCTTCTATACAAGCCTGCAAGTCTTCGGCTGCCGCTTCATAAGTTGAAGCGTCAAAATCAACGCTATATACCTGTTTAAGATAATCTTTAATTTTTCCTTTTTCATATTCAAGGCTTTGAATCTCCAGTTTCTTATTGTAAGCTGCGCTACGTATATCCTGGCATTCTTTCTCCAAGGTCTGCTGTAAGTCTCTAAATGTGTCCAATTCTTTACCTTTTGTGATTTCTTCTTTCTCAAATTGTTCCCTTTTTGATTCCTGCTCCTGGATGTGTTGGTGCATCCCGGAAATAGAAACGGCAGCTTTTTCAATATCGCTTGCCTTTATCGTAAGCGCGCTTTTATTCTCTTCTTTTTCGCGGGCTTGTGCTTCAAGATTCTTTATTATCGCGCCTTTTTCTTCTTCTAAAAAGTTGATTTTGGAGTACAGGCTCTCTTTTTCTTTACCTAAAGAATCTTTAAGGGCTTCTTTTTTAGCAATATCTATATCAATATTCTTTATGCTTTCAGAATTATGCGCAATCAGGTTTTGAGAATTTTTCAGGATGTCTTGAGCCTGATAGAGTTCGTTCTCGCAAACCGCGAGCTCTTCCTGAAGCTTTTTCTGTTTTGCTTCTAAAGCAGCTATATCGCGCAAAGCACTTTCCATTTCGCTGCTTACCAGGGTATTTTCTTCATTAAAGCGCTCCAGCTCCCTTGTGAGATTATCTTTTTCCTGCAAAGCGACACCTCTTAAACGCTGCGCTTCCTCTATCTGGCTATCCTCTGCCAAAACATCGGCAGCCAGGCTTTCTTTCTGTTTATCGAGGCCTTCAATATTGGCTTTTATTTGCTCTATTGCGGAAGTTACTGCCTGCATCTTCTCCTGAAGCTGATTTTCCTCAAGGGTAACTACTTTCGCCTCTACCACTGCTTTATAAACATTTCCTTCGCGGTTAAACTCAACGCCACGAAGAGAGGCAACCAGTTTATTAATATTCTTTGGCTCCTCATCAAAAATAACAGTAATTTTTTTCTTTACTGAAAAAGTTTCGTATTTGGTATGCAAATCTTTTAGGAATTCATAATAAGAAGTAAGCTCAATGAGCTCTTTTTCCTTCTCATTCAGAGCGTTCTTTAAATCCTCCCTGCCAAGCGTCAGCTCTTTTTCCCGCAGGGCTAGATTGTTTTTATTTTCCTTTAACGCATTAAGTCGCGCTTCTACCTGCGCGAAAGTTTCTTCTTTTATTCTTAAATTTTCTTTTGCTTCGCCTAAAAAGCCATCAAGCCGCGCCTTATCCAGCAGCAAACGTTTTTTGCGGTTTAAGAGCGAAAAGAGGTTGGTTTGTAATTCGATAAGAGAATTATTGAGGTTTACTTTATTGGCCTCAAGCTCTAATATTTTAACGCGTTTCTCTTCTATTGAACGCAGGGCGCAGGCATTCTGCCCGCGGAGCTTCTCTTTTCCACTGGAGAGAGAGACAATCTCTGATTCAGCTTTTGCGGCTTCTCCGTCAAGCGCATCCAGCCGCTTTTTTTCGGTAAGCGTGCGTTCTTCTTGAAGGGCGAGGCGCTCGCGCAACTGGCGCTCACTTGCTTCAAGAACGAGGTTTCGTTCTTTAAGCTGCGCAATAAGTTGTTCGTAAAATTGTATATTGTTCTGCGCGGTGGTAATTTCTCCGGTTAAGCTGATGAGCGCCGTATTAACCGCTTCGAGGGCGCCGCGCAAATCGCGAAGAGCAGAACTGGCCGAGTTCCATTTTTCTTTCGCCGCATTTAATTCTTGTGTTTTGGCGTTCTCCTGTTCAGCTTTTGCGTTTAATTCCTCAAGGCTAACGTTGATTTTATCCTGTATCTCTTTTGTCTGGCATGATGCAATTTTTTTCTCAACTGTTACCAGCTTATCTTGTGTTTCGCGGAATTTGCGCGCTTTCTCAACCTGGCGCTCTAAGTACCTGGTTTGACGCTTAACTTCCGCTATTATATCCTCAAGGCGCAGTAAATTTTCGTCGGTCTCCTCGAGTCTGCGCATTGTCTCACGCTTGCGCTCTTTATATTTTACGATACCGCTTGCTTCATCGAAGATTAAGCGTTTATCTTCCGGCTTATAACTTAGGAAAATCTCTATTTTCCCCTGCTCAACGAAAGAATAGGTTGACTCTCCGATGCCGGTGCCCATAAATAACTCTTCGATATCTTTGAGCCTTACCAGGTTTTTGTTGATGTAGTATTCGCTCTCGCCAGAACGGTAGAGCTTGCGCATAATGGAGACTTCCTGATAATCTATGGGCAGATATTTATCTTCGTTGGTAAAGGTAAGCGCAACTTCCGCCACGTTTAATGAAGGGTGGTGTTCGGTGCCGTTGAAGATGATATCTTCCATTTTAGAGCCGCGTAAGGACTTCGGGCTCTGCTCTCCCAGCGCCCATTTGAGAGAATCTAGCACGTTACTATTATGAACAATAAAATTATCTGCCACAAAATTATGATTCCCTTCTACACATAAATCGTATACCCATTCTGTATCTGAAGGCATCTTTTCGATATTTACGATTTCATCCCAATAGATATCGGAATTGGCAAAAATAGAAAGTTTTGCTTCAAGAGATTTATCGTAAACCGGCTGATTATTAATTTGCTTTAGCACCTCTAAAATACCATTACGGGTAGGTAAACACGTATTTTCATAGTAAGCCGCAAGTTTCGGGCAAATCTTTTTAGTTTTCTTCACGCTGATACCGGAAGATTTTATAAATTCTTTAATTACCAAATTGATATTTGGGATAACGTCAAAATTTGGGTTTGATTTTATTTCTAAGCTATTTATTTCCTTCAAAATATTTTTCTTCTTGCCTACGAAATTAAGACAAAGGGCGATCTTTTTTATATTTTCAATTCCGTAAATATACACTGAATAGTAAGTTCTTTTAGTTTTATTGACAGTATTTGTAGCGCATTTTATTTTTTTTCTTATAAAAGCCTGCACTCCAAATCGTAATAAAAGCGTAGAAAGGCCTAAGGCAAGTTCTCTGCTTGCGGTAGAATATTCTATATAAAATACTTTTTTGCCTTTTTCTGTTTTATCCTTAATATAAGCGTCTCCCTCAAAAAGAGCGGAAATAAATTCGCAAACTATATCATTAGATGCCGAGAATATTTGTTTAGGAATGACTTTATCCTTGGAAAGCCCCTCTTGCTTTATGTTAAAAAATTTATCCAGAAATTTACAAAGAGCCGAAGAAAAAACTATTACATCGTTAGCGCATTTTTTATAAGAGAATACCCGCGCTTCTACGTCAAATGCCTTCCTGGCGCATACGCAGAAATCGTTGACTATATCTTTATCTTCGTTAACGAACCAAATCTGGTTGGAGCGGGTTATCCTACCCTCGGAAATAATATAACCTAAAAAACGAGCTAAATTTCTATCCAATAAATACGGTATCCTGATGTACCCGTTTGAACGCGATTTAAGCTTCAGGGGGGCAAGCTCATTACTCTCTTCTTGCTCAAGTAAGGCTGAAGCATAAGCTACATTTAAGGTTTGATTAGACCTTATCCCTGAAAAGCTTGTTGAAGGAAACCCCAGGCTTTGGCTTAAATTCTGCAGCCCTCCGTGGGTCTGTTTTTGCAAATACACCAAATCTTTAAGCTCTGGCGAATAAGGCAGATAAACATTATCCTCGGGAGAAAAATTCTTGAGCAATTCTTTTATTTCTAATTCATTATTGAATGAATTTACATTTAGTACGCGCGGCAAGGCAACTTTTGCGCCTACTTCTAATTTTTCAGCAGTCAATTCTTTCAGATTACCATTGTCTACGGTGAAAAAGGGGTGGTAATGCGTAGTGGTTATTTCTTCGCCTTTGCGAGTTTTAATTTTTAGCAGGAAGGGGGGGGATTTTCTTTTTACGAAGGTAGTGATTTTACTTTTTTCCAGCTTCTGATTATTTGGATTTAACGAGAAAACGCATAAATTTTTTTCGTTATCTAAACTGCCAATCCCGTCATCAAAAATAATTATTTTTTTTGAACCAGAAATATTACTTTCTACTAACTCCTTAATTTTAGTAATTTTTCCGTTAGAAAGAAAAACTTTAGCTTCGGGATGAAGACATTTCCCGCAGCCGTTAGGGCCGACGACTACCGTAATTCCCGGCTCGAATTTGAGGCTGGTTTTTTCCGGAAATGATTTGAAACCGAATATTTCTAGTTCTTTAAGATGCATAGATTTTCTGCTTCAAGCTGCTGGCCAGAGGGCCGTGGTTTGGCTCGCCTTTAGCCAAAGCCACAAGCCGCATGCTACAAGCTTCTAAAAATATTGGTAGCCTGAAGCCTGTAGCCTGTGGCCTGTGGCAATTATTTTTTACTACCTTCTTTAAACTTTTTAATCAACAAAGGCACTATTTGAAACAAATCGCCTACTATGCCGTAATTGGCAACTCTAAAAATAGGTGCGTCCGGATCTTTATTGATAGCGACAATCACCCTGGAAGATTGCATGCCTACAAGATGCTGTATTTGCCCGGATATGCCACAGGCAATATAAAGTTTTGGGGCAACGGTCCTGCCGGTTTGGCCTACTTGATGCGAATAGGAAATCCATCCGCTGTCTACCGCAGAACGCGATGAGCCCACCGCCCCGCCAATAGCGTCTGCTAAGTCTCTAATCAATTGAAAATTTTTTCCTTCCTGCAGGCCCCTGCCGCCTGAAACGATGATATCAGCGTCGGCAAGGTTAACTTTGGCAACCTCTTCCTGAATAAATTCTATGAATTTTACGCGGCCGTCAATAAACCGGCCATCAATGATTTCTTCGATGACTTCCCCTTTTCGTTTCGCATCAGGCTCTAATTCCTTCATCACCTTATGCCTCACGGTTGCCATCTGGGGCCGGTAGTTGGGCGTGATAATTTGTGCCATAATGTTTCCGCCAAAAGCCGGGCGCGTTTGTATAAGCAGCCTTTTTTCTTTATCAATATCTAAACCTGTGCAGTCTGCGGTCAAGCCTGTTTTAATGGTGACTGCAATGCGCGATACAAGCGAACGCCCACAAGTAGTGGCTCCTGCAAGAAATATTTCCGGTTTGTATTTAACAATTAGGTGACTGATGATGTTGGCGTAATTCTCGGAGATAAAATTGTCCAATTCCGGTTTATCAACGCAAATTATTTTATCCGCTCCCCTTTGAATAAGTTCTTGGTTTTTCCTTTTTATATCATGCCCCAGTAAAACTGCCACGACTCCTCCGCGTAAATCTTTAGCCAAATCACGCGCCTTTCCCAAAAGTTCATATGAAACACCGGCTATTTTCCCGCGCTCCTGCTCTATAAAAACCCATACGTCTTTATATGAAGAAAAATCAACCGCTTCGATTTTGGGCTTAAAAATAGCAATAGCTTCAAACTTACAGGCTTCCTTGCAGGCTCCGCAAAGGTTGCATTTAGACAAGTCTATAATCGCCTTTTTGTTGACAATGGTAATCGCAGAGAATGGGCAGACTTTTACACACAAGCCGCAGCCAATGCATTTTTCGACAATAACTTTAATACTCTCGCTCATGTCTCCTCAAAAATTCCAAATCCCAAGCACCAAACCACAAATAAGTCACCAAATTCCAAACGTTAAATGGCCAAAACTGTTTAGAACTTTGGGATTTAGGCCATTGGAATTTATTTGTAATTTGGAATTTGTGATTTGGAACTTCATGATTTTTCTATATAAGGTGTTTTTTTAATTCCTCTGCCAATTTTTCTACTATTACTTCCGGGTCTCCTTCCAGAATCATCCCTTTGTCGCGTGGAGGCGGAGTAAAAATCCTGACTACCTGTGTAGGGGAGCCCTTAAGGCCTAATTCCTCTTCCTTTAAACCCAAATCCTTATGCCCCCAGACACTAATCGTTTGGCTGCGGCTGCGCATTTTACCGCGTAAGGACGGAAGGCGCGGTTCATTAATTTCTTTAACTACCGTAATAAGCGCCGGCAGCTTGACTTCTAAAATTTCAAAACCTTCTTCAAGCAGGCGTTCCAGGCGAATAATCTTATTTTCTAAATTAATATTGTCGATTTTACGCACATAGGTGGCCTGCGCGAGGTTAATGTGAGTTGCGATGCCAGGGCCTACCTGCGCAGTATCGCCGTCCGAGGCTTGCTTGCCGCAGATAATCAAATCAACCCCTTCGACGCACTTCGTTTGCTCAGGGTTGTCCCTCGACATTGCTCGGGATCCTGAGTTTGTCGAAGGAATACTGAGCGGCGCCTTTTTGGCGCCGTCGAACGTATCAAATGCGCCGATTTTTTCTATGGCTTTTGATAAAATGAGGCTGGTTGACCAAGTGTCAGAGCCGGCAAAAGCGCGGTCAGAGAGGTGAATTGCCTGGTCAATCCCTAAGGAAAGGGCTTCGCGTAGGGCCATGTCTGCCTGGGGAGGGCCCATGGTAAGGACAAAAGTCTCTGCTCCGTATTTTTCTTTAAGGCGCAGGGCTTCTTCGATGGCATACATATCGAAAGGGTTAATAATCGAAGAAACCCCTTCGCGTATAAGCGTATTTGTTTCCGGGTTGATTTTAACTTCTCCAGTATCGGGGACTTGTTTTATGCAAACGATTATTTTCATAATTTTATTGATTACACCGACTAGATATGATTGTACTAATTAAGATAATCTGCGTAATCATTGTCATCTAAAATACTATATATTTACCAATTGTCAATTAAAACTGAAAATAGGCGCAGAGCGTACTATAAAAAATTATAGCAAAAGCGCGTCAAAATTCAACGCTTATTGCTTAACCCAAATAATGCTAAACGCATTATTTGCCTAAAGGGGTCGACTCCAAATTTTCTAAAACCCGAGGCTGTAGAAAATTTGGATAAGTCGAGGTTACCATGGAAAAATGCACCCCACACCCAAAAGCCCATGGGAACTTTTTTTAACCATTCGTAAAACAACA
>JAQTOI010000065.1:0-7364 GCA_028713415.1 Candidatus Omnitrophota bacterium
GAATATCTTACTGTAGATAACGATATTCGTGAAGAAGTATTGCTCAACTTTCCTATGAAAGTTCTATGTAAACCAGACTGCAAAGGGCTTTGTCCAGGCTGTGGCGCTAATCTAAACAATGAAGTTTGCAAATGCAAACAAAAAACAAAGCAATCTGCGCGCGCCGGGCTTAAAATCGATATTTAAAAGAGAGAAACGGAGGTCATAATGCCAAATCCAAAACGTCGACATTCGCATTCCCGTACCAAAAAGAAACAAACTCACCAGCGCCTGAGCGTACCCATGCTGGTTGAATGCAAAGAGTGCAGGAAGCTAAAGCCTTCGCACATGGTGTGCCCATTTTGCGGTCACTATGCAGGCAGGGAAGTAGTAAAAATCGAGGTTGATACAAAAAAGGAAAAAAGATGAAATACAGAATAGGCCTTGATATTTCCGGCGGTGACTTTGCTCCCGAGCAGATTTTCAAGGGTGCTTTGTTGGCAAAACAGGAATTCCATGACGATTTGATATTGATTGGGGTAAAGGAAGAAATAGAGGAGCAGATTCATAAACATAACTTAAACTTAAATGACTTTACAATTATCGATGCTCCGGAAAAAATAGGCATGGGCGAGTCTCCGGCAAGCAGCGTGCGTAAGAAGAAAAATTCTTCCATCTCTATCGGAATGAATTTGTTGCGCGAGAAAAAAATAGACGCTTTTGTTTCTTGCGGTAATACCGGAGCGGCAGTTTGCGGCGCGACTTTGCAGGTAGGATTAATGGAAGGAGTAGAGCGGCCAGGTATTGCTTTGGTGATTCCTACAAAAAAAGGTATATCCATGATTGTCGATGTGGGCGCCAATATCGACCCAAAGCCCATACATCTTTTTCAATATGGAATAATGGCTTCGGTCTATTCTCATTTGGCGCTTGGTAAAGAAAATCCAAGCATCGGGCTGCTTAATATAGGAGAAGAGGAAAGTAAGGGCCCGGATTACGTAAGAAATGTGCATAAGCTTTTTTCTGAAGCAGGAGTTAATTTCATCGGCAATCTGGAAGCGAAAGATATTTTTTCGGGTAAATGCGATTGTATTGTCTGTGATGGTTTTGTGGGTAACGTGGCGCTTAAAGTTTCCGAAGGCGTTGCCGAGACTATGGGAAAATTCCTGCTTGATGAGATAAAAAAAGGATTTATAGGTAAAATAGGCCTGCTTTTGATTATGAATAGCCTCAAAAGGGTAAAGCGTTTAATGGATTACGCCGAATATGGCGGAGCCCTGCTACTGGGCGTTGACGGCATAGTAATTATCGGCCATGGCCGCTCTAATGCGATAGCGGTTAAAAATGCTGTAAAAGTAGCCATACACGAATTGAAATGCAACGTTAATTCCGAGATTAAAAGCAACATTAGTAAAATTTCTCAGGATCCCAAAATAAAAGAAATGTTGAATGATTTAAGCGCGTAGGGACACAAATTGCCACGAATTCCCGCCAGCGGTAGCTGGCGAGGTCTCGCCGAAGGCGGAAAAGACGAATGACCACAAATATATTTCGTGCCTGACTGGTGACAGTTTTAAGGTTGCGGTTAAGGTTAGGACAGAATTTGTGGCAATTCGTGATTTAAAAAGTAAACTAAAATGAGATCAGCAAAAATAGTGGGTTTGGGTAAATATTTGCCGCCGAAAATTCTAAGGAATAAAGATTTAGAGAAAATGGTTGATACAACCGATGAGTGGATTACTACCCGCACCGGAATAAAAGAAAGGCGAATAGTCGAAAAAGGCGTAGCCGCCTCTGACCTTGCCCGTGAAGCTTCACGTATCGCTTTAAAGCGTGCGGGCATTAAACCTTCTGAACTTGATTTGATCATTGTAGCAACAATTACTCCCGATACGCAGTTCCCGTCTTCCGCCTGTTACCTGCAAAATTATCTTAAAGCGAAAAATGCTGCCTGTTTTGATATTTCGGCCGCGTGCGCGGGGTTTGTTTATGCTTTAACAACTGCTTGGCAATTTATCGAAAGCGGTTTATATGAAAATGTTTTGGTGGTAGGCAGCGAGGTGCTTACCTCGATAACCGATTGGTCAGACCGTTCTACGTGCGTCTTATTCGGCGATGGCGCCGGAGCTGCTGTCATGACTGCTTCGGGAAAAAAGAGTTTTTTAAGTTCCTATCTTGGCGCTGATGGTGCTAATTCCGACTTATTAATACTACCCGGGGGAGGCAGCAGGCATCCGGCAAGCGAAGAAACCTTAAAACACAAAATGCATTTCATAAAGATGAGGGGAAATGAATTGTTCCGCATTGCCGTAAGAGTTATGGTTTATGCTGCGCGCCACGCACTGGCCAAGGCTCATCTTCAAACAGAAGATATTGATATTCTTATACCCCATCAGGCCAATGAAAGAATTATCAGCGCGGTGGCAAAGAGGCTCTCTTTAGCGCAGGATAAAATTTATGTTAATATTTCCAGGTACGGGAACATGTCCAGTGCTTCCAGCGCCGTGGCTTTGTGTGAGGCATGGGAGGCTGGCAGGATAAAAAAAGACGATATCGTAGTCCTTGATGCTTTTGGAGGAGGCTTGGTTTGGGGCAGCTGCGCTATCCGCTGGCAATAATATTTTAAATGCCTAGTAGATTTTAGTTAAGCCCTGTTAACACCGCAAAGCCGCTAAAAACCGCGAAGGCGCAAAAGGGAGCATGGGCACACAAAAACAAAAAGGAAAACAATAGAGGGTGGTTTTAATTGCTGAAATTATTTTTTTAACTTTTTTGTTTTGCGATTTTGCGGACTTTTGCGTTTTTGCGGTGTAAAGCCAAGCAAATAATAATATGGACGCTATAATATTTCCCGGTCAAGGCGCGCAATATCAGGGAATGGGTAAAGACCTTTATGATAATTTTCCTGCGTTGCGTGATTTTTATAGCAAAGCTAGTGAGATTTTGGGAATGGATATTTCCCGTCTTTGTTTTTCAGGAAGTTCTGAAGATTTGAAACGCACTTCCAACCAACAATTAACCATTCTGGTTACATCGCTGGCAGCCTATGAGGTATTTAAAGAAAAGAAAAAAGATATAAGATTTTTATCCGGTTTAAGCCTTGGCGAATACACATGTTTATATCCGGCGCAAGCTCTGGATTTGAAGAATTTGCTCCTAGTGGTTAAGGAACGAGCCTTGGCTATGGAGGAGGCCGCAAGCCTTGTGCCTTCTACAATGTTTGCGCTTTTAGGGGCTGAGCGGGCATTTATTGAAGAAAGGTCAAAGCGTGAAGGCTTCTATATTGCGAACATTAATTCTTCAGGCCAAATCGTCATTTCCTTGGATAATAAAGACAAGGATCGTCTGAAGAACTTATTTTTTAATTTAGGGGTAAAGGTTGTGGAACTTGATGTAAGCGGAGGATTTCACTCTCCCTTAATGGCGCCGGCAAAGGCCCGCTTGCGCAAAGTCTTAGATTCTATCGAATTTCACGATGCGCTTGTTCCAATAGTCAGCAATTACACTGCCAGTGCCCATACCAGCGCCAGAGATATAAAATATAACCTTCTGGAACAGTTAACCTCTCCGGTTCTTTGGAAAAACTGCGTTGAGTTTATGGTGCGTAGCGGGGTAAATACTTTTTATGAGGTCGGCCCTTCAAAGGTCCTGCGCGGGCTCATCCGTAAAATCAACCCGGTTTCGCAAGTGGTAAATATTGAGAAGAAAGAAGACCTGGATTCGCTTGCTGTTTAAGCGGGAGGATAAAACATGCGTTTCAAAGATAAAATAGCGGTTGTAACGGGAGGAGCACAGGGGATCGGCAAGGAGATAGCCTTACAATTTGCGAAAGAAGGCGCCAGGGTCGTCATCTTTGATTTAAACGAGCAGATATTGTCCGCAACAGTTAAAGAACTAGAACAGTATTCACAAGCGCTTGGCCTCAAGGTTGATGTAACAAATTTAGATGAAACCGAGAAAAATATCAACAAAATTATTGACAACTTAGGGAGAGTTGATATATTAGTTAACAATGCGGGGATTACTCGTGACAATCTTTTGCTACGGCTCTCTGAAAGTGACTGGGACAAGGTTTTGACGGTTAACCTTAAGGGTGCATTTAACTGCTGTAAAGCTGTTTCTAGGTATATGGTTAAGCAACGTTACGGCAAGATTATCAATATCTCTTCGGTTATAGGCATCATGGGTAACGCAGGACAGGTTAATTACGCCGCATCAAAGGCCGGGCTTATCGGGATGACTAAATCATTAGCAAAAGAGCTCGGGAGCCGTAATATCTGCGTTAATGCCGTTGCGCCTGGGTATATTAAAACCGTAATGACGGAGGCGCTTCCCGAAAAGGTAAAAGAGGAAATGTTTAAGAGGATACCTTTAGCCAGGTTTGGTGAGCCCGCGGACGTTGCCAAGGGGGTAATTTTCTTGGCATCCTGCGATGCTGATTACATAACCGGCCAGGTCTTAGTCATAGATGGTGGTTTAGTGTAAGGTATTTGAATACAACAGATAAATTAGACGGGATCAATGATGTGGCACGTAGAAAGGAGGGAATAATGAGCGTTGACGACAGAGTGAAAGAGATTATCGCGGAGCAGTTAGGAGTAAAAAAGGAAGAAATCAAGCCTGAAAGTTCTTTCATTGACGATTTAGGCGCTGATTCATTGGATACGGTAGAGGTGGTTATGGCTTTAGAAGAGGAATTCGGCATAGAAATCCCTGACGAAGATGCCGAAAAGATAACCACTGTTGGCGAAGCAATTAAGTATATAGACGAAAAGTCCGCCAAAAAGGACAAGTAGCCCTTTCAATGGAGAGGCGCGTTGTCGTTACAGGATGTGGAGTAGTCTCTCCTGTAGGGATAGGTAAGCTTTCCTTTTGGAACTCGCTGATTCAGGGAAAAAGCGGCATAGGAAAGATTACGCAATTTGATGCGAGCACTTTCGATTCTCAAATTGCAGGAGAGGTTAAGGATTTTGCCCCGCCTTCTTTTATTGCCCTCAAGGACATAAGAAGAACCCCCCGTTTTGTCCAGTTTGCCCTTAAAGCCGCAGAAGAGGCCTTGGAAGAGAGCGGTTTACTACTTAAGCCTTTCGACCCTTATCGCGTAGGGGTCATTTTTGGTTCAGGGATTGGCAGCTTGGAAACCGTTGAAAGGGAAGAAAGAGTCTTTATGGAGAAGGGTGCTGGCAGGCTTTCTCCGTTTATGATCCCCATGCTTATCACCAACGAAGCCGCCGGATGCATCGCTATACAGTATGATCTCAAAGGTGTAAACTTTTGCACTGTTACTGCCTGCGCCTCGGGCGCGCATGCAATCGGCGAAGCTTTCAAGGCAGTGCAGCACAATAGAGCCGATGCTATTGTTTGCGGAGGCAGTGAAGCATGTATTACGCATCTGGGTGTCGGCGGTTTTTGCGCGTTACGCGCGTTATCGAAGAGGAATAATGAGCCAACTCGAGCCTCCCGGCCTTTTGAGAGAGACAGAGACGGTTTTGTTATGGCTGAAGGCGCAGGGGTGGTGGTGCTCGAGGAACTGGAACACGCCAAAAGGCGCGGCGCTCATATTTATGCGGAAATTTCAGGCTACGGCGCAACCGGAGACGCTTACCATATTACCGCACCAGACCCAGAAGGAGAATCAGCAGTAAAAGCAATGGAGTTAGCGCTTGCGGAAGGAAAAGTTCCCTTAAGCGAGAAAGTTTATATAAATGCTCACGGCACCAGCACGGAATTAAATGATAAGATGGAAACAAAAGCGATAAAGAAAGTATATGGTAAATTTGCGTCTGAGCTATTGATAAGCTCAACGAAATCAATGACCGGGCACACGCTGGGCGCGGCAGGAGCAATTGAATTTATAGTATCGTGTTTAACCATTAAGAATAAAATAATCCACCCTACGATTAATTACGAAAATCCTGATCCTGAGTGCGACCTTAATTATGTCCCTAATAAATCGCTAAACGCTGACATAAAGGTCGCTCTATCCAATTCTTTAGGCTTTGGCGGACATAATGCCACTCTTCTTGTAAAGGAATTTAAATAATAAATAATAGCCACAGGCTTCAGGCCACAGGCTTACGGCTATTTATTTTTGCTGAAGTTTGAAGCATGAAGCTTGCAGCTTGTAGCAAATAAAGTTTATTTATGGGACTTACTTTAATCGAAAAAATCTTACTTAAGGCTTCCGGTAAAAAAGAATTAAGCGATTTTGTGCACGCTAAGGTAGATTTCTGCTTTGGTAATGACATTACTGCTCCCCTGGCAGTTAAAGAATTCTTAAAAGCTGGTTTCGATTCTGTTTTTGATGCCAGCAAAATCGGCTTTATATGCGATCATTTTGTGCCGGCAAAAGATTTAAAGGCCGCCAACAATGTGAAGCTCTTGAAGGATTTTGCGGCACGTTTCAAGCTAAATAATTTTTTTGATATCCATTCTTGCGGCATCGAACACATTTTTCTTATAGAACGCGGCTTAATCGCTCCAGGCTACTTGGTTATAGGAGCTGACTCACATACCTGCACCGGCGGCGCAATAGGGGCGGCAAGCTTCGGGGTCGGTTCTACCGATTTGGCTGCAGCCATGAAAGAAGGCCGGTGTTGGCTAAAAGTTCCTAAAACGATTAAATTCTTGTATAAAGGCAAAATGGGAAAGTGGCTAAGCGGTAAAGATTTAATATTAAACACAATAGCAAAGATAGGCGTTGATGGCGCCTTATACAAAGTTATGGAATTTTCAGGGCCGGTTATAAAGAAATTGGGGCTCGACGATAGGTTGACTATGGCCAACATGGCTGTTGAAGCAGGAGCAAAAACTGCTATGATTGAACCAGATGAGGTTACGTTTAGATATTTAAAACAGACAACAGACCAAAGACCGAAGACCGAAGACCTAAAAATATTAAAAAATGATAAGGATGCGAAATACGCGGAAATAATAGAAATAGATGTAACAAAGCTAGAGCCGCAGGTAGCTTGTCCGCATTTACCCAGTAACGTTAAGCCCGCTGGCGAATTAAAAGATGTTAAGCTTAATCAGGTCGTGATTGGTTCTTGTACTAACGGCAGGATTTCCGATTTACGCACTGCAGCTAAGATTCTAAAAGGCAACAAAATCAAAGAGGGTTTGCGCGTAGTGATAATACCGGCAACTCCGCAAGTTTACCTTCAGGCGGAAAAGGAAGGATTACTGAAAGTATTTATGGATTCCGGTTGCCTGGTTAGCCCGCCGACATGCGGGCCGTGTTTAGGCGGGCACATGGGGATTTTAGATAAAGGTGAAGTTGCCTTAGCCACCACAAACAGGAATTTTATCGGTAGAATGGGGCATCCGGAGAGCTTTGTTTATTTAAGTTCTCCTGCGGTTGCAGCTGCAAGCGCGATTAAGGG
>JAQTOI010000065.1:7464-12315 GCA_028713415.1 Candidatus Omnitrophota bacterium
ACGCAGATGATCGCAGATTAATATTTATATGTGCTAATCTGTAATGAATCTGCGTTAGACAAGTTTTTAAAAAATGATAATAAAAGGCAAAGCGCACATCTTCGGCGATAATATAAATACCGATGACATTATTGCCGCAAAATACCTGGATTCTCAAGACGAAACTTTCTTGGGCTCCAAATGTATGGAGAATATTGACCCTGATTTCCCTAGGCGAATACGGAAAGGAGACATTATTGTGGCTGGTTCTAATTTTGGCTGTGGTTCAAGCAGGGAGCACGCCCCCGTTGCCATAAAGGGGAGCGGTATTTCTCTTGTTATCGCAAAGAGTTTTGCCAGAATTTTTTATCGGAACAGCATTAACGTTGGCCTGCCCATACTGGTTTGCGCCGACAGCGGAAAGATAAAAGGCGGCGATATATTGGAAGTAAACCTTAAAGAAGGCACGATTGGCGATATTACAGCAGGAGGAATTTTCCATTGTGAAAAATTTCCTCTTTTTATGCAAGAGATAATAAATAAAGGTGGGCTTATTAATTGGATCAAAACAAAATGAGGCAGTAATTTTCTTCGCTAAGTAATTTTTCTGCGCTTAGCCTGGAAGATTATGGTTTCATTGAAGGAGGTCAAATGAAATTGCCACGCATAAAGCAAAAGGTTAAAATTATTTGCACCGATGGTTCTTTCGTTACCGGTTTTGTCCATGTCGCTGAAGGGTTACGGGTACTCGATTTTTTTAACGACCAGCAACAGATTTTTATTGCAATAACGGATGCCACTTTTCAAAATTTGCATGAGGTCCATTCATTCAAGCTGGTTAACGATATGTATAGGAAAAAAGAAATAATTTTTTTGAATCGTCTGTCAATCAAATGGGTTGAGGAGCTCTAATATGGGCAAATCATTTAAAATAGCGGTTATTCCTGGTGACGGCACAGGGCCTGAAGTTATACGAGAAGGCTTGAAGGTCATAGCTGCAGCAGCCAGAAAATTTAATTTTTCATATGAGCATACAGTGTTTGATTTCGGTGGAGAGCGTTATTTAAAGACGGGAAAGACCCTTGAGGAAGCCGACATAAAGGAGTTAAAAAAATATTCTGCTATATATCTAGGCGCTATTGGCCATCCTGATGTTAAACCGGGTATTTTGGAAACAGGGGTGTTGCTTAATTTAAGATTTTCCCTTGATCAATATATAAACTTGCGCCCTATCAAGCTTTACAATGCTGCTTTTTGCCCCCTTAAAGATAAGGAGCCTGGCGACATAGATTTTGTTGTGGTGCGCGAGAATTCTGAAGGCCTTTATAAAGGCATGGGTGAATTTAAAGATAAAGGCACAAAGAACGAAGTTGCGATACAGCTTTCTTACAATACCCGTAAAGGCGTTGAGCGCTGTATCCGCTATGCTTTTGAGTATTGCCGCAAACGCAATAAAAGGAGAAAACTTACCTTGTGCGGCAAGACAAATGTGTTAACTTATGCCTGGGATCTCTGGCAGAGGACATTTAATGAAGTGGCCCGCGAGTATCCCGATATTACCACTGATTACGCGCACGTAGATGCTACTACCATGTGGTTTGTTAAGAATCCGGAGTGGTTTGATGTGATTGTAACCGATAATATGTTCGGCGATATCATTACTGATTTAGGCGCGATGATTCAGGGGGGTATGGGTATTGCTGCTGGCGGTAACATCAACCCGCAAAGTGTCTCTATGTTTGAGCCTATCGGTGGCAGCGCCCCAAAATATACCGGAAAAAATGTCATTAATCCACTGGCGGCTATTTGCGCAGCGGGCATGATGCTCGAGGCTCTTGGCGAAATTGATGCGGCTTCTGCCATAGAGGCGGCTGTAATCAAAGTAGTTAGTAAAAAACTTAAGAGCCTTGCCGCCGGGAAAATGGGCTACACGACCCAAGAGGTCGGTGATTTAGTAGTAGGATTATTAAACAAGTAATTGGCATGTCTATAAAATATACCATGAACATCAAGCAGATTAAAGCTGCCTACTGGGAATATGGTATTTTTAACGTTTCTTTTGAAGAATCTATTATGGGCGTGGCAAGTGACACATTTAATTTGCGCCTCTTCCATAAAGAAGGTTATTTAGCCGAACTTATCAGAAAACTTAAACAGGACGATGAGATCTGCCATGCGGTTGCACTGCTGTCTATTATAGATCTTTCCGGAATCCAGCAAGAAAAGATCGAGAGGGCTTTGCAGCTTACGCAAAGTCCGGTTACAATTTCGAAGACCGGAGCGTCAAAAAAAATGTTTGGCATACGCAAAGGTTTAGAAGTAATATTTTTTTCATTGCCGGATGCACGGCTACACAAGCTATCTGAAATACTTAACAATATTGATAGCGAAGATACACGGTGTTTTTTTATTTTTGATAAGGAGGCTAATGGCCAGTCAATACTCTCCGGTATCCGTAATTTTAATGCGGCTAATAGTTTAGATGAGAAGCATGTTGCGTCGTTTTCCCAGGATTTCATAGAATACAATTTCGGAAGGAAAGAAAGACAGGAAAATTTTCATATTTTTACTTCTCATTTTAACAAAGGAGAAATAAAAAATATAATATTAGATTCTACGTTTGCCGATGCCGACAAATTCGAGGTGAAAGTAAGATGAGAAAAAAACTAAAATATAATGTTTGCGTAGTGGGCGCTGGGGTTGTCGGAATTGAAATGTTGCATTGTTTGCGTAAGCGTAATTTTCCGGTTGATAAACTTCGCGTTTTTGCGCGCTCAAACCGCAAGATAGAAGTAGATGGACAGAGCTATGAGGTAGAAGCAATATCTGCCGATGGTTTTGCGGGAGCCGACATCGCTCTTTTTGCGGGCACCGAAGGAGAAAAAGGCGCCTCACGTACTTATGCTTGTGAAGCAGTTAAAAGAGGCGCGATTGTTATAGATAACGGCGCTGATTTCCGTATGGATAAAAATGTCCCTTTGGTTGTTTCGGAAGTGAATGCTTCCGATATACGTAAAAACAAAGGGATTATCGCTAACCCTAATTGTTCTACAATTCAGATGGTGGTAGCGCTCTGGCCTATTTATAAAAAAGCCGGAATAAAACGGATTATTGTAACGACTTTACAGGCATCCTCAGGAGCGGGTAGAGCAGCGGCAGAGCAGCTTTGGAAGGAAAATGAAGAAATAGTTTCCAGAAGACAGCCCGCCGCTTCGCGGCGAGGTCTCGCTCGTCTCTCGGCGAAGCCGAGGGTCGAAGGCGGAAAGTCAGAAGACAGAAGTCAGACCTTTCTGTCCTCTGTACACTGTTCTCTGTCCTCTGAAAAGGCGATGCCCCAGCAGCTCGGGTTTAATGTTTTTCCGCAGATTGGTTCATTCTGCGATGAAGATTATACCAGCGAAGAGTGGAAATTAGTAAATGAAACCCATAAGATTATGCATGATAATAAAATAAAAATTTCTGCGACTACGGTAAGGGTGCCGGTACGCACCGGGCATTCCGAGTCGATATATATTGAAACTGCCATGCCCATAAAGCCAGAAAAAGTAAAATCTCTTCTTTCGAAAGCTCCCGGTGTTATTGTGGTGGATGAACCGAAAAATAATCTTTATCCCATGCCTAAAGACGTCGAAGGCAAGGATGAGGTATTTGTCGGGCGTCTGCGCCGCGACCCTTTTACTAAAAATGGGCTTTGGCTCTGGGTAGTTGCGGACAACCTCTTAAAAGGCGCTGCCCTAAACGCCGTCCAGATTGCAGAATACCTTATTAGACCCTAAAACACGAATTACTACGAATATAAGAACGAATTGCCACGAATGACCGCGAATTTACTTGTTCTTATTCCTTAATCTCTTTGCTTTTATTTCGCCGCGCGTGCAATATTTGGAGCCACAATATGGTTTTCTGCCCTTAGCTTCAGGATAATAACGCCAGCCGGAAATTTTCGGGCGGCATATATTCTTTCGATTCAATCGTCGTTTATTTTTCTATTAATAAATACTTCTAATCCGTTGTCGCATGGCTGGCACTGCCTATTTTATCCAGCATCTATGCAATATTTTTTAAGGACTATATGCAGAAAAATATTCTCCTCAAAATTGAATACTTGGGGACTAATTATTTTGGTTTCCAGATCCAGAATAAGAAAGGCTCTAACGAAGTAAGCGTGCAGTCGCGCCTCGAGGAAGCGCTAAAAAGGCTTTTTAAGCGCCCTCTTCGCATTATTTACGCCTCGCGCACCGACAGGGGCGTGCATGCTTATGAGCAGGCGGTTAATTTCAGCGTTGATACAAATATTTCCCTTAAAAACATTAAAAGCGCCTTGAACGCTTTTTTACCTTCTGACATCAGGATAAAAAGCGCAAAAATCGTTCCTCTCGATTTTCATGCACGTTTTTGGGCTAAAGGCAAAATTTACCGTTATATCATTCTTAACAGAAAAGAATCCTCGGTGTTCTGGATAAATAGAAGCTGGCACCTCAAACAGCGCCTTGACACCTGCGCCATGCGGGATATCGCCCGAACTTTAGTAGGCAGAAAGAATTTTGCGCTTTTTGCCAAAGAGGCAAAGAAATACAGCGATTGTACCCGGGAGATCAAAAATATATCATTAAGAAAAAACGATAGTTTTCTTTATGTCGATATCGAAGCCGATGGCTTCCTGCGCAATATGGTAAGGAATATAGTTGCATTTTTAATCAAGGTTGGGCTAAGCGAGATAAGTCCGGCGCAGGCATGTGATATCCTGCAGGGTAAAGCCTCTTATCACAATAAACCCGCGCCCGGCTGCGGGCTTTACCTCTTAAAGGTGAAGTATAGTTGCGGGGCCGTAATCCGGCCACTCATCCCGAAGCCCCCTAATTACTCGAGTAA
>JAQTOI010000066.1 GCA_028713415.1 Candidatus Omnitrophota bacterium
TACGCACACATAATCTACCCCGCTTGCCTTGATTCCGGCAAGATTATCAAGTTTTACGCCTCCGTCTATGCCGGTAAGCTTTTTTGGGTAAATTTTTTTAAAGCGCATTATTTTATCCAAAACTTCCGGTATAAATTTAGAACCATAAAATCCTGGAATAACCGACATAAAAAGCACCGAATCGAGCTCATCAATCAGATGGTTAAAATCCCCGGTTTCTGTATATGGGTTTACCGCAAGGCCAACCTCAAATCCGGCTTTCCTGATCTGTCCGATTATTTTTGAATGGTCTTCTTCGATTTCAAAGTGATAGATTATCCGTTTTGTCCCTAAAGCCTTAAAAGCATTGAGCCAGGCCAGGGGATCTTTAACCATGAGATGCGCTTCGCTTTCGATGGTGCATCGTGTATTTTCAAGATCAGCTTGCGTAATGCTTTTTGATGGAACGAATTCTCCGTCCATGATATCTACCTGGACATAATCGGTAAAACTCTGGCAAAGTGTTAGCATCTTTTCTAATTCAACCTTGCTATTAGTAAGTAGCGCGGGGACGATCATATTCACCTCTGTTTTGCTAGCTATCAGCTTACAGCGGTCAGCTTTCAGCTTTTTTCTTTATTTTTCTGGCTGATAGCTGATGGCTGATAGCTGAAAGCTATTTCAAGAAATACTTTTTTAAAGTATCAATGACAGCAACATTTGGCGTAAAATTTTTCGTCCGCCAGAAATCTATAATATCAGCTTTTTCTTCTTTCCAATATTCTAAATATTGTTCCCACCCGTAAACTGGGCCCTCCCGGCAGATATATTTGCTATTCGGGATATACTGATAAACCCCATCGGGGAACGCGTGATGAGCCATCGCTTTGTATGTCCAATAAGTATAACCGAACCCAAACTCACTAAAGGCGCTAAGCATTCCATCAAGCCATTCGGTTTCTCCAAAAAGCCCTCCGCGCCAATTAATACCGAATTCTCCCACAAAAATTTTCACATTATTTTCTCGGGAAAAATTATAGTATGGTTCAAGATACTTATGAAGCGCCGACCTGTCCCAGCTAATGCCTCCAATAACTCCCGGAAAATGATAAAACGGCGTAAAATTAAAAGTGTAATCGAGCGGATAATAGGTGTGAATGCTTACCCAGATATTTTCAGCAATCAAATCTTTTAAAAAATCTATGCGCTGGGCCCAGATATCTCCTTCAAGAAATAGAATATGCTTTTTATCAATTACACGCACACGCGCGATAGCCTCCTGGTAAAATTTCTTTACAATTTCGGTGCTTCTGGACCCGATAACCGGCTCATTCAGGAGGTCATACCCTATTAATTTTGGCTGTTGTTTATATTTATCCGCTAATTGCTCCCAAAGTTGATAAGTTTTTTCTCTTAAAGCCTCTTTTTCCCACAATAAAGCACCCTGGGTGTTATCGCTGTGCCAGTCGTCATTTTGAGCGCCAGCCGCCGCATGTAAATCAAGTATTATCCCAATATTATAGCGCTCGGCCCAGACAAAAAGTCTGTCCAGATAAGAAAACCCATTATGCTGCAGGAGGCGGTAGTTAAAAGGCACCCTGACAACCGAGGCGTGCATTTGCGAAATATTTTTAAAATCCTCTTCAGTAATAAAAGTTTCGCGAAATGCCCTCTCAAATTCATCTAAGCCTTTTTTGCCGTATCTTTTCTTAAATTCCTTCTTAAAACTGCTCTCGGCAATATTGCGGCCGCCTAAAATATAGCCTTCCATTAATAACCAACCGCCGAGATTTACGCCTTTTATATTCATAGTCATTTAGCTTCCAGCTATCAACTCACAGCTCTCAGCTTTTTCTTACTTCTTGTCATAGCTGAAAGCTGACGACTGAATGCTGACAGCTGTTATCGGTGTTTTACTATTCCCACCTTCTTACAATACTTATTAACCTTACACTTACTGCAAAATGGCGAAACAGGTACGCATACATTCTGCCCGAAACTAACCAATATAGTATTAAGCTCAATCCAGCGGGCCTTGGGTATAATTTTCATTAATGCCATTTCTGTTTCTAGCGGAATTTTTGTGCGTATCCAGCCCAAACGGTTAGCTATACGGTGCACATGCGTATCCACGCATATGGCGGGGATACCAAACCCCAGGCCCAAAACCAGATTGGCAGTTTTTCTGCCTACCCCCTTAAAAGAAAGCAGCTCCTCTTGCGTATCGGGAACGGCACCGGAAAATTCGTCAATTAGCCGCTTATTTAGAGCGATTATCTGGCGCGTTTTATTACGGTAGAAACCTACAGGATAAATCAGTTGTTTAAGGCGCTCCTCCGGTATTCCAACCATTTTTTGCGGCTCATCTGCTATTGCAAAGAGCTTTTGGCTTGCATTGCGCGTCACCGCGTCTTTTGTGCGCAAGCTTAAAATACAGGAAATCAAAATTTTATAAGGTGAATTCACCTCACTTGCGCTTACCCATGGAATTTTAAATTTCTTAACCTGCAGCTTTAACGTGCGTATTACTTTATGGATTTGAGCCACGGCATTTTTATGTTAAGTTTATAGCTGCAAAACCGGTCACCAAACCAGTTACTCGATAGTATCTTGCTTATGTGGACGCATTGAAATTTCTTACCGCTGAGTGACTCGCGCTCTCCAAACCGCTCGCTATATATTGAGCAAAAATATAACCCATTGCTGGCTTTTTCAAGGTGCTTGCAAGGGTCTTGGTATGCTCCGCAGCAGGCGCCACAACGGACGCATAGTGCTTCCCACTCTTCTTCTTTTTGTTTCAGGTATTCCTGATAAGTTAAATCGCTAATCATTAGTTATATTATATCAGATTTTAGGCGGAAAACATCTTCCTGCGTATCAGAAAAAAGGCAGGGTTTTTTATGACCCTGCCTTTTTTAATCCTAAAAAAAGAGTAAAAACCTACTTAATCAAGGTGTTTGCCATAATAAACGAAGCAAATACAATAGAAACCATTGACATCAGCTTAATCAGGATATTAAGCGATGGCCCGGAAGTATCTTTAAAGGGGTCACCAACTGTGTCTCCGGTAACAGCTGCTTTATGCGCGGCAGAGCCTTTGCCTCCGTAATTGCCTTCCTCTATGTACTTCTTAGCATTATCCCATGCGCCTCCGGAGTTAGCCATCATAATCGCCAGCACAAATCCGGTTACGGTTGCTCCAGTTAATAGTCCGGCTACAGCTTCAATGCCAACCAAAAGGCCTACAGCTATTGGAGCGATGATTGCCAAAAGCGACGGTGCAATCATCTCTTTTTGCGCTGCGGCTGTGGCAATAGTAACGCAACGGGCGTAATCAGGCTTAGCCTTGCCTTCCATCAGCCCTTTTATTTCTTTAAATTGCCTGCGCACTTCGATTACAATTTTGCCTGCTGCCCTGCCTACGGCGCGCATAGTCATAGAGCAGAATAAGAACGGCAGCATTCCTCCTAAAAACAGGCCCGCAAGCAGCCTAGGCTCCATTAAATTAAGCTTCAGATCTTTGCCGGATAAGATAATCTGATCGCGGTAAGCCGCAATCAGAGCAAGTGCGGTCAATGCCGCCGAGCCTATGGCAAAGCCCTTACCGGTTGCGGCAGTAGTGTTACCTAAAGCATCAAGCGCATCCGTCCTCTTGCGCACTTCAGGAGGTAAATGCGACATCTCTGCGTTACCGCCGGCATTATCAGCCACCGGCCCATAGGCGTCGGTTGCCAAGGTAATGCCTAAAGTAGAAAGCATGCCTACTGCGGAAATCGCAACGCCATATAGCCCTGCGTTAAAATTAGCCGCGCCTCCGGATAAAAAGTAGCTTATAAGAATGGCTATACAAACTATGATTACCGGTAAAGCTGTTGACATCATGCCTACCGAAAGGCCGCTGATAATAACTGTTGCCGGCCCGGTTACTGCCGAATCAGCAATGGAACGAGTGGGCGCAAATCCGCTGGAAGTATAATACTCGGTGATAAGGCCTATCAATACCCCGGCAATTAAGCCTGCCAGGACCGAGTAGTATACGCCGATATGCGAAGGCCCAAGCGTAAACAACACCAGGGGCAGAGAAATTATTGCAACAATCAGCGAACTGCTGAATACGCCTTTACGTAATGCCGCAAGCAATACTTTTTGGCTTGCTTCTTCTCTGCTTTTTACAAAAAACGTACCGATAATCGAAGCAATAACCCCTACTGCGGCCATAACCATGGGGACTGTTACAAATTTAATTCCATCTATGCCAGTGCCGATGCTCGCGGCAACGCCTAAAGCGCTTGTGGCTACGATTGAGCCCACATAAGACTCATAAAGGTCTGCGCCCATACCGGCAACATCACCTACGTTATCGCCCACGTTATCTGCGATAACCGCAGGATTTCTTGGGTCATCTTCAGGAATACCGGCTTCAACCTTGCCGACTAAGTCAGCTCCGACGTCAGCGGCCTTGGTAAAAATTCCTCCGCCTACGCGCGCAAAGAGCGCCTGGGAACTGGCGCCCATACCGAAACAAAGCATGGTTGAAGTAATTGCGGTTATTTTATCCGTACCCACAGGTATCGGGTGAGCCGAATAATACCAATTAAGAAAATAATACCAAATGCTCAAATCAAAAAGGCCAAGCCCTACCACGGTTAAGCCCATAACAGCGCCGCTTGAAAAGGCTACGCGCAAGCCGGAATTTAAGCTATTCATTGCCCCAGCTGCCGTACGGTTAGAAGACTGCGTCGCAATACTCATCCCGATGAAGCCGGATAAGCCTGAAAATAAACCGCCGGTTAGAAAGGCGAACGGGACAAAAATGACCAGGTAATTTTTAAACGCCAGAAACAACAGAATGCAAAATACTACAATAAAGAACAACGATACTCCCAGGTATTGGCGTTTTAAGTATGCCTTTGCGCCTGTGCGCACCGCCAAAGCGATTTCCTTCATTTGCTCATTTCCCTGGTCTTTCTTAAGAATAGAAAAAGCCAGATAGGCAGCAAAGAGTAGCGCGGTTATAGAACCCACTGGTGCTAATATTAAAAGATCAAACCCTGCCATGATACAAACCTCCTTTAAGTAATAGATACAGAAGCACGCGGAACTAAACGCGGAAAACCGCGGAATATTTTTAGCGTAAATCCGCGTAAATATCCGCGTGTATCCGCTTCTAAAGCCTCAATTATCCTTCTCTATAATTGCTTCCCGCATCTCTCCTACGGAAACATAAGCAATCTTACAGCTTAAATAATCCTCTATCATAGTAACGTAATTTCTGGCCTCAAGCGGTAACTCTTCGTAACGCCGGATATTTTCCGTGTTAGTTTTCCAACCTTTTACAGTTTTGTATACCGGGGTAACCTTTGACAAATCAACCGGAAAGCCGGTTGAAGCGCTATCTTTAAGTGTATAGTCAATGCAAACTTTTATTTCTTCAAGGTCATCAAGAATATCAAGCTTCGTCAGGACAATCTTACTGACATTATTCAGGATTACCGCGCGCCGCAGTAGCATCAGGTCAAGCCAACCGCAGCGCCGGGGCCTGCCGGTGGTCGCCCCGAACTCTTTACCTTTATTGCGGAAATATTCTCCGGTTTTATCTTCCAATTCCGTAGGAAACGGGCCTTCCCCTACCCGCGTAGTATAAGCCTTGGTAACCCCAATAATTTCATCAGGCTTTAAAAAAGATAATCCGGAGCCGCATAACGCATTCGTCGCAATTGTTGTCGAAGAGGTAACATATGGGTAAGTGCCAAAATCAACGTCCAGAAATGTCCCCTGGGCGCCCTCAAACAAAAAACTCTTTTCTTTTAATTTATAAAAATAATCCACAAGGTCGCAAGAGTATGGTTTTATAATCTTGGCAAAAGCGTTATATTCCTCGTAAATGGCCTTGAAAGAAAAACCCTTATCGCCGTATACTTTTTTAAAGAGAGGGTTTTTTTCTTTAAGATTTTCCTTCAGCTTACATTCAAAAAAATGCGGATCAATAAGGTCAACTACCCGTATGCCGAAACGCGAAACTTTATCCATATAACAAGGGCCGATGCCGCGCTTGGTAGTCCCGATTTTCCGTATTTCATTTTTTTCACGCAGGGCGTCCATGAGGCGATGATAAGGCATTATGATATGCGCGAGCAGAGAAATTTTAAGATTATCCGGAGAAATCATTATACCCGCTTCAGTTAAGGATTTGATTTCTTCAATGAGTACGGCCGGGTCGATAACCGCGCCATTACCGATAGCGCATATTTTCCCCTGGCGTAAAATCCCCGAAGGGATAAGATGAAAAACAAACTTTTTCCCGTTAATAACAACGGTGTGCCCTGCGTTATTGCCGCCTTGAAAGCGCACAATAATGTCTTTATTGCGGCAAAGGTAGTCAATTATCTTGCCTTTACCCTCGTCTCCCCATTGTAAACCTACAAGGACGGTATTCATAATTTTACACTGCCGGCTGCATCGTAAATATCTTCTTTGCGATATCAGGGTATTGCGCTACAAATTTAAGCTCTTCCTGAACGAGTGGTTTTTGATTGTGAACGTTAGCGTAGCGCACAAGCTCTAAAACCTTTCTTGCTTCTGCGTCATTCTTAAATTTTATTTCCATCTGGTCATACACATTACCGAAACCTTTTATCCCAGAATATTCACCAACGGTGATTTTGCGCCCGGTATCGATAACTTCAGGCTCCCCTCTTCCAAGCTCCTCGTAATCATAAAGCTCATAATTACGCCTGTCTTTAAGCGCGCCGTCGGCATGAATTCCGGACTCATGCGCAAAAGCATTCGCGCCCACGCCAGGTTGATTTATGGGTATAGGGATACCGAAAGCATAAGATGCGTACTTGCTTATCTTCCATGCCATTTTTAAATTTATTTTCTCATCGAGCTTATATTTCTCCATACCGCTGCCGTATTTAATCGCCAGAATCACGCTCACCAAATCGGCGTTTCCGGCTCTCTCTCCCACCCCGTTTAAGCAGGTATTAATATAAGCGTCAACGCCGTTATCAATGGCAGCTTTTGCTCCGGCGATTGATGAGGCCACAACCAGCCCTAAATCGTTATGGCAGTGAATTTCTACCGGTATTTTTACTTTCTTCAAAATCTTATCAACCCGCTCGTATATAGAAAATGGCGTATCAAAGCCAAGAGTGTCGCAATAACGGAACCTGTCCGCGCCTGCCTCTTTTGCGCCTTTAATAAAGTCGATGAGGTATCCGATTTTGGAGCGCGAAGCGTCTTCGGCATTAATTCCTACAGCTTTTATTCCGGATTTCTTAGCCAGTATTATCGCATCGGCCGCACTTTTAATAATTTCTTTGTAATTTAATTTTCCCTGGAATTTATGCTTAATCATCTGGTCACTGGTAGAAATAGACAAATTAAGGTACTTCAAAGCAGGGGCATTCTTAAGCGCCGTAGCCACGTCGGAAGTGATTGCGCGCAGCCAGCCGGAAAGGCGCATATTCTTTATTACCTTATTTTCCGCAAGCTCTAAATTGGCGTTAAGATAATTAATTTCGTGGTTGGTTGTGGGAAAACCAAATTCGCTCTGAAATACCCCCATCTCATCAAGATAAAGGTTTATCATCGTTTTCTGGAGCTTTGAAAGGCATATGCGGGATGTCTGCACCCCGTCGCGATTGGTAACGTCGACAATATAGATTTTTGACATAGCTCACCTCATATTCGTTTTGCGTTTTTATTGAAAGAATTTATTCAAGTCTTCTTCTTCCAGTTTCAATAGTTTGAATACCATGGTATTGTTTATCAGCAGGACTCCTCCGTCAGTTACGCCCAACTCCTGCGTAAGCTTCATGTTGTCGTTAAATAAATCCTGCGCATCATTTGATTTGGCAAGCTGGCTCACCTTTTTATAGTCGATGCCTAACTTTTCCATAATTTCAATCCAGTATATGCTATCAATGGTTTGCAGCCGCTCTCTTAAATATTCAAAGTACTTAGCCGGATACAATTTCTTGACCGCGAGTGCCATTTTCACCTCTTCCTTGGGTATTTCTGATTTTTCATCCAGGGGAAGAATAAAGTGGATATCCAGGAGGACCTTCTTCTTTTTAGCAAAATCCAGCAAATCTCCGTAAAGCGAGGCCGCTTCTTTGTCGTGCATGTTTAAAAAGAAATCAATCTTACCCTTTGCCTCTTTGCGGCCAAGGAAGAGGAACATCCCCGATAATTCTCTACGCACAAGAAAACTTCCTTGTTTGGGAGAAACAAATTTCTCAATACCCTGGAAATTCTTCTCTTCCTTTATTTTTGCCGGTAAAATAAAAGCCGGCAGTGTCGTAATTGCATATTTTTTAATGAGCTCCTGCGCTTCTTTGTCTTTATAATCAATCACCCTAAAATTTATTCCCAAAAATCCACTCTTTAAAAGCTGTTCGGTGGCGCTGGTTGAACAGAACGGGCAACCGGTAGCAGTTATTACTATTGCCTCAATTTTTGTTGCTTCAAAATATGCGCAAGCGGAGCTTAATTCCGCCGGCTTCTGGCAGCTGGAAACCAATCCTTCTTTGTTAGGGCAATCGCTATCCGCAAAACACGCAGGCATCATATTTTTTATTTTTTGCGCTTCCGGGATATCCAGAGAAAGCCTGCGTGTTTTAGATTTCCAGTCATTGATCTTTCCCCCCTCAATGTTGAGCTCGACAACTCCTAATTGTTTAGCCATATATGAGGATTTGAGAATAAGCGTATCGTTAATTCTATTTTCGGGGGAACCGCCGAGGTCAGGCCCAGAGGTTATAACTAATTGTATGCCGGAAATTTTTTTCGCTAGCTGTGAAGTTTCTGCATCTCCAAGCGCCGATAAAAGAATAATAAAATCAGCCTTGCCTTTGAGCGCAACAATAGTTTTTTGCAGCGCAGTTTCGTAATCTTCTGCCTTAACTTCGGCGTGCTTATATGCCTCCAGGGGGCTTAAACCTACCACAGCTACCCGTAAAGAAGGAGCCTTGGCCGCCTTCGATGCAGGCGCCGCTTTGAATTCCTTTATATAATAGGGTAAGACTCCCTTAATGTCCACATTTGAAGAAACAAAATTCAAGTTATATTTTTTTATCTTTTCTTCCAGAAAGCCTGTGCCGAAATTAATTTCTGCTTCGCCCACGCCTAAGGCATCGTAACCAATGCTTGCCAGCGTGCTTAAGTAAAAATCGCTTCTTGTCATATCGTTCTTTGAGTTCTCGCTTGCTTCATCAAAGCTGCCTCCTGCGACTAAATTTCCGCCGTCCAGGATGATAACGTTTTTGTCGCTACTGCGTATCTCATCAATCACATGTGCCCTTCTGGCAATACCTCCCCCAACCGATGCCGGGCAATGCCCGCAAGGGTACAGGGAAGCGTGAGAGTTTCCGGTGTAGATTACAGTAAGTTTTTCAGGGTAACTTTTAAAGGGCACAATTGAAAAAATAAAACAAAGTATAATCGTTGCGAAGCTTCCGGTAAATCTTCTCATAAGTCAGGCGCCTCCTTATAATATATTATCAGCGATAAAAATATCAACCGTTCGCTTAGAGCCTCACGCTTTTCAAGGAAACAATATCGCGGTTAGAAGAGATTTCCTTAATCACTTTTTCATTCAGCGGATTATCCAAGTTAAAAATAGTCAAAGCGATATCTTTGGGGGTCTTTCGCCCTAAACTCATACCGGCGATATTAATCTTGTTTGAACCAAGGGTGGTCCCTAAAAATCCGATTACTCCGGGTTTATCCCAGTTGTTTATCACCAGAAGATGTTCGCTGGGGGCAACTTCAATATGCACGCCGTCCATCATTACAAAACGGGCTTCCTTATTGGCAAAAAGAGTACCTTCTAAAGTACGCTCCTCTTTATCTGTTGTCACCACTACGCGTACGGATGAAACGTACTCCTCTTCTTCTCTGCGGCTGATTTGTTCAATTTTAATACCTCTATCTTTGGCAATTTCCAAGGCATTAATATAATTAATATCCTGTTCCATGCTCAAAGATAAAAATCCTTTCACAAACGCAGCGCTAAGCACGTCCACTTTATAAGCGGAAATCTCACCCAGGTAGAATATTTTTATGGCTTTTGCTCCGCCATTTATCAATTGAGAGATAAACTTTCCCATTTTTTCGCAAAGCGCAAAATAAGGCTGGATCATTTTGTATGTTTCCGGATCAAGCTGCACGTAATTAGCGGCATTACGGATTGCTTTGCCTAAAAGAGCGTCTTTAACGCACTGGGCAATTTCTATCGCTACGTTCAGTTGAGCCTCTTCTGTGGAAGCAGCCAGATGCGGAGTGGCGACAACGTTATCGAGCTCGATAAGCTTAAAATCAACCGGCGGCTCTTTAGAATACACATCGAGCGCAGCGCCTGCTATCTTTTTTTCCTTTAAAGCGTTATAGAGCGCCTCCTCATCTATAATCTCACCTCTGGCGCAGTTGATTAAAAAAGCTTTGGGTTTCATAAGCGCCAATTGCTTTGCGGAAATTAAGTGTTTTGTCTCTTCAGTGAGCGGTGTATGCACAGTGACAAAATCTGCACACTTTAAGAGCTCTTCAAGGCTTACCAGTTTAACTCCTATTTTTTCAGCCGCCTCCTCTGAAATAAAAGGGTCGTATACATGCACGCTCATGCCGAATGCAATCGCCCGCTTTGCCATTTCTTTTCCTATGCGCCCCAGGCCTACGATACCTAAAACCTTGGAATAAAGCTCTACGCCTTTAAATTTGGAGCGATCCCAGAGTTTTTGCTTCAGGGAAGCCTGAGCTGCCGGAATAGAGCGAGCGCGAGCAAGCATCATTGCAAATGTATGCTCGCAGGTTGAAATGGTATTCCCGCCCGGAGAGTTCATTGCGATAATGCCTTTTTTTGTGGCAGCCTCGATGTCTACATTATCAAGGCCCACTCCGGCCCTGCCTATAACTTTTAAATTATGCGCATGCTCAATAATATCCCTGGTAAATTTAGTATCGCTGCGCACAATTGCTCCGTGGTATTCGCCGATAATTTTCTTGAGCTCCTCCGGAGGCGTTTTATATTTACAATCAACACTAAAACCCGCATCCTGTAAAATTTTGATACCTTCTTCGGAGAGTTTATCGCACACAATAACTTTAAGCATAAATAACCTCCTGCAGGCGAGCCAGCGACGCTCCAAGTTTAAATTTATAACCTAAGTCTTTAAGCACTTTTTCCAAGAGAGAAAAGCACATCATCAAATCCTGCTCATTAATCCAACCCATATGCGCGATCCTGATGATTTTCTCGGTGAGCTCTCCTTGGCCGGCGGCAATACTCACGCCGTATTCCTTACGTAATTTTTTTACAATATCTTTTGAGTTGATACCGTTGGGCGCGACTATAGCCGTCACCGATGAAGAAGGGCTTTTTGAAAAAACTTCAAGGCCTAGCGCGCGAGCCGCTTCCTGGGTTGCCTCTGACATCTTTTTGCATCGCTGCCAGATATTTTCCATACCGTCTTTCTTTATTAAATTAAGGCTCTCTTTTAATCCTACAATCAGAGAAACTGCAGGAGTGAAAGGCGTATCATTTTTCTCGTAGGCTTTTAAAGCCTTATTTAAATCGAAATAATACTTGGGCAATTTAGCATTTTTCAGGAAAGTTTTTGCCTTATCGCTTACCGTAATGAACCCAAGGCCCGGCGGCAGCATGCAGCCTTTTTGCGAACCGCTGACGACCACATCAACGCCCCATTCATCAGGCAGCAACATATCCTGGCCCAAGCCGCTTATGGCGTCAACGACCAAAAGGATATTTTTATCTTTTGTCAATGTGGCAATTCCTTTAATATCAAATACGGTTGCCGTAGATGTTTCACAAAGCGTGGTGAAAACTCCTTTTACATCTTTGTTGTCTGCCAAAATCTTAGCAAGTTCATTTACTTGCGGCCCATCTCCTGAAGCGACATTCATTACTACGACATTCAACCCGAATGCTTTGCCC
>JAQTOI010000067.1:0-2161 GCA_028713415.1 Candidatus Omnitrophota bacterium
CACGAGGTTCTTTTTCCAGCCCTGAGATGAGTTGCATGGTTTTTATTTTAGGGGCTCCGGTAACCGAGCCGCAGGGGAAAATAGCTTCAAATAAATCGCGCTGGGAAAAAGTATCATCTAAGCGGGCGCAAATGGTTGAAGTCATCTGGTTAACTGTCCTGAAGCTTTCTACCTCATAAAGGCGCCTCACCCGGACCTTTTTTGAAATCCTGCCTATGTCATTGCGCAATAGGTCTACAATCATCACGTTTTCTGCCTGGGCTTTTTTGCACAATTTAAGCTGGGCCTGTTTTTCTTTATCCTGTTGGGGCCATAAACCTTTTGGAGCAGTCCCTTTCATAGGACAGCTGGTAATGGTACGCTTATTAAGTTTAAAAAAAAGTTCCGGAGAAAAGGAAAGAACGTGCGCGTCGCCGGTATTTATGAGCGCCATATAGGAAGTAGGCTGGGCGCGGCGCAAATTGACGTAGAAGTCAAGAACGCTGCCCTGAAAATTAAAATTAATTTTAAAAGTGTAATTGACCTGATAGGTAAGCCCTTGGCGCAGATACTGTTTTATGCGCCGGATGGCAAGCCGATATTCTTTTTCGCCGATGTTCGGCGTCATATTTCTTACGCTATAGCTTTTTATCTTCTGATGCCTTGCCGGCAGTCCCAAGGGCGAGCGGTGGTTGAAAACACGCGGTTTTCTGCAAACTGCCAGCCAGGCTAAAGGCTCAAGAGTCTCTTTACGCAAAGAAGCAAGGCTGGGCTCTAAATGATAGCCTAATTCATACGCAAAGTAACCCGCCAGCCAGAACCCTCTCGCAAGAAAACCGTTAATTTTTTCAAAGAAAAGCGCAGGGTCGCTGTTTACGCGAAATTCAATGATTTCATAAATATCATTAAATAAAAATGATTCGTTATTCCCGCGAGAGAAGCGAGCGGTTTCTAAAAAGACAAACGGGGAGGAAATATGTGGTTTGAGTATTTGTCTTATTTCGTTTTCGGCAAAAGGAAAAAAATTCATCAGTTTTTATAGAAAAGGTAGTACTCTTTAAATTTAGCAATTTTTCTTAAGGGGCAGGGGAAGTTTTCCTCTTTTGAAATAATCATGCAGGAATTAGTGTTGCAGGCGGCTTTTTTGGCTTGCTCGTAAAGTATCGGTTTCCCGACATTATAAACCCCTAAAGTAAGCAGTGTTTTTTCAGTCACGTAGATAGTATTGAAGGGTTGCTCGAAATTTTTTATGGTATTAAGGATTTGGGGGTAGGCTCCGGAACCGCTTGCTGACGGTAAATACAGCAAATTAAGCATTTGGATGAAAATAAACCAGAGAATAAAAAAATTCTTAAACTGCGCAAGCGGATTACTTTTAACCGCTAAAACCAGCATCAGTAAAAATACAGGAATGCTTAAGGCTGCCGTAGGTGGAGTAACTTCGTTGTTTCTAAATACCAAGTAACCGATGAGGCTGGCTAAGAAAAAGAAGGCACTTGTAAAAACAAAAATTCTTTTTTTGACTATTCCGGAGCCCTGGGATAAGAACTTGCCTATAAGCGTGCAAAAAGGTATAGCCAAAATTAAGAGGTACATTTCCAGTTTAGAGCGTATGAGAGATAAAACTATAAATCCACCCACAAACCATACTAAATACATTTTTTCACAGAGACTAACTTTAGCTTTTTTGAAGTTGAGCGCATAGCCTATAAACATTAAAGACCAGGGAAGAAATAATGGAACCAGGTAGATAAAATAATAATAGAAGGGCTCCTTGTGGCTGAAAGGGCTAACGGCGCGGGAAACGGTCTGCCTGAAGAACATCATGGAGAAATAATTCTTATTCAATTGCGTAAAAGAAAAGAGCCAGGCAAACACAAAAATCGCCGCCGCAAGATTTACTGCCAGGGCTTTAAAGAACACTTTTTTGTTTTTTAAAATAATCGCAATGCCTATGTCTACAATAAGCGGAAAAATGATGCCGAATGCTCCCTTTGTAAATACCGCTAAAAAGGAAAAAATCGGAGCGAGTAAAAATAGCGCAAGCTTATTACTGCGGCAGGCCCCCCTACGCTCCCCAAGAGCTTCAGGGCGGCAGGCCCCCCTACGCTCCCCAAGAGCTTCAGGGCGGCAGGCCCCCCTACGCTCCCCAAGAGCTTCAGGGCGGCAGGCCCCCCTACGC
>JAQTOI010000067.1:2261-11435 GCA_028713415.1 Candidatus Omnitrophota bacterium
TACGCTCCCCAAGAGCTTCAGGGCGGCAGGCCCCCCTACGCTCCCCAAGAGCTTCAGGGCGGCAGGCCCCCCTACGCTCCCCAAGAGCTTCAGGGCGGCAGGCCCCCCTACGCTCCCCAAGAGCTTCGGGGCGGCAGGCCAGCCAGAAAGAGCAAATACTTGCGAAGATAAAAAAGAGAAAAAGTATATCCATGCGCACCAGCATATTCATGCCATAAAATATGCCGCAGGAAGAGATGAGGAGCGCGCTTATAAAACCTTCCTTTTGGAAACCTTCTTTTTTTAAGATAAAATAATTCAGCGAGACTATGCTTGCGGAGATAATGGCGTTAAAAATAACCGGTAAAATGAGAGGGTTGGCTAATTTCGCCTGCAAAAACAATTTCAATATCCAGAAATAGAACGGCGGTTTTTCATGATAGAAGCCATCAACGTAATTGGGAAAAAGGTAATTATTGAACGAATGTATGTTTTGCGCGATATAAATATTGCGAAACTCATCCGGAGCAAAGGGAAAGCGCAGCAAAGCCGAGGGCAGATACAGCACGATACATAAAAGAAAAAATAAAAGGTAGGGGTTAATCTTTTTTACGATGGATGAAGTAGAGGTTTCTGGCATAAATAAAGACTCCCAAGGCTTGCCCGGCGATAAACACCGGGTCTCTGCGGTAAATAGAATAGGCTAAAAGGATAAGCCCTCCTCCGATAGAGAAATACCAAAATGAGAGCGGTATTACGCTTTCTTTCTTCTTTTCGCTCGCTACCCACTGGAAAAAAAAGCGCAGGAAAAAAAGGGCCTGCCCGCTAAAGCCTACAATAAGCCACGCAAGTTCAATCGCGCTTAATTTCATACTCTAATAGCCTCCTGCCTAACCAAAAAACGCCGCACAAATCAAATATGCCTTCCCAGGCCCGTTTTAGATTGCCGTATTTCGATACGCCGAATGCTCTTTTTTCGTGTTGCACGTTGACTTCCTTTATCCTAAAGCCTAATGATTTTACCAGATAGGCGAAGAAACGGTGAAAATTTTTAAAAACCGGCAAGCGGCCGATTACCTCTCTTTTAAACATCCGCAGGGAGCAGCCGGTATCCATAGTGGTATCTTTTAGAATAAGCCAGCGTGCGGAGCGGGCAATATTTGATGAGAGTTTTCTCGAAATACCATCCTGCCTTTTAATGCGGACGCCGGTGATAAAGTCATAGGTTTCTTTAAAAGGCAAGAGCTTACTTATTTCCTGCGGCGGATTCTGCAGGTCAGCATCAAGGGTAATTATCCACGCACCGGCCGAGGCGCGAAAACCCGCGGCTAACGCAGCTGATTGGCCTCTATTTTTCTTAAAAGAAACTATTTTTATTTCCGGGTATTCCGCGGCTAATTTCCTTAAAACCTCTCCGGAAGCATCCATGCTCCCATCATCAACATATATAATCTCATAATCGGAAGAAATCGGCTCCATTGCGGCGTTGATTTTCTCCTGCAATGGTATTAGAGATTCTTCTTCGTTATAGACAGGGATAACAATCGAATAGTCCATATGAATAAATTCCAAATCACAAGCACCAAATTACAAACAATAACCAATTTCCAATGGCCAAATGACCAAAACGGCTTCGGTCATTGAGATTTCGGCAATTGGAATTTATTTGGAGCTTGTAATTTGTGATTTGTGATTTGTGATTCCATATAACAGGCGTAGCTTCCACGACCTTTGCCTCTTATCTTTGGCACTTCGGGCAAAAATACGTCCCTCTGCCTCCAAGTGCGATCCTTTTTATGGTTGTTTTACACCTTAGGCAAGGCTTGCCCTCCCGGTCATAAACTTTATGATACTTAATATAGCTTCCGGGCGCGCCGGATAATTGCACATACTGATCCACGGATGAGCCTTTATGCTCAATTGCTTCATTCAGCGTATCTATTATTTCTTTATAGAGAATTTCTTTTTCTTTATCCGAAAGGCTGCTTGCGCTTCTTTCCGGATTAATATGAGCCCTGAATAAGGCTTCTGCGCCATAAATATTTCCTATTCCGGAAATAAAGGCCTGATCCATAAGTAGCGGTTTTATTTTGGTTTTTTTAGAGTCCAGCATTTTTTTAAATTGCTCTGGTGTTATATCGTAGGGCTCCGGGCCTAAACTTCTGATAAATTTCAGGTTCTTCCAGTCATCAAGAAGCTTAAGTTCCGCAAAAATCCTGCGGTCGTTAAAATCAAGTGTTTTTCCGCCGGAAAGAGCAAAAATCACGCGCGATTCTTTTGCGCCTTTTCCCGGATATATCAGTTGTCCCGTCATCTTAAGATGAATTACTAAAGACTTGCCGTTAGATAACTCAAGGATAAGGACTTTGGCTCTGCGCAATACTTTTTTTATTTCCAGGCCCTGGAGTTCTTTTTTAAATTTTTCCGGACTCGGCTCGCGGATAACACGGCCGTCATTGATAACTACAGCGGTGATTTTTTTACCAACCACTGCTTTTTCCAGTTCGCGTTTAATTGTCTCAACTTCTGGCAACTCTGGCATAGTTTTTGTTAGCTTTCAGCTGTCAGCTTACAGCTATCAGCTTTTAGCATTTTTGTTTTTATAGCCGAAAGCTGATGGCTGACGACTGATAGCTTATATAATTTTCACATATACTTTTCTCTGTCTCGGGCCGTCAAACTCGCAGAAATATATACCCTGCCACGTTCCTAAAACCAAAGTGCTGTTTTCTATTATAACATTTACTGAACATCCAACCAGAGAACTTTTTATATGAGCGTCTGAGTTGCCTTCGGAATGACTGTAATTTTTGTGCACGGGGACTAATTTTTCCATATATTCAAGAATATCTTTCTGCACCGAGGGGTCAGCGTTTTCATTGATGGTAAGGGCTGCGGTGGTGTGCGGGCAAAAAATTACACAGAGGCCTTCTTTAACTTTAGAATCTTTAACTGCCCCTTGAACTTGCAAGGTGATGTCGATAAATTCGTTGCGCTTAGAAGTTTTAATCTCGATTATATTCATTTGTAGTTGGTTCCAAGCTGATAGCTGAAAGCTGATGACTGATAGCTATTTATATATTATTATATATCCCCTTATACCCTTCTGTCTCCTCTGTGGAGAGAAATATAAGCTGCGCTATCCTGCAATTTTGCTTTAGTTGTATCCCTTTGGGGTTGCCTACCGAAAGTATAAATTCGCCTCGGCCGCAGAAGCCCGCATCCCAGACCCCGTGCTGGGTAAAAGCGCCCATGCGCAGGAGTGAGCTGCGGCTGAAACTAAGCGCTACTAATGTCTTGGGCAAGTTCACGATTTCATTGGTGCGTATTTTATAGATGCCCTGCGCTAAATTCCACCAGCCATGCTTATCTTGCGGGCCTTTCTTTTGCGCGATAAGTTCACGGCATTCCGGTATAACTCTCTCTGAATTAGAAAAATCAAGGCAGCCACAGGAGTTAAACTCAAAAATATTACCGCAAGTTAGATCGAAACCATTAGGCGTAAGCTGTGTTTCAAGCTTTATGTAGCCTTCAATAAGTTTGCGCTCTAAAATTAGTCTCTTTATTTGTTCTTTATTCAGCATTGATTAGTTTTTGTCTAAGTTTAATCAAAACTGTACAATTACTCATTTTAAGGGTTACCGCTAAAAATCTCAACCCTTAATCAGCGAGTGATAATCCTGCAGGGCCATGGGGATGAGCTTATGTTTAGCAATCGCCTCAATGCCTTCTACGCTCGCCTGGGCCGCCGCAATGGTGGTAATGTAGGGAATTTTGTACTGTATGGCCAGGATGCGTATATAGCTATCATCCAGTTTGCTGCTGCGGCCGATAGGCGTATTAATAATTAAATGAAGTTCCCTGTTTTTAATGGAGTCGATAATATTGGGCCGGCCTTCCTGTAATTTTTTTATTTCTATATTCTCCACGCCTTTTTCTTTTAAAAAGGCACTTGTTCCCTCGGTGGCATAAATAGTAAATCCTTGTTTTTGCAGGCGCCTGGCAATGGGCAGCAGCGCTTTTTTGTCTTTGTCCGCTACGGTTAATAAGATATTTCCTTCTGTGGGCAATTTTGTGCCTGCCGCTTCCTCTGCTTTATAATATGCCAGGCCGAATGTTTCGGCTATACCCATCACTTCTCCTGTTGCTTTCATTTCCGGCCCCAAAACCGGGTCTACTTCAGGAAACATATTAAAAGGAAATACGGCTTCCTTAACCCCCGTGTAAGCAAGTTTGTGTTTTTTGAGTTCCGGAAAATCTTTTATTTTTTTACCAAGCATCAGCTGCGTGGCGATACGCGCGATGGGTATTCCTGTTACCTTGGACACTAAAGGCACTGTGCGGGAAGCTCTGGGGTTAGCTTCCAGAATATACACCTCATCGTTGCATATAGCGTACTGAATATTGATAAGCCCCATCACTTTTAATTCTCTGGCTATTTTTGCGGTGTAGTCCTCTATTGTTCTTATATGTTTTTCCGGAATAGTCCTCGGCGGGATTGCGCAGGCAGAATCTCCGGAGTGAATACCGGCAAGCTCTATGTGCTCCATTACCGCTGCAACAAAAGTGTCTTCGCCGTCAGAAAGCGCATCAACTTCGGTTTCAATGGCCTCTTCTAAAAAGCGGTCAATAAGCATAGGGTATTCCGGTGTAATCTCAATGGCTTCTTGCGCGTATTTGCGCAGCATTTCTTCATCATAGATAATTTCCATACCACGTCCGCCTAATACAAACGACGGCCGCACCATCAGGGGATAACCTATCCGTTTGGCGATTTTAACTGCCTCATCCAGCGAGCGAGCCGCGTCGCCGTCAGGCTGCCGTATGCCCAGCTTCTTCATCCGTTCTCTGAAATACTCTCTATCTTCTGCCAGGCGAATACTTTCAGGGGAAGTACCAAGGATATTAACTCCGTTATCTTCTAATTGTTGGGCTATGTTGAGCGGGGTCTGCCCGCCAAATTGCACAATCACTCCTTCTGGTTTCTCTTTCTCGGCAATAGCCAATACATCTTCTACGGTCAAAGGCTCAAAATAGAGTTTATCCGATGTATCATAGTCTGTAGAAACGGTTTCCGGGTTGCAATTAACCATTATGGACTCGAAACCCTCATCGCGCAGGGCAAAGGCGGCGTGCACGCAGGTGTAATCAAATTCTATGCCCTGGCCTATCCTGTTCGGGCCCCCGCCTAAAATCATAACTTTCTTTTTATCGGATACTTTCACTTCATCTTCAGCTATATAGCTTGAGTAGTAGTAAGCGGCGTTGCGCACCCCGCTTACTTTTACCGCGCAAAACCTGCTCTTTTTCCCTAAAGCAAGCCTTCTTTCCCGCACGCTTTTTTCTTTTACGCCGAAAGCTTCAGCCAGATACCTGTCGGAGAAACCCCATTCTTTGGCCTGGATAAGTTTCTTATCAGGCACATCCAGCCATTTATGTTTGAGCAATTCTTCTTCAAGATCAAGAAGCTCTTTCATCTCTGCGATAAACCAGCGCCCGATGTGCGTTATCTTACACAGCTCCTCAACGGTTATGCCGCGCCGCAAACACTCATATATCAGAAAAACGCGTTCGCTTGAAGGAAACGCCATTTTTTCTTTTAATGTTTCAAGCTCAAGTGCCTTAAATTTTTTTACGCCCGGGCCATAGCGGTTTATTTCAAGCGAGCGTATGGACTTCTGCATCGCTTCCTTAAAAGTTTTGCCTATGCTCATTACCTCACCCACGGCCTTCATCTGCGTGCCGATGATATCCTGCGCTTGAGGAAACTTCTCAAATGCCCAGCGTGCAAACTTAATTACTATGTAATCGCCGCTAGGCTCATATTTTTCAAGCGTCCCTTTTCTCCAATAGTCTATCTCATCCATGGTAATTCCCACGGCAAGTTTTGTAGAAATACGCGCAATAGGGAACCCGGTGGCTTTTGAGGCCAGGGCCGAAGAGCGCGAGGTCCGGGGATTAATCTCGATAGCCACTAATTTATCATTTTGGGGATTGTGCGCGAATTGAATATTTGTTCCGCCCACCACGCCTATAGCATCGACGATTTTATATGAAAGCTCCTGCATGCGTTTCTGAAGTTCGCCTGGAACGGTGAGCATGGGCGCGGCGCAAAAGCTGTCTCCGGTGTGCACGCCCATAGGGTCGATATTTTCGATAAAGCAAACGGTAATCTTCTGGTTTTTGGCATCGCGCACCACTTCTAATTCTAACTCCTCCCACCCTAAAACCGATTCTTCAATCAATACCTGGTGAATAAGGCTTGCGTTAAGCCCTCTTAAGGCTATGGTGCGCAATTCTTCCACATTATAGGCTATGCCGCCGCCGGTGCCGCCTAAAGTGTAAGCCGGCCGGACTACCACCGGGTATTTAAGTTTCTCGGCCACAGCTTCAGCCTCCTCCACAGAGACGCAGATTTCAGATTGCGGTGTCATGATACCTAGTTTATCCATGGTAGACTTAAAAGCAAGGCGGTCCTCGCCGCGCTCAATGGCGTCGGCTTTAACTCCGACAATTTCCACGTTATACTTTTTTAAAACCCCTTCTTTATGGAGGCTGGAGGCAAGATTAAGTCCGGTTTGTCCGCCGAGATTGGGAAGAAGCGCATCTGGTTTTTCTTTGGCAATAATCTTCTCAAGGCTTTCTACGGTTAACGGCTCGATATAGGTTTTATCAGCCATGCCCGGGTCGGTCATGATGGTGGCGGGGTTGGAATTTACCAGCACCACCTCAAAGCCCTCTTCGCGCAGGGCCTTACAGGCCTGCGTGCCTGAATAATCAAACTCACAGGCTTGTCCAATGATAATCGGCCCCGAGCCGATGATGAGTATTTTTTTGATATCTTTACGTCTGGGCATCATGACCTCCTTGTCCTAAACTAATAACACCGTTGTTATTAGTGTTAGAGTTGCACTTTAAGTTTTTGCGATTTTTTTATGATAGTTCTGAATACTTTCTATCGTAACCTTGCCCTTGCGCAAAAACTCTATGGCTTTTACCGAAGCAATCGCCCCGGAAACGGTGGTAATCACGGGAATATTATACAATGTGGCTGTAGAACGGATAATGATTTCGTCTTTTCGCGGGATGCGGCCTGAAGGCGTATTGATAATCAGCTGGACATCCCTGTTCTTAATATAATCCAAAATATTTGGCCTGCCGGCAGTAACTTTGGGAAGTATTTTTACTTCAATTCCTTTTTCCATTAAGAGGCGCCCTGTGCCTTCGGTAGTAAAAATAATAAAACCCAGCTTATGCAGTGCTTCAATAACGGGAACTATGCCCTTTTTATCTTTATCTTTTACGGAAACAAATACCTTGCCTTCCTTGGGCAAAAATTGAGAAGCCGCAAGCTGGCTCTTTAAATAGGCCAGTCCGAAATCTTTGTCAATACCCATCACCTCTCCGGTGGAGCGCATTTCGGGCCCCAGCATGGTATCAACGCCCAAGAAGCGGTTAAACGGGAATACCGATTCTTTCATGCTCATATACGGCGGGATTACTTCTTTGGTAAAACCGATTTCGGGAAGTTTTTTCCCCAGCATGGTTTTCGCGGCAAGTTTCGCCAGAGGCACTCCGATTGCTTTAGAGATAAAGGGTATGGTACGTGAAGCGCGCGGATTTACCTCCAAAATATATACATCATTATTTTTAACCGCAAACTGAATATTCATAAGGCCTCTGATTTGAAGTTCTCTGGCCAGCGTATAGCTTATTTCGCGTATTTTATCCACGGTCTTGGGCGGCAGGCTAAAGGTGGGAAGGCACATGGCGCTGTCGCCTGAATGAATTCCTGCTTCCTCGATGTGTTCCAAAATCCCGCCGATGACAAAATTTTCACCATCGCCCAAGACATCTGTGTCAACCTCGATAGCGTCTTCAAGGAATTTATCGATTAAAATGCTTTGATTCAGCGAACTGGCCAGTGCCTCGCTGATAAAAACCTCTAGGCTTAGGCTGTCGTAAACTATTTCCATGGCCCTGCCGCCTAAAACATAAGAGGGCCGTACCATTACCGGATAGCCCAGGGCTGCTACGATTTTTTTTGCTTCCTCCATATTATGCGCAATGCCGCTTGAAGCCTGCTTTAAATTGCATTTCTCAAGGAGCTTGCGAAACTTATCCCTGTCTTCGGCAATATCAATGTATTTAGCTTTGGTGCCGAGGATGTTGATTCCTTCCTGCTCGAGGCCAAGGGCCAGGTTGAGCGGGGTCTGCCCGCCAAATTGTAGAATCATTCCGAATGGTTTTTCTTTTTTCACGATATTTAAGACATCTTCTAAAGTAATGGGCTCAAAATAGAGTTTATCCGATGTATCATAGTCTGTAGAAACGGTTTCCGGGTTGCAATTAACCATGATTACTTCCACGCCTTCTTCTTTCAGAGAAAAAGCCGCGTGCACGCAGCAATAGTCAAATTCAATACCCTGGCCTATCCTGTTCGGGCCCCCGCCTAAAATCATAACTTTCTTTTTATCGGAAACCCTTGCTTCGCATTCCCTCTCGTATGTTGAGTAGTAATACGGGGTATAAGCCTCAAATTCTGCGGCGCAGGTATCTACCAGCTTATACACCGGTTCAATTTTATTTTTTTCACGTTCCAGCCTTATGGTTTCTTCATCGCTGCCGGATAATTCCGCCAGATATCTGTCGGAGAAACCCAGTTCTTTTGCAAGGCGTAAGGTTGATGTATCGATTCTCTTTTTATGCAATTCTTTCTCCAGATCAACGATCTCTTTGATGTTGCTTAAAAACCATTTGTCTACATAAGAGATGGCGGCAACCTCTTCGAGGGAGAAACCGGCGCGAAAAGCATCGGCAATATAAAAAATCCTCTTATCCGTAGGGATCCTGACTTGCTGTTTTATTTTTTCGTTTAGCTCCTCCGGAGAAAGCTTAAGCTTATCCTCGGCAATTAGAGAGTTTAATCCGGTTTTTCCGGTCTCAAGCGCACGCAAGCCCTTTAACAGGGCCTCTTTAAAAGTCCTGCCTATAGCCATTACCTCTCCCACAGACTTCATGGAAGTGGTCAGGACCGGGTCTGCTTGAGGAAATTTTTCAAAAGTGAAGCGCGGGATTTTTACCACGCAATATTGAAGGTGAGGAGGTCGGGCTGCTCGCGCCGGGCTCGCTTCCACCAGCGGTCGAACCGGCGCCCAGTCGTCACCTCGGCGGGGACGCGCTCGGCGTAGAGCC
>JAQTOI010000068.1 GCA_028713415.1 Candidatus Omnitrophota bacterium
AATAAATATTTTTTTAGGTGACAAGAGCTGCTTAAATGGATTACAAATCAGGGTTTTACCTTTTACTTCTATATTTGCCCCAATAAGTTCTAGCATGCGCTCTGTATGGTCGCGCGATTTGTAAGGCTCTCGAATAATTGTTTTGCCTTTAGCAAAGAGAGCCGCCAGTATAATTGCAGATTTAACTTGAGCGCTTGAAATCTGAAGCTCGAATTTCTCTCCTTTTATTTCCTTCGACGGCTCAATAAGTAGCGGTGGGTATATTTTTTCTCCGCTAGTGCACATGTCTTTGCGCAGGGTGCCGTTTATATTTGCTCCCATTTTCCGCAGGGGTGAAACAATTCTTTCCATGGGCCTGTTTTCTAAGAGAGTTGAAGCTTCAAATTTAATAGGAAATTTTTGAGCTGCCAGCAATCCGCTTAGGATGCGCATGGTTGTTCCGGATTCTCCGGCAAAAAGTTCAACAGGGATTTTTTTTGTTTTAGGTTTAAGCTGCATGCCTTGCCCCGTAACAGCAAGTGCCCCTTTTGTTAATTTTGCAGTTATTCCCAGTTTTTTCATGCAATATAAAGTTCTTGAGGTGTCATCACTTTCGAGAAACGGTTTAATCAGGGTTTTACCTTTACAAAGCGAAGAAATTATAACCGCACGGTGGGATATGGATTTATCCGGAGGCACGCTTATTTGTTTTTTAATATTAGATATGGGTTTTATAATATATTTTTTCATCGGTATAAATTACAAACTACAAATTCCAAACAATTTACAAATTACTAAGCAATTTTTCCCACATTTTGTCATTGGGATTTTGGTTATTGAAATTTGTTTGTAATTTGGGTTTTACTACTTCAGCTATGTTCTCCAATAAATTTTTCAAACCTCTCTGGCATAGGCGAAACAAACTCCATAAATTCATTGGTATGCGGGTGATAAAGCCCCAGCTTATGTGCGTGTAAAAAAAGTTCTTTATAGCCGTCGTTTATGCCATATTTTGTATCTCCGATAATGGGATGCTCAATAAATTTCAGGTGCACTCTAATTTGATGCATTCTTCCGGTTCGTGGTTTTATAGAAAATAAAACAGAATTCCTCAGGCGCTCAATAACAAAAAATTCTGTATAAGCGGATTTAGCGTCTATAAAACTTACCCGCATTTTCAAGCGATTATTTTTGTCTCTGGCGATAGGCAGGTCAACCGTCAGTTTATCTCTGTCTATTTTTCCCCAGCAGATTGCCAGATATTCTTTTTTTATGGTTCGTTGTTTAAACTGGTCTATTAAATTAAGATGGCTAGAATTATTTTTTGCCAGGACCATAACGCCGCTTGTTCCTTTGTCGAGTCTGTGCACTACTCCCGGCCGGATATGGCTGACCGATGAAAGTGCCTTTCCCATATTGCAAAGAGCATTGATAAGCGTATTTTGCACCTGCGCATTCGGCGGATGCACGGTTAAACCGGAAGGCTTATCTACCACTATGATATCTTCATCTTCATAAATAATTTTAACTGTAAAGTCGTATGGTTTCAATATATCTTTTTGTTCTTCCTCTACCGATATAGCCACTTCTTCTTTTTCTTTCAGTAGATAACTCGGTTTTTTCAAGCATCCATTGACCGTCACCTTCCCGGTTTTAATTAAAGTATTTATTTTCGTGCGCGAAAGGCTATCGATATTCTGCTGCAAGAATTTATCCAGCCGCCTGCCGCCCCCTTCTATAGCTACTATGAATCTCTTTTGCATGGGTTTACTTTTGACTTTCTGAAGGAATCTAAAAACAGTAAAGCCGCTCCTATGCTGATGCAGGAATCTGAAAGGTTAAAAACAGGCCAAATGCGCAGGTCTATATAATCTACCACATAGCCTAAAAAAAGACGGTCGCAGAGATTTGAAGCCGCACCACCCAGAATCAAGCCGCAGGAAATTAAAAAGAGTAAATTTCTGTTTTTTTCTTTATTGATAAACGTAAAGAAGAAAATGATAAAAAATATACTGGTATATACAAGCATGGTGGTTTTGCCTTTCAGGATTCCGAATGCCGCTCCCGGGTTAAAAACTATAGTAATATGCAGGATGTTTTCGATGATTGGGAAAGATTGAAAGGCAGCTGTCTGGCGCAGGTAATTTTTTATGAGTGAGTCAGAGAGGAATACTACCGTTGCAATGAGCCATACTACCCCATGGGTTAGGCGCTTGTTTGCTTGTCCTGTTTTTCCTGGCACTTTTTACAATTTTTTACGTATGGTATTGCATTAAGGCGAGATTTAGCGATTGGCTTTTCGCAGAGTTTGCAGATGCCGTATACTTTATCTTCAATCATTTTTAAAGCCTCTTCTATCTCAAGTAAAATTGAACGCTCATCGCTCACCAGCCCTAAATTAAAGTCCCTTTCGTAATTGTCCGAGGCAACATCAGCCATATGAAGTGAGTAACCTGACATATCTCCGGAGATGTCTTTTTGCGTTTTCATGAGAGTATTTTCGGAAATTTCCTTAATTTGGCTTAAGAATTGCTCTTTGAGGTTTATGAGTTTTTCGCGGTAGACGTTTAACTCTTTTCTGGTGAGCTTTTTTTTCATTATGCGCCTCCTTTAAGTGCCTGTGAACATCTGTTGCATAATTGAGGGAATTCTTTATTATTTCCTACTTCATCTTTCCGATTCCAACAGCGCAAACATTTTTGTCCACTTGCCTTATTTATCACAATTTTGTATTGGCCCACCTCTAGGGTTACTTTTGAAACGATAAAAACTTCCCGCAATATTTCGGCGTCGTTTTTATAGCCGGAGTAGTCAGCTTCACTCAGGGTAAGGCTGACTGCTGCCTCAAGAGAGCTTCCGATAGCCCCTTGTTCTCTGTGTTTTTCAATTTCCTTTAAAACATCTTCGCGCAGTAGCCTTATCTTTTCCCACCGCGCCGCAAGCATATTATCTTTCCAGGTTCCAGAACGTTCCTGGTCAATTGTCTCAAGAAAAACGGTTTTCTTCCTGCCTGTGAGATTTTCCCACGCTTGGTATGCTTCCTCCGCTGTAAAAGATAAAATAGGAGCGCTTACTTTAAGGAGGACTTTTAGAATATAACAGAGAACAAACTGAGCTGAGCGTCTTTCTTTCGATTTTGGAGAGAAAGTATATAGTCTATCCTTTAAAATGTCAAGATAAAAAGAACTCAAATCAAGATTGCAGAAATTGAAAATTTTCTGGCAGGCTTTATAAAAAGAAAATGTTTCATATGATTCTATCGTTTCTTCAAGAAAATTTTGCGCGCGCCCTAACATATAGCGGTCAATTTCGCAAAGGTCTTGCGCCGCAGTATCGTTTATTTCTTCATAATCATAAAGATTGCCCATGATAAAACGTATGGTGTTGCGTATTTTCCGGTAAATGTCAACGAGCTGTTTGATGATTGCATCGGAAATTTTAACGTCCTCGCTGTAATCGCTGCAGGCGGCCCACAGGCGTAATATTTCCGCTCCGTACTTGGCGCTGACCTCCTGTGGGGCTATAACATTACCCAGTGACTTCGACATTTTTCGCCCGTCTCCATCAACGACGAAACCGTGCGTGAGGATGGTTTTAAAAGGCGCGCAGTTCATTTTTGCCACTGACGGAATCAAGGAAGCCTGAAACCATCCTCGGTGTTGGTCGCTTCCTTCCAGGTACATGTCAGCGGGAAATTGCAACCGGGGGTTATTCTGCACTACAGCAAAAAAACTGGCTCCTGACTCAAACCACACATCAAGTATATCTGATTCTTTTGAAAAATTACTTTTGTGGCCATTGGAGCAAGAAAAGTCTTTAGGGATGAATTTATCGAGGGATTCGCTAAACCAGGAATCTGAGCCTTCTAGGCGATAAATTTCAGCGGTACGGCCGATGATTTGTTTATCCAATATTACCTCGCCGCACTCGTTACATTTTATTGCCGGTATCGGTACGCCCCAGAGCCTCTGGCGCGATAGGCACCAATCTGGCCGTTCTTTTAGCATCGCGCTCATTCTTTCTTTACCGGATGCCGGAAACCACTTTACATTTTCGATTTCCTTTAACAGCTTCTCCCGCAAACCGTTATGATCGATTTTTAAAAACCACTGATTTGTTGCGCGAAAAATAACCGCATTTTTGCAACGCCAGCAATGCGGATATGAGTGTAAAATCTTTTCATGTTTTAGGAGCGCTCCGCGTTCCTCAAGCATTATGATGACTGCTTCATTTGCTTCTTTAATATTTTTTCCTTTAAAAGTCTCCGGTTCTTCAAAAATACCTTTATCATTTACCGGCATGATTATCGGCAGGTTATAGCGGATATGCAGTGAAAAATCTTCCTCTCCATGGCCGGGTGCGATATGGACGCAGCCAGAGCCCTCTTCGCTTGAGACGAAATCCGCCAGCACTACCGGTGATTCCCTGTCGATAAAAGGATGCTGTAATTTTATGCCTTCCAGGGTTGCGCCTTTGAATGATTTCAAAACAGCAAATGTCTGGTTCAATTTTGCCTGTAAGCTCGGTAATAAATCTCTGCCCATTAGAATAGTTTTGCCGTTATGTTTAAACAGGCAGTATTCTAAATCCGGGTGTAAGGCTAGCGCAACATTAGAAATTAATGTCCAGGGGGTGGTTGTCCAGGCAAGAAAGTATACATTTTCTTCCTGCAATGCCCCGTTATCGCCCACAACTTTGAAAAGGAAATAAATTGAGTGCGACTCTTTATCATTATACTCTACTTCTGCTTCGGCTAAAGCGGTCTCGCAGGTTGCGCACCAGTTAACCGGTTTTCTGCCACGGTATATGTAACCCGATGCCGCAAGGTTTTCAAGGAGCTTGATAGTCGCGTATTCATATTCAGGGTTAAGAGTCAAATAGGGTTTAGTTTCGCTAAAAATACCTAAACGCTTAAAATCCTCGTTTTGCAGGTTTACGAATTTTAAAGCGAATTCTTTGGCCCTCTTTCGAAAATCAAGGATTTTAACGTCGTGCTTGGTTAGGCGCAGTTCCTTAAAAAGCTGATGCTCAACCGGCAGGCCATGACAATCCCAACCGACTACAAAAGGGCAAAGGTATCCGCGCATAGTTTTATATTTGATGATGATATCTTTTAAGATTTTATTTAAAGCGTGCCCTATGTGGATAGTACCGTTTGCATACGGGGGGCCATCATGAAGTATGAATTTTTCGCATGCAGATCTTTCTTCCAGCAGCAATTCATAAGCGCCGATCTCTTGCCAAAGCGAGAGTATCTTAGGCTCTAACTGGCCAAGGTTGGCTTTCATCGAGAATTGGGTTTTCGGCAAGTTTAATGTATCTTTATAATCCATAGCAATTAAAAACCGGTTAAATTTTTAAAGTCTTTTAAGCGTTTATTGATGTCGGTTCTATTGATTTCCAAAAGGCGCCCAACGCTGAATTTCTCAACCGCAAATGTGGCCATGATGTTCCCGTAAACCACCGCCTTGCGCAAAGTGCGTTCCGTAATTTTTCCGCATTTAGCCAGATACCCCATAAATCCGCCCGCAAAGGTATCTCCTGCACCGGTTGGGTCAAATACTGATTCCAGAAGAAATGCCGGAACGGAAAAATGAGAATTTCCGCCGAACATCATCGCGCCATGCTCGCCTTTCTTGATAACGACGCGTTTTGCCCCAAGTTTTAAAATCACGCGTGAGGCTTTGACTAAGTTGTGCTCCTGGGATAATTGCCTGGCTTCCCCTTCATTAAGCAGAAAAATATCAACATGCTTTAAAAATTTTACCAGGCTCCGGCGCTTATTTGCAATCCAGTGATTCATAGTGTCGCATACAACTATTTTTGGCGCACGCACCTGTTTTAAAACTTTTTCCTGTATCTCGGGATCAATGTTAGCCAGAAAAACGTATTTGCTGTTTTTATAACTTTCCGGTAATTGCGGGTCGAAGCTTGCGAATACGTTAAGATGCGTCGCCAGGGTAACAGCGGTGTTAAGGTCTTGCGCGTATTCTCCTTCCCAGCGGAAAGTGCGGCCTTTTTCTGTTTTCAATCCCGATAAATCGATGTTGCGTTTTTTAAAAAGCGCAATGTAATTATCCGGGAAATCTTCGCCGACTACCGCAACCAAGCGCACCGGGCAAAAAAACTGCGCGCTTAAAGAAAAATATGTAGCTGAACCGCCTAAAACTTCCTTGCAAGAGCCTTGAGGCGTTTTGATAGTATCAAAAGCTACGGAGCCGACTACAAGAATATTCATCTGGTATATTTTCCTATCAGTAAGCCTAATTTCTTCTTCGTATTTTTAGGTATAGCCTTAGAATTGGTAACTATAGCGTATCGCAGGGCGTCTTGACAGGCGCATGTCCGTTTTTCAGGAATTAAAGCGATAACTTTCTTTATGATTTCTTTTGCATTTGCGACGTTGCGTTTAAGGTTAGCGAGTATCATGTCAACGCTTACGCTCTCAGAAGTTTGTCGCCAACAGTCATAATCGGTTACTGCAGCCAGCGTGGCATAACATATTTCTGCTTCTCTGGCCAGGCGGGCCTCCGTCATATTAGTCATGCCGATAATATCCATGTTCCAGGAGCGGTAAAGATTTGATTCTGCCAGCGTAGAGAACTGCGGGCCTTCCATATTTACATATACGCCTCCGTAGTGCGATCTAACTTTTGTTTTTTTTGCGGCAGCGTATAAATTTTTAGCCAAGTGCTCGCATACCGGATTAGCAAAACTTATGTGCGCCACAATGCCTCTATCAAAAAATGTTTGCGGCCTGGCTTGATTTGTCCTATCGACGAATTGCGTCGGGATTACAAAATCCATTGGCCTGAGGTTTTCTTTCAGCGAACCGCAGGCCGTAACTGAAATAATCCACTCAACCCCCAGTTGCTTCATTCCGTATATATTTGCCCTATAGTTAATACCGGAGGGCCCTATGGTATGATTTTTATCATGGCGAGGTAAAAATACTATTTCCCGTCCGGAAAGTTCAGCCAGGATAAATTTATCGGAAGGCTTACCGAATGGAGTGGTAACGGCAACTTCTTTTTTTACCTTTAATCCTTCGAGCTGGTATAGCCCGCTTCCGCCGATTACGCCTATACGCGCCATATTACCTCCTTGTCAATTCCTTTGCCTTTTTTTGAGCTGCTTTGGTTGCGTCTTTAAGAGAACCGTTTCCTTTGCGCAAAACCTCTAATCCGGCTTCAGTAGTTCCTCCTTTTGAAGTAACTTGTATGCATAAAACCTTAGGAGATTCTTTTGATATTTTTAATAAATCAAGACTGCCTTCGGTTACCCATTTTGCTATCAGCTCTGCCTGCTGTGGGCTAAAGCCTCTATCCAGAGCTGAAGCTTCACACTCCGGCATAAAGACATCGAAAGCATACCTTTCCCACTCTGCTGCTTTTTTGTCGCTTAAGCGGTCGTAAAGAAAGCCAGGCCCGCTTCCGGCAACCGCCGTTGCGGCATCCATCATGTTTTCTCTAAGGGCCAGTGTCCGGCCTACGTGGTTAAATAACTCTTTTGCGAAATGCAAATCATCTTCGGTAGCAAATTTTCCTTTGCATATAAAGGTGACACCCTTGCCTATTTTCGCTGGTAAATTAGGCATAACTCTTATTACCCTTACATTACCCAGCTTTTTTTCCATATATTGGGTCGGTATCCCTGCGGCGATAGAAATAATCAATGTATCGGCCGCATCATGTTTGATGTCAGTTAGGACAGTATCAAAATCTTGAGGTTTTACGGCGAGGATAATGATGCCGGCATTCTGGATGAGTTCTTTAATATTTTTCGCGATTGTCAGGCCCGCAGCGGATTTAACTTTGCCGGTGTCTTTATCAAAAATAAAAACTTCAAACGCCTGCTTAATTCTTTGGGCAATGGCACTACCCATATTGCCATACCCGATAATCCCGATTATTTGTTTTTTCTTTTCCATAATTCGGGTTAACTTATCACAAAAATATTAGGGTGTCAATGTTATAAGGATGCGAAAGGATTTTGGAGGAGAGTTTTTGTGTTTATGAAAGAAACGCCTCTCTTTTTCCAGAGAGAAAAAAATTTTTCTTTCTCCTTTTTAGATATTTCTTTTACGGCGTCCTCTACTAAAGTAACGTAAAAGCCAGATTTAATTAATCCTTCAATTGTTTCCTTGATGCAGTACTCTGTCGCTACGCCATAGACATAAATCCTATCAGGATACAGTGTTTCTAACATGTTGCGCGTGTTAGGGTTAGAAAATATATCAAAAACATTTTTTTCCAGGATAACCTGTTGATAATTACGCGTGATAGCCCGTAATTCTTCGAAAGAATACGTTCTGTGTGTTTCAATAAATTTGTATTTAGGCAATAGCGTTTCGGTAATTTTTTTGTGCCCCTTAGTGCCGCGTATACAGTGGGGAGGAAATTTTTTAAATTCCGCGCTGTCGCTTTCGTGAATATCTTGAGACGAGACAACAAAAATTCCTTTTTGCTGCGCACATTTTTTAAGTTGCCGGATATGAGCTATAATTTCTTCGCAGTTTGGCACATAAAGTGCTCCTTTTTTATCAAGAAAGTCGTATTGAGTGTCAATATCGAAAAATACAGGTTTAGGCAGAATACGTTTCTTAATTTGCTCCTTTAACTGTTCGGTTAAAGAGGCAAGTTTTTTGCTTACAATGACATTATACGTATAGGCGGGAGTATTCTTGAGAAGGCCAAGGGGGGCTTCTTTAATTTTTTTTGCGAAAATTGCGCGTTTTTCTTCTATGTCAGGCTCTTTTAAAATACGTTTTCCACCCTCGACTATTTTTGAAAGCAGTTTTTTACCCTTACATTTTTCCGTGTCAAGAATAATCGTGTCAGTTTCCATAATGTTATTCTTGTCATAAGCCCTCATGATTTGCTTCTTATAGGGCATGGTTGTTTTCGCTTCGCTTAATTTCATTGTCGGGATAAAACCGTGATTATCCTCCATTATTTCTACTAACTTATAAATCACATCGGTGTAAGGCTCATCTGAAGAGCAACCCATGTGAGTGCCGACGCCAAAAGCATCGATTGGGGCTTTTGAAGCTAAGAGTTTCTCGATTTTAAACTCATCGAGATTTCCGCTGGCAAGAATATTTACATCGATCATTCCTTCTTTATCAAATAGGTTTCTCGCAAAATGCGCAGTATCCGCGATATTGCCCGAATCAATGCGTATTCCCGCGAGTTCAATGCCTTCTTTTTTCAAATCGTGCGCTACCCTAACAGCCGATTCTATGCCTTTATTGGTATCGTAGGTATCAACGAGAAGAATGGCTCTGGTAGGAAAAGTTTTCGCGAAAGCTTTAAAGCTTTCAATCTCTCTGTCGAAACTCATAACAAAAGAATGAGCCATGGTTCCTGAGGTAGGAATCTTAAACAGAAATCCGGCATAAGTATTAGATGTGCCTTTTGCGCCGGCGATATACGAATATTTTGCGCTTGCCAGGGCCGCGTCGCACCCTTGAGTCCGCCGCAGCGAAAAATCATAAACACTTTTCCCTTTGGCTGCCACAACTATACGGCAAGCTTTAGTGGCAATAGTTGTGGCCAGATTAATTGAATTAAGAAGAAGGCCTTCTATTAATTGCGCTTCAATCAGATTTGCGGTTACCCTCACTAGGGGCTCCTGGGCAAAAACTATTTCCGGTTCCTCAACTGCCCATATTTCCCCCTTGAAGCTGAAGTTTTTCAGATAATCAAGAAAATCGTCTTGAAATTTTAGTTCGCGCAGGTAATCGATATCTTCTTTGGCAAAACGCATTTCACAAACATGTTTTAAAGCGTCATCTATGCCGCAGGCGGCATAAAATGGGCGTTTTGCTGAGCGGATAAAGAGGTCAAAAGTGGCGAAGGCCTGTGGTTTATAATTAAAATAGGCTTGCGCCATAGTAAGTTCATAGAAGTCCAAAAATAAACCCTTTGACATGATTAAAGATTGTTCAGAATTTCCTGATCAAGATGGTGGTCGCTATAGACGATTTTTCCGTTTTTTAAAACGATAAAGGTAGGTATTCCTATGACGGAGTATTTTTGAGCCAGTACGCCACTGGGGTCAAGCAGAATTCCTTCGGTTATTTGGGCGGTCAATTTCGCTTTTTTGGCAAATTGTTCTACGGTTGCGCGGCTTTCGCCTATATTTACAGAGTAGAAATCGATATTTTTTGAGGTATCAGAAAAATCAGTGCTTAGGCGTTCGATTTCTTTCCGGCAATACGGGCACCATGTCGTCCATAAAAAAAGTACCACTTTTGGAGAAGAAGTAATTTTTTCAAGAGTTATTTCTACCCCATTTAAAGCGCTAAAATGTTCATCCTGCCCATACGCCAGACAGCTTATCAGTAAAATGAATGACACAAGCAATAATTTTTTCATTTTAGTATATTTATAAATTTTATGAGGAAATATACGCCGGTTATTATGAGCAACCCACCGATAGCGCGTTTTATCATTATAAGCCATAAACCCTGTTTTGGCAATTTATGGATGAGTGAAGTAAATGTCCCAAGTATTATAAGGATAGAGCCGTAGCCTAAAGAGAATGCAAAAAGGCATAGGGCGCCGTAGAGAATATTTTTCTTCAAAGAAAGGATGCTCAATATAGCGCCTACAACAGGAATGTTGCAAGGAATTAGCGCAAATCCACTGGCCATTCCTAAAATAAAAATAGAGAAACTTCCGCTTTTCGAGTTGTAAGAGGGAGTAAAGAACGATATATTCGGCTTGATCACGTCAAGAGTATATAAACCTAAGAGCGCGAAAATAACAGCAAGTGTAAAATAAGTAAATGGATTGATAAAAAACTTGCTTAGCAGGACCCCGAAGATGGATGCAATAACTCCTAAAGCCGTATAGGTTGTAGCAATGCCTAAAACAAAGGTTACGCTTAACAAAAAACCCTTCACGCGCGAGGTAGCTTGGGTTGCTCCCACCACCCCTAAGGTTATGGGTATAAGCGGGTAGATACACGGCGAGAGGCTTGAAAGTATGCCTGCAAGAAAACTTACGGCTACCCCGAGCACGCTCGAAGCCTGCAAAAAACTTTCCATCTTTATGAGCAAACTTTCTATCATTTTAGAATTAGAGCGCGGGGTTTGCGTTAGCTTCTCTATTCAACCATTCCAGATATTCTGCGTTTATTTGCTCTATTTTAAATGAGATGATTTCCGGGACGCTATATGGATGGTTATTTTTTATCATTATCTTTAATTTAGGGTAAAGTGATTCTTTTGTTTTGATTAGAAGGATTACTTCGTCTGCCGCGGTGATTTTCCCTTCCCACCAGAATAAAGAATGTACGCCTGGTATTATGTTCACACATGCGCAGACGTGCTCGCCCAAAAGCATGTTTGCCATATTTTGGGCATCTTTTTCCGGAATTGTGACAAGGACTGCTATAGCCATAATTATTGATAATTAATAATCGATAATTCT
>JAQTOI010000069.1 GCA_028713415.1 Candidatus Omnitrophota bacterium
CCGGCGCTTGTCTATTTGAGAACGTTACAGAGCCAGGTACCCCAGGCAGGAATCAAAAGTGCGCAAAACGGTTTGCGCAACCAAGCGGCTATTGCGGCAAAACCCGCCGGAAATGTAAATACGGAGATTTTTTTAGCCGGGCAACCAGAACACGATATGCCTGAATTAAGGCAAAGCATTTTAGATGCGGTTGAACGTGTAAGCGTAGAAAGTATCGTTATAGTAATTACCGGCGGGACCGTGTGTGTTTATCCGATAGGCCAATTTGTAACAGATGATCGCAGGCATGGACAAAAAGAAGCCTTTGTTCAGGCATTAGAAGCAATTTTTTCTAAAATTGAAGCACAATTGATACCGCCTTATATTTGGCATCTTGAAACAGGGCTAAAAAGAATCGTTGTAGGCGGCCAGGCAGTTTGCCAAGGTAATCAGGCGCAGCAAGCTTTAGCGCAAGAATCTTTAGTTATCGATATCGATAAATACGAAATAATACCTATCAGGGAGCTTCTTAAGAAAGAAACTTTAATAGCGCTTATAAAATGCGAAGGCAGTATATCGTGTACTTCAGCCCGGCTTGGCAGAAATATCCGTCCGGCTTTACGAGCATACGGTATTCCTACGCAAGAAGGCACAGAAGAAGAAAGAATGGCTTTAGCGATAGGGTGGCTTACGTCTAACCATTTTGAAGTAAATGGACAACCGATTATAACTTTGGAGCTCGCTGAAAAACGGGAAGTTTTAAAAGCGGTAATCAAAAATAAAGGTGATGTATGCAAGGCTGCGGCTAGCTTAGGCTTTAGCACAAGGCCCTCGTCAGCAGCCGCCAGATTAGCCGGTTTTGGCATTCCCAGAGCTTGTTCAGATGAGCAAAGGCTGCAAAGCGCAACAGCTATGCTTGTAGAAGCAATGAATGATATTTTTAAATCGCGCAACGGAAAGCCTGCCTGGCAGCCAGACTTGGGTGATCAAAAAGGTATTGAAGAATTTCCTGCAGACGCTCAAAAAGTACTGGCTGGCACGAAGTTTTTTACGGAACGCGCCATTGCGTTGTCGCGCTTTTTGGGCTGGAGAGATGAAATGCTTGGTGTTAAAGCCGGGTTAAGCGCCGGCCTAGTACGCAGCTGGTTAAGGATAAAGGTGGAATTACCGGCGCCAGCAATAGTGTTAGCTGTCAGCCAGACTCTTCATTGCAGCCCCTATTTTCTGATGACGCTAAAGCCTAAGTATGAAGCTCTACGAGCCGGCCCCATAGAGGCAAGAATAACTTTGGCCAGATACGCTAAAGGCCTGACGCAAGATGATTTGTCAGAACCTTTGTCGATGGACAGCTCTAGTTTCAATGACATAGTGCGTAGGGGCAGTCTCGCCAGCCAGCGCCTGTTGATTTTTAAAATTGCGCAAATTTTGGGAGAAGAGCCGGTTGTTTTTGAAACTGGGAACAGGACTTATCCGCTTTATGATTTGGCAAAAGACGGTAACAGCGCATGCTTTGGATTCCAGGCTGGATACAGAAATCAAGGCGAAGTTAAAGCTTTACACGAGGCTTTAACCAATGAATGGAAAAGGCTTAAATTTCCTTTAATTTGGGCCGAGCAAATTGCCGCACAAGCTCATAAAGATTTTCCGGGGCTTGCTGCTCGTCTTATTTCGGCAAAAGCCGGGACATTGCGCTGTGCTGTTTATTATGGGTTGTTACCTCAAGCGGTTGCAGCCAAATTGGAAAGCAGGCAGGCCTTAAGTGGCCAAGACGTAACGCAATTAGCCAAGTATCTTGCCGTTGCATATATCGAATTGGAAGAATTATTTCAGGATTCCGCCGCCCCGCAGCTTAAACCTTCCGAACAATATAACGGCATCCGGCATAGTTGGGATTTAATAGCGCGCCTTGTGAATAAACAGCGCCTTTTAGCATTGCTAAATTGCGCCCAAGTGAATCTTCTTGTGTTTAAAAAGCGGGTTATCAGCCATTCGGCTAATCCTGAAGCGAGGATTTTCGAGAAAGCGGCTGAAATTGCCGCCCTTTTCCAAAACGAAGAAGAACTGGCTATCCGCGGAGAGATAAGTTATTCGGAAAGAGCTGTGAGCTGGTACGCTTGGAATTATAGTAATCCCGCGCAGAAGCTCGAAGAAACACGCACACTTGCCGGTCAAATGGTAAATTTCTGCCGTTGGGATTGGTTCCGTCCGGCAAAACCGGACGGCTCCCCTGAAGAAAAGCTAAATTTTGAGGCACGCATCCCCACTTTGCTTTCGCGTGATATTAAAAGAAGCGTGGCAGAAATATCCGGCCGCGATGACGCAATCAGGGAAGCGCTAGCGCATAATCGTTTCGTGAAGTTTTTAGAGTTAGCCGTCCAGATTCCTGGTTTAGACGGAGAATTAGAACCTGGTATATCCGAAGGCTTATCTTGTGCGCGAAATTTAGTAAATCGCATCGCCGCATGGATACAATTCAAGGACCCGGATTTTTCAAGGAATGTTTTAAATTTTAAGGAAAGAAAGATAACAGCTACGTTAGTGGAACGTATTGCGTTGTTGATAGAAGATAGAATCGTGGAATTTCCCGGTAGGGCAGATGAGTTGGATAGTTTTTGTGAACGATTTGCTCTAGGTGTCCTGCAAACGAAAGAAGCTTGGTTTAAATCGTCGAGCTCCCCGACGCAAGCGATTGCTCCCTGTAACCAACCCCGCGCAATATTTGTGGAACTTATTAAGGGAGTACTGGAAGCGCAATTTAACCGTAGCAAAGCCGAAAGTTTCAGGCCAATTCTTGGCCGTATCCAACAACACATTTTTGATGCCGAAGTCTACGGCTCAATAACTCGTTACAATTTAGCCGCCAATGAACTGAATTCCGCTATGAAATTGTTTGAGGCGCTAGAGCCGATCGAAGCTGATAAGGCTACTCGTTACGTTGCCGTTCGCCTTCGTGAGCTGTTATATCATTTAAATAAAGCTAAAGCAACGGTTGGTTATGTCGAATCTATTATACCCGGCGTATTATTCAGGCAGATTAACGAGATTGACGAGCGGCACGATAAGGAAATTACGGAACTTTTGGGTGAATTACAGGAAAAAATTAAAAGAGTAAGAGCCGGATTTCTACAGGTCAGGCATACCGCCATGGAAGAAGCAGCGTTGAAAGAACTGAATGATTTAGAAATGATTTATTCAACAAACAGGCAAATTCTGGAGGAAAACCGCAATGCGGAAAAGCACGCGGCCTTAGAGGGTTATTACGGAAAAGAACCTGTGCGGGATGGAACACTTGCCGTGCCAAGCGATCAAACTTTAAGGGAACTTATGACTGTGATGAAATCTGACGCTTTAGTTCCTCAGGAATTATCCCGCTTGCCCCCAAGACTTATCAAACGTAACGGAGAGGTCCGTCTTGCCAATTTATACAGCTCCCGCGACGGCTCGAGAGTTAAAGAGCTTGTTTATACTGCTTCTTCAGATTACAAGGGACGCAGCGCTGTGCCGGTTATTGTCAGAGTGGCCAGCCAAGCATACGATATTGAACTTGAAGTTAAAAGCAAACTTACTAAAAAGCCTTTTGCGATCGCGCGTTACGCTCTCTGGAGAAAAGATCAGTGGGTATTGCAGAGAGTTCGTACCATGCCGCTTTCTGATTATTCCAATGTCAGGGAAATTATCTCCGGTATTGTCCGCGCGGATTTACCACAGGAATTACGGGTTATTAAACCGAATAGCGATGTTGCGCAAGGGCTTTTTGTGGAAGGCCGGGTGACTTTCTGGATATTAGAAAGAAAATATATGCAGTACATAAAAATATGGAAAGATATGGAACGCCCCATCATAAAGATAGACCCCGCTCCTCATATCAGCGCTGATGCTTGGGTCGCTTCATTATGGGAGGATGCCCCTTTTGATGGTTCCCGTCCGCAGATACCCATAAACTCAATTGTTCTTTTCAGAAATAAGACATTTTTGACTACGGTAGTATATGCTTATCCTCCTGTAGGTTTTTGGCATACAAAAGGCGCTATCGCCCGTATCCCTATGGGGCCTTTTCAGAATAGAATCAAAGCTCAATGGAACATTTATTGGCTGGCTAACGGAGGGGTAATGGTGCCCGCTGCGGACAGGCCTAAATGGCACGGTACTCTTGATAGCTTTATCTATAGTTTCAATGGGAAGCCCCTTTCGATTAGCGTAAAAACAGATAAATTAGGCAGGCCATTCTATCCGGAAAATACTTTGCGCTACTGTGTTCAGTTTAAGTGCGCCCAATATCCCGACAGAAGAGGTTTTTGCTATTATGATTCAACAACCGGCGCATTAAAGAAAGTCGCGCTTTACTATGATAGCCGGTTTCATTCGCCGCAGACTACCACAGATGATATCGATATGGATGCAACGCCTATGCCGATAGACAGCCAGGAACAGGATTTCGGAAAAGCTTCCTCGCCGTCTGAACTTACCATGCCGGTTATCGTTATGGGCGCCTCAACCCATGGGTGGGATGCTTTACCTGAGATAATAGACAGGTTGCCGAGCGTATTTGGGCCGCTATTGGTTAGCGAACATCTATTGATACCGGAGACTAAACAATTTAAAACCCTTCAAGGGTATGAAGGATTTTCCGCTTATGTCTGTGCATCGCCCAGAAAAATCATATTCTGTGAAAAATTTAAAACCGAACAACCTGATAATTATTACCTAGAAGACAGCATGATACTGATCGGTAAAAGAGTAACGCTTAAGATAGATCAACACGGCAAGTTATTTGCACAAGTTTCAGCCGCCAGCGTTCCCGGCAGTATGCACTCGGTTGATAACTTGTTTATAAGTGCGGCTGGCCTGCTTGGGAGCGATGTAATCGCAGTAGTAATCTCAGGCTGCGGAAATGACGGTTCGCAGGGGGCGCAGATAGTTACAAGAAAAGGCGGTATGGTGCTGGCGCAAGCAGAATCAACGGCAAACGATAAGATCTTTGAATATGAGATGCCTAAAACAGCGGCACGATTAAATGAGCGATGCCGTACGGTTCCTATTGAGCAAATGGCGGATGCGATCATGGGCGTAGTGCGAGAAATCCAATTCGCCAAACAAAAAGGATCTCACGCCTTGGCGCAGCAAGATTCCTCAACTCCCGCAAGCTCACCCGGCTCGAACCAGTGCATTTATTATCCTAACCAACCGGGACTCTTAGCAAGAGGAGTGCAGGCTCCTTCGGAGCTGACTGCTTTGGCGATATTCGGGCAATTTATCAGAGATGGAGTAAGGACGACAGCCGATGGCGGCTCAATAAACGCATCTCTCAGCCATCAGGTTATCTCTTCGCCTATAGAACCAAAAAGTAATTATAGTTTTTCCTTACCAATTCCACTTTTGGCAATGTGGGATTCGAAAATCGCAATAGGCTCCGCGGTGATAGTCACAGGCTTAGCGGTGGGTTTATTGGCGTATCTTCTTTACAGGTTTTTATTTTCACAACGCGCTCTCGCGCCGCCATCTAAAGTTTCCACAAAAGGTAATAAACCTGCCGCAAAAACATCCGCAAAAGAAGCATCCCCGCAAGCAACACAAATTCCGCCTCTATTTCTAAAGTTTATGCGCGAGTTTGGCACGTCGAAAGTAGCGTCAGAAAGAATAACTCTTTTATCTAAATTCTGGCAGGAAGTAAACAAAATCGGAACTCCACTGGTTACGGATAACGGTAATAACGTGGTTTTCCTGTATAGGGGGAGAGCTCAATCTGTTAGCCTGATATGCAGCTTGATTAATGAGGGTGAACCTTTAGAATTCTCTAAATTTCTGGGAACGGATCTTTTTCATCTGTATATGCCGCTTCCGCCGCATGGCAGGCTGGATTATAAATTAGTCGTTGACGGACAAGTAATCTGTGACCCTCTTCAAAGAAAAGATGCAATGCAAAACAAAGATCCAGCCTCAAGCTCGCCGGTTGTGCATGCTAAGGCTATCCAAGACATTTCAGGCGCCTCGATTATCAGATATCCGCAACACACTCTTTTTAAATCAGGCGATAATATTCAAAATGGAGGTATCCTCGGCGTTGTCCTGACGGGTGTACCTGGTAATATCGCGGCCGCTGTCTTTGACGATCACGAAATCGCTTTCGGATGGGTAAGCGGTAACAGTTTTATGCCAATGTCAGACGATGCTGCCGATAATATCAAAAGAATACATTCTGGTTTAGAGGCGTCTATCAAGATGGACCCATTGGTTAGAAGCCTATTCAAGAAAGCGAAAGCCGTCAGTAGTCCCGGCAGTGTGCCGGATAGCCGCAACCGGAGGAAGATTGTTGATTTTACTCTTGTCAAACACCCTGGCAAAGGTGTCCTTGTGGCATTAATAGCAAAGACTTTAGAAGTCAGTAAAGAACAGCGAAGAAATTATCAAACACCTCAAGCCGCTACGAAATTACGGGAAAATATCGGGAACGGAGTTGTTGCGCTCGTCACGTTGGGCAGTAAATTCGATCTTGGCAAAAGTAGCTGGAAGCAAACCGGGCCGGAACCTCATGGTTTTGTCATGCGGGAGGACATTACTATTATCGGATTCATTAATGAGCTCCGTATTTTTGACACTAAAGCAGGAAAATTGAGAAAGGTAGTTAAAAACCATCTACATATTGAACAATTAGAGCGGGGAAGAGCGATGGCGATGAACAATTTATTTCCACCGGCACAAAACCCCGTCGGCTACGCAAGTTCTCCAAGCCGTGGCCCTGGAGATGGAAATGTCGAAACACCGGTTTCAGCCGCGCCGGATATAGTTAAAATAATAAGAGGTATACTCTCGATATGCCCTATGCCAAGAGCTACTTTACTGACCGCGTTGGAAGAGAGAAACGTTGGTTCTCAAGAAACCACATTAACGCTTAATAGGTTGATAGGTGAAGGTTACGTAAGCGAAGTAGACCAAACACTAAGAGTTACTTCAAGGCATAAATCCGGCAAATCTTTGCCGTTAAGCTACCCCACTGAAAAAATAGAAAAATTGAGGGCTGAGATATCTGCGTTAGAGGATAGTCTTGCCGCTATCTACAAAGAGATAAATTTCCCGGGTTCAACGACTCTTCCTAAATATGTCGCGGTTTCTGATATCCACGGTAACCAAAGGCGCCTGCGTGATATTATCCGGCAGGCGGACAGGCACGCCGCGGAAAAGATTATCCTCGTAGGCGATATCTATTCCGGCAAGGGCGGATGGGAAATTTACAGGACGATAAAGCCGCTGGTAGAGCAAGGCCGGCTAGTGCCTTTACTGGGGAACAATGACCTTTTCTTTTTGCGCGGCATGCTGGGGGATGATTATTCGCTCGAACTTTTTATGGCATTCGGCGGAAGAGCTTTTCTTGACGAATTTAATGCTCAAAACGCCTCAGGCGCAAAAGCGCCTATGGATTTGGCAGCTATACGGGCCTGCCCGGAACTTCGCGAGATGCGCGCCTGGATACAGGGGACCCACGAAATTTTATATTTAGATTTTTACGGTACTGCCTACCTGCATTCTTTTCCACAGTTTTACAGTAGTGGTAAACCGCTTTTGTTCTATAAAGGTAAGGCAGGCCCTGATGCCCTTTATCAAGTGGCAGCTGATTTAAAGGAAGCGGCAAGGCATGATGACCCTGCTTTGCGAATGCTGTCGCAAACGCGTGCTTCCCCTGTATGGTCAAACGGCGTGCTGCGCGAAACAGCGGATTTCGATGATGCATTCCGTCGTTACGGTATATGTCGTATAGTCCATGGGCATAAGCATAAAACGCGGCCTGTGAATATGCGCAATCTTAACCGGCAATTCGGGATAGCCGTAGATTTCGATAAGGGGCGAGGCGGATACCTCTTGATAGGCCCTGCGGGGATGAAGTTCTACCATTACCTTTCGGCAGAAAATGATGATTGCCAGGAGATTGAGCTTATGCAACCGGAAGCCGGCAGAACAACGGCTCAAACCTTTTTGGAACAGAGCCGCGATATGCTTCTGGAGCAGCTTGCTGTCCGCGAAACAAAATTATTCGAGTTTTTAGAGAGGTTGCCTTATGAGATGCAAGCGGAGTCCGATAGGCTCGAGAAGCTGCGTTCTTCCGGATCGCCGTGGGTCGCACCTATATATAGGAAGCTTTACTGGCCGCTAAGGGATAGCCCGATCTCCCGCCGCATGTTTTACTACGCTATGGAACCACTGGATAGGGAGGTTTTAGAATTTTGCCTGAGATCCTTGAAAGATATGACTCAACGCATGTTTGAAGCCTCCGAAAACAGCCAAGAAAAAGATTTCGATCATATAAGATATAAAAACGAACGAGGCATAGCTAACGGTTTCTTGATACAGGCCAGAGACAAGCTGCATAAAAAGAGAGAATTTTATGACGCTGTTATGGCAAATGGTGAAACGGTGCGCCATGCTGTAATGAGCCTTTGCCAAAGGATCATACGTCATCCTGATCCGGCTTTCGTCATCCATGCCATGCGCAACCTCGCGGAGATCAATAGCGAAGAATCTATTGGCCTTCTTTGTGGAATGCTCTCGCATCCATCGAAACGTATTCGCGACGAAGTTTTACGTATTTTACCCAGACGAGCCGCCTTTGTCTTACCGATCATGGCGGAAAGCCTTAAAAGTAAGGTTTTGCGCGCGCGTTTCTTGGCATATTGGATGGTATTCAAAATCGACGATAGCGGTACACCTGATATTAGAGAAAAGGCCAAGTCGTTGATAGTCCAATCTTTGGCAGTTGAGGATGATTGGCTGATTTCGATGGCCGCGAAGGAATGGCTGCGAAAACAGGGTTATGCCGAAGGTTTATCCGCTTCCTATGAAATACCGCGGCTTACGGATAGTGTCCTTGAGCAACTGCAGGCAATAGTGGATTCTCAAAAAGACCCTTTCCGGGAAAAATTAAAGATATATTTTATAACACTGCAGCTTTCAAGCGTTGTCCGCAGGCAAGCGCTCATAGGCATGGATTTGGATGATCTAAAGATTTATCTCAATTCAGAAGCATATTTTCCCCGGCAATATCTTGATTATCGCTTATGTTCGTGTGACCAGCTTGGCAACCCTCAAGGGTGGGGCACATTATGGATAAGGCCCGAAGCGACAGATGCGCAACATAGCGGGCCTGCGTTGTTAAAATGGCAAGATCCCGCTAAAGCTCCCGTTATTGGCGATAAGACTTTCGTGCTTTACGACCATCGGACATCTGACGGTAAAGTGGCATTGCCCGGTAAAGAGCAGATAGCCAGGATCTTGGGCGTCAATCATAAGGGTAAGCCAAAAGACGTAACCCGCGAAATGTTTCTTAGGTATTGGTCCGGAGAGATTCTCGGGAACCCGCGAGAACTGGCTCAAATGCGCGGTTTGAATTTCGACTCGAAATTCGAATTTAACAATGATGAGAAAGCTGTTCTTTGCCGCCTGCACGCTGCGAGCGTTGTGAAAATGATTTTTGGCCTTGACGTGCCGGTTTATCTTAAGGCGGGCGAATGGAAGTGCCTGGCAAGATTGAGCAGGGAGAACTACCCGGACATTAACAAAAAGCCGCAGAGGTTCATTAAGATTGAAAAAGCCAAAGAAAAAGGCTCTTTTGCCGCGTATCTGGGTTGGGTCAATGCGAGGCAATATCCGGTTACGGTATATATAATAGGAAGGAAAACCGGCGATACCCATGGGTTAGCAGCATCATCTGCGGCTGGCTCGACTGCGAGAGTGCGCCTGGAGGCCTTGATGGACGAAGAGCTTATTGACTTGGCGCAGGAGAATCTGCTTCTTTCCGGCAACCAACTTATCTTTGGCGAAGTTTTAACGGAATTAACCTGCCGCGGGTGGAATTATTGTTTTGTGCTGCTACGTAATCCTCAAATAGATATTACGGCGTTAAGCAAAGGAAACTTTATTAACCTTTCTGGTGTTTCTATCGTCAGCGTTAAGAACCACGCGCAAACAGTATCTGATTTAGATAGGTTTAATTCGGCACGCAGGCAACTGGAAGAGGTTTTAGTGGTTAACTTAAGGATAGGAGGAAATCTTGCGCGGCGTAAAGATAGCTTAAATTGTTTTATCATCCACAGCTTAACGAATATTTTACAACATGTTAAGGAAGGAGCTGCTTTATATTTACTCAAACCTGAGAAACCAGCACGCGCAAACGGCCAGCAAGGTATAGGAGGATTTAGGGTTGTCGTGGTAGATCATGGAGGGGGGCTTAAGGACGAAAAACATTCTTATGGGGTCGCTCCGAAAGATCTTCCTATAAATGAGGTCATGGCTGACCGGCGCACCAGTTTTGGCTATGGCGGGCATACCGGCGTAGGGTTCATGGATAGCATTAGGGATTCCAATATTTTGCGTGTGGTGGCAAACAAAGAAAGCGCAATTTATAAAAACAATCGTCCGCCTCTATCATTTAAGGGGCATCAGGAGGTATTTCACGCCAGTTTCAGCCACAGGGTGAATGGGTTGATTATTGATGCTTCTTTTTATGAAGACGATCCTCAAGGTGAGTATTGGGCTGAGATGGTATGTCGTGAACAGACAAGGTTATCCCGTATTGGCCGTGAAGCTAACGCAAGAGGCATTGCATCAGCTCCAGCCGCAATGGGAAGCATCTTTTCGTCATTCCAAGAACCGCCTTTGGGACAACCGTCTTCTGCTGCTGCGCAGCAAAGGAAGCTAATTATTACTCCCAAAATTAATCCCGCCGGAACCGGGCCAATGCAGCCCAGGGCTTCTGCGCCAACACGACTAAAGGGCACAGAAGAATTTTTAAGAGAGGAGTTTATTGACTATCAATCCATTTCTCAGTTTCTCAAAGATCGGCGAGTTATGATTAGAGGGCGTAATGTTGTCGTAAAACATATGTTAGGTCAAGAGCTGAGGGTAATTAAGGTTATGTATTGGGAGCACCACGGCGATTACGAAGGCTTGGAGTCCGAACTTTTCAAGCGTGGAGTGGAAGAGATAAGCGCTGCTATGTCCAGGGTGTTAAAGATTTATATCGAAAATCCGGATACGCCGATATTACCTGCGGCTAACTTGATAACGCACGCTTCGGAATCCGACAAGGAATCAAATTCCTTAAGTTTAGGGATATTTCTTACGATGATTTGTTTAGCCTTGCCGGTTTTGGCTTGCGCGTTTTCGAGGCGGGAAGATGCTGATCCCCCTTCGGGGACGTCGTCGGGCTCCAGCACTTTGCCTTCGGCAAGTACGTCGTCGGGCTCCAGTGAGGATGTAGAAAAAACAATGGCCAAAATTAATCTTGGGGATATAAAACCCGAT
>JAQTOI010000070.1 GCA_028713415.1 Candidatus Omnitrophota bacterium
AAACTGATATTATACCGCGGGAGACTAAGGTGTTGGTAACAGGGGCAGCTGGATTTACTGCAAGCCGCCTGGTCAGAAAGCTCATCTCTGCGGGGTTTGAAGTCAATGCCATTGTAAGAAAAAATTCCGACACCGGGCCTATAGAAGGTTTGAACGCCCGCTTATTTCGCGGGAACGTTTATGACCCGCATATCGTGCGTTCTGCCTGCAGCGGTGTCAAATATGTGTTTCATTTAGCTACGGTTTACCGCAAGGTGAACCTTTCCGATGACGAATATTACAAGGTGCATGTTGAGAGCACGCGTCTTCTGGCTGAAGCAGCGCTTTGTCAGCCGGGATTTAAACGATTCCTGCATACCTCAACGACCGGTGTTTATGGGGATAATGTTGCTTGTTCTGCCGACGAGGCATGCATACCGGCACCGTCAGATATCAGCCAGAAAACAAAGCTGGAAGCGGAGCTTGTTATCAGGGAATTCATTGAAAAGCGCGGGCTTTCCGCCACCATAATCAGGCCAGTATCTATATACGGGCCGGGAGACACCCGCGTGTTTAAACTATTTAAAATGGTAGCACAGGGATGGGTTCCCTTGGTTAGCAATCGTAATATTCTCTATCACCTTATACATGTCGCCGATTTGATAGATTTTTATCTCCACTGTGCCGTTTTTCAAAAGGCCAAAGGAGAAACATTTATTTGCGGCAATACCCAATGTATTTCTATCAAGGATATCGTATCCGTGATAGCCAGATGCTATAATAAGCGGGTGCATTTCGTGAACATACCGCAGGCGCCACTATTATTGGCGGCGTACATTTGCGAGAAAGCCTGCAAAAAAATAGGAGTAGAGCCACCGCTTCATTGCCGGCGCGCTGTATTCTTTACCAAAGACCACTGTTTTAATACGGCAAAGATGCGTGATTATGCCTGTTTTACTCCTAAGATTTCTGTTGAAGAAGGGATTTGCCAAACTGCCAAATGGTATCTGGCGCATGGCTGGCTTAGGCTTGGCAGTAAAAAAGCTGGTTTAAGATGAGTGAATTGGAGTGCAAAAATATTTCAGTAGTGATCCCTCTTTACAATGAAAACGCCAGCATAAGTATTCTCTATACTTCGCTGACTGCGGTTATGAGAAGCATAGGCAGGCCTTACGAAATTATCTTTGTCGATGACGGTTCAACCGATGACGCCATAAGTACTTTGCGCGAGCTCCAAATAGCTGACTCCAACGTACGGGGTATCCGGATTAATAATAATATGGGCCAGAGCTTCGCGCTGGGCAAAGGCATTGTGGAAGCAAAAGGCGAAGTGATTATAACTATGGATGGTGACCTGCAAAACGATCCGCGCGATATCCCTAATCTTTTAAAGAAAATGGAAGAAGGTTATGACGTTGTTTCCGGCTGGAGAAGGCACAGGAAAGATAATTTTTTCACGCGAGTCATGCCTTCTATGGTAGCCAATAAAATCATATCCGTTATAACAGGAGTCCAACTCCACGATTATGGCTGTTCGCTGAAAGCCTACCGAAAACATATAACGCAGAATCTCCCTTCATACGGAGAATTCCATAGATTTGCTCCCGCCCTGTCATTGTTAGAAAACGCAAGGGTGGTCGAAATGGAGGTCAACCATCGTCCAAGGCTCTATGGGCGTTCGAAATATGGCTTTGGCCGTATCTGGAAAGTAATCCCAAGCCTCATTAAACTCTACTTTCTTATGAAAGTTTACTATAAGAGCCAAAAATCCGGGAAACAAAAAAAATGAGATACACCATAGCAAGAAAAAGAACAATCTTTATATTGTTGCTGGCGCTGGTTGCTGCCGCCGGTTTTGTGCGCATAGTCAATATCAATAAACATATGGTATGGGAAGATGAAATCCGGCATGTATATGCTGCCAAAGCGATGCTTGAAACCGGCAAGCCGGTATTGCCCTTATGGGGTGGCCCTTACAATAGAGCCATCGCTTTTACTTATCTGGTGAGTTTATTCTTTAAACTTTTTGGCGTAAGCGAAGTAATAGCGAGGCTGCCCAGCCTGATTTTTGGATTATTGATGATTCCGACTATTTATTATGTAGCATCACGGTTGATAAACAGAGGCACGGGCTTTATCAGTGCGGTTTTAGCCGCCTTTTCTCCTTTGTTCGTAACCTGGTCAATCACCTGCAGGATGTATTCAATGCTGCAGCTGTTTTATTTATTCTGCGCCTTCTATTTTTTCAGAATGAGCGCAGAGGCGCCTGACAGCGGTAAACGTTGCTGGTTTGATAAAAATAAAAATTATTTTATTTTTACTTTCCTTTACACTTTCACTTTTTTTATCCATCTGCAAAGCATCCTCTTTGTGCCTTCAGCTATATTTTTTTTGCTGATAACATGGCTGGTATCTTTAAATAAAACCCCTAACCCCGCGCAGAACCGCGGATATTTTAAGCTAGGTTTGTTGAGCTTAATAACCGGCTCGGTGCTCATGGGGATTGTGATATTTATAATGAAAAATGACTTCATTAAGTTCGTTGTCTCCGGTAGCCGCTACAATCCTAGATTTTACCTTGACCTTTTATGGCAGGAATATAATTTAATGCTCCTATGCTATCCAATCGCGCTTTTTATTCTTATTTGTAAAAAGCCAAAGGCGGGCTTCTATCTGGCAAGTTGTTTCCTTATTCCCCTGGCCGCATTTAGTTTTATATTTAAGTCGAAAGCCGATCGTTACATGTTTTTTATTTTACCATTCTTTATCATCACCATTGCGAGCTTCTTCGAAAGCGCGCTGTCACGCGATTTAAAGCTGGCTAATAGGCTGATAGCCGGATTTTTTCGCAATTACGGTAGGGTATTCAACGTTAAAGCTTTCACGCATCTGGTGTATGTTTCTATAATAGTATTATTACCGTTATCTTTTCTCGTACAAAAATCTTTGCGCGCTTCTCCGTGCAACAGCGCTCGTATTACCGGAACCCAAGTGAATTTTATAAAAAATTTGAAGACAGAGGATATCGTAATAACGGATAATTATTTTCTCCTGGCATATTACGCCCAAGGAACGGTTGATTACCTGCTTCAGGATAAATTTAAAAAACGAAAAAGGCTTAATAAAACAGACCCCCTTGGCATTTATAAATTATCCCAACTCGAGGCCCTGGAAAATCTGGTTAAAACTATATGGATGATTATTCGCAATTCAGGCCGTATCACCAGAGACGAGAAAATCAAAAATTATGTTACGGCTAATTTTAAAATCCATCCATTTTCAAATAATGCACTGAAAATATATTACAGGCCCGCAGCTAAAGATTCCGCTTATTGATGCCTTTGGCTGGGCGATGGACAAATTGTTATCTTCCTTCGCCTCTCGATATAGCATAACCGGTAAGGCTTCGGAGGACAGGCACTCGGATTTTACCCCGTTGAGGGAGTAGTATTATAAGAATTAAGTGCGAGTAGGATAATAGATTACGGAAATCCGCAAACAGGGAACCGAACGTGATTGGAAAACAAAGCCGGCTAAAATCGGAGGTTTCTAAAAAATAACGCAACTAAGCTTTAGAAAAGGAAGATTATTATGGCAAAACCAATCGTAAAGCAATATCCGATGTCACAAGAGCAATTGCTAGGAAATTTTATTGATAAAACCATGACTTACGATGAGAAAATTCAGCAAGAAGCGGGAGAAGAGTTTTACAATGCAATAGCTCCCAGTTTGCCTGACAATATGCCGCCCGAAATGAAACTTGCATTTGGAGCAAATTATGCGGATGTAATGAAGCAACGGCTGCAACAAGAATCCGCCTCCAATATAAAACAAGCATTTTAATAGTCCCGTATACATAGAGCTTTTCTCACAGGCTTAGGCCACTTGATTTTATTAATCCGGATTATAAAACCAGACGCAGGGAGCAAAAGACGATTTCGCATATTTTAAATTTGTCAGTAAAAAATGGAGGAATTAATGGAAGAGATAAAAAGATGCAAACGCTGCATAACGCCGGGGACTCTGCCCGGCATAACATTTGATAGGGATGGTATATGCAGTTATTGCAGAAATCATGATAAGCTATTTTCTAATTGGGGAAACACAAGGGCACAGCGAAAAAGAGAATTTGAGGATATATTGGGACGAGCAAAGCGATTACGCCGAAATTACGATTGTTTGATACTTCTGAGCGGCGGCAAGGACAGCACATACGCTCTTTATTTATGCGATAAGGTTTATAAATTAAAATGTCTTTGTGTAACATTTGACAACGGTTTCCTGTCGGATTATGCAAAAGCAAACATAGAAAATGCTATTAAGATGACTAATGCCGACCACATATTTTACAAAATTAACAGAAAGCTTTTATTGGAGCTATATAAATCTTTTTTGATAAAGTGTGGCAATTTTTGCCCAGTTTGCATGTCAGGGATACGTACGTGTGCACAAATTATATCGAAAAATTTTAGGATTCCGCTTGTTATTAATGGCGGAGGCAGAAGGATCAGCTATCTAGGCATTATCCCCGAGCTATTCCAGGGCGGCGATCTTTTTTTCTTTAGGAGCGTCATGAAGGGAGACCCCTTAGAGAAAAATGTGAGGCCGATGCTTTTGGGTTCTTCCTTTTGGTATATTCAAAAGATAGCAGAAGTTATATGCAAGATATTAAAAATAAAAAATATAAGCCCTGATTTAATACATAAGATAGCAATTTTTGACTATCTAGATACTTCCAGAGCGGAGATTTACAATATTTTAAGAAAGGAGATGGACTGGAAAGCGCCGCAAGAACCGGAACACATGGATTGTTTATTACATGAAATACCTTTCTATACTCACACATTAAAGTTTCCGGACCTTACACCAACCACCCTTTACCATAGCGGCTTAATAAGATTAGGTGAAATGACAAGGGATGAGGCGATGGAAATCGAGACGAAAAAGCTTGAGAATCGTCAAACCCCTATTATGCTGGATTCATTTCTCAAAGAGATTGATATGAAGCGAGATGAATTTGAATCTTACGTAAAAGACTGGAGAAAGATAAATAAATTCCGCGATAAAAAAATAAATTTTATTCGGCGCATGTATAAAAAAATTGTGAAATTTTAGCTGAACGTTGGTGTAAGCCTGCCCTGAGCTTGGCCGAAGGCCTGAGTCGAAGGGTACCGCGTGATGATTCTGGCAATTTTAAAGGGGTTAACTGATTGTGAATAAAAAAGTCAAAGCAAAAAGGGTTTCTTCAACGGAGAACCTCTATTTTTCCTGAGAATATATGGAAAAGTTTTCCTGGAGCCATGCTGGCAAAAGTAATATTCCGATTAAAAAAAGGCCGCTCATTTATTTAATGCTTTTTGTAGTTCTTACATTGATTCCCGTAGCGTTAATATTATTAATAGAATGTGTGACAGGTTATTTTGGTGACACTTCGCATAAGAACATTGTTCCAGACGCAAGATTAAACCATAAATGGAGGCCCCATAGTAAAAAAAATCAAACAGAATTGGCTAAAGCCAACCCCGAGTTTTCTAAACCATATCTACATGTTTACAATAAACAAGGATGGCTGGAAAAGTATGATGTTCAATTGAAAAAACCAGTAAACACCTATCGAATTTTTTATGTGGGGGATTCATTTATTGAAGGCACTCTCCCAATGGAGCAATCAGTACCAAGTCGCGTGGAAAATTATTTAAATGATAAATTTGCAACATCAGGTAAAAAATTTGAGGTAATAAATACCGGCACAAGTAGTTACTCTCCGGTTATTTATTATATTCTGATTCGCTATATCATTTCTCAATATTCCCCTGATTTGATAGTGGTTAATGTTGATATGACAGACAATTTCGATGACTATGTGTATAGGCCAAACCTTATAGTTGATTCAGAAGGCAATCCTTTTGTTTGTACTCCGATAAACGTTTTTAAAAGTACAGACTATGTGTGGGCAAGATTATCTTTTTGGAATAAGATGCAATTATTCCTTTTTGATAGTTCAAGCTTATATCGATTTATTTATAAAATTTGTAACAAAACTAAAAATTCAAATATAGCAAATAGACCGATACAAAAAGGATCAAAAGACAATGTAAATAAATATACGTGGGTTGAGAATAACTGGAATCAAAAGACAGAGCGGGACGTTCAATTTACAATGGATATTTTGGAAAGGATAGCTAAATATTGCAAGAATAATCGTATTAAACTCTTATTTACCTCTTCTCCGCACTATAATCAATTAATTTTTAGAGAAAACGGTCAAAGAGTTTGGTCTATCCGTCCTCATCAGGAGATTAGAAACATAGCCCAGAAAGCAGGCATACCTTATCTGGATTCAGTTGGTTTTCTGGAGCCGTATATTAAAAACAGCAAACAGTCCGAGTATTACTATAAAAACAACATGCATTATAATCCACGCGGATATAAACTTTGGGCAAAAGCACATATTCAGGCATTGCTTGCTCCAGATAATAGATTACTTCCTGATTTTGTTTACAAAGATAGTTATAAAAAATTGAATGATAAAATTAAATAATTCAACGAGCAGCAGAATATTTAGACCACGCCTCTACATACGCACTTTCGGTTGGCCGATGGACAAAATGTTACACTCGGATTTTACACTCCTTGAGGGAGTGGTATGGTAAAGACTAATTACTGGTAAAATAAAGAGTTACGAAAATCGGCAAAGAGGGAACCGAACGTAATTGCAAAAATAAGAGGATGTTAATGATAAAAAAGAGTGACTCAGGAAAAAAACTTGCAGAGGGACAGAACTCGCTCCTTGTGCAAAGCTTATAAACTGTTCAAAACCTTTTTAACTATGAAAAAAACAATAGGAGTTTTTCCACGATCGGAATTTATGGTACGCGAACGGCTTTTTAAGGCGTTGGAACAAATTTTTTATGTTAATTTTGTAGGCTGCGATACGGGAGAACGGGAAGATTTTGACGGAGGCATAATATTTGATAATCAGGAAGACTGGAGAGATAGAACTATTAATATGCCAGCCATCATATTCACTGATTCAAGATTATCTTTGGATAAGGGGAGCGTGTCGCTTATAGATTTCGGCCGTAACTCGCATATCGATAAGTGCCTGCAAGGAAGGTCATTGACTGAATGCGGAGGGGCCTTATTTAAAAAAATATCCATAAATGATGGCGATATTATTCTTGCCGCGTGTTGTGGCCAGCCGGTTTGGATATTGAGCCCATCCGCTAATTCAACAACCTATGTAATAGCGGCGCCTATAGGGGAAGTGCTGGAGGGTGAGCAGCTTCGGGCTCAACTGGTAAAAGGCAAGTTTCTAGCGCTTGTTGCGCTTGTTCACTTTATCAGGGAAATTACAGGCAACAGCGGTTGGCAAGAACCGCCGCTCAGAGCAAATATTATGATTGATGATCCTAACTTTCACGCTAGCAGTTATGGCTATTTCCATTTTTATAAAGTCGCTAAAATTATAGAAAAAAATAAGTGTTGCATATCAATCGCGACAGTCCCTGTAGATGGATGGTTAGCGCGTAAGTATTTTTTTAAGTTTTTAAAAGGGAAAAACGCGTATTTTTCCATATTGATGCATGGTAATGATCATTTGAAAAGAGAGTTTAGGGAATGTCTTTCTATTAAAGGCGGGGAGAGGATGCTTGCGCAAGCACTTCGCCGTATTGAGCGTTTAGAAAAAAAGATTGGTTTTCATATTGAAAGAATACAAATCCCCCCGCATGAAACATATTCAAAAGAAAGCATAATCGCAATGCTGCATTTAAAGTACGAAGGCTTGTATTCTGCCAGATTGCCTCTGAAAGATTGTATTCCGGAGGAAATGCTATTGGCGGATTGGTATTGCGCTGAATTGACTTACGGTTGTTTTCCCGTTATAAGCCGCCGCTACATTAACAATGTTCTTCGATCAATAACGGAAGAAGAAGATATGATATTTAATATTTTTCTTAGGAAGCCCATAGTACTCTGTTTTCATCAACGGGATTTGAAGTCTGGTTTAAATATCTTGTCGCAGGCAGCGGATCTAACAAATAGTTTTGGTCCTGTTAAATGGCTTTCCGCAGAAGGTATTCTTCGTTCTAATTATGCTATTAGATATGAAGATAGAAGATTGCATATTCGTATGTACTCACGAAAAGTTTTTTTGACAATTCCTCAGGGCGTGAAAGAAGTTATTGTTGAGGCGCCTTTTTTTTATGGAGATGCCGTAGCGCAGATATTAAGTTATAATGGCAAAGGTTATGCATTTAAGCCTTCTTTGAGCCAACGCATCTATATCTCTAACCCTATACCTGTTGAAAGTAAAGAAGGAGAAGTAGATATTTCCATGATTTATCCCATTTCTGTAGATATAGACCCTGCGCTTCCTGCTCGATGGCAGCTTTGGCCAATTACTCGCAGGTTGTTAGCCGAAATCAGGGATAGGCTTATGCCTATTATTAATTTGCCTTTTAGGTAAAACACCAGGAGACTCAACTTGTAAACTGTCTAGATTTTTTTGGGGGGAGGAGGGGGCGGAGGTCAAAATCTATCCCCATTTTTTATTTTTAGGCTGCTCGCTATTGCTGAACCACAGAATCTACCCTTCCCTTGTAGTTCGACAGCAGTAAAAATAACACTCGTTCCATCTATAGCAGCTACAATAATGCCCTGCTCGTTAATAGAAATGACTTCGCCAGGAATCCCACCTTTCAGATGAGCTATTTTTGCTTTCTTGACGACTATCTGTTTTCCCTTTAGGCAAATAAAAGGAGAATAAGTAGGTGATTTAAAAGGAGCATAATCTCCGGCACGGACAAAATCTACAATTTGCCGTGCGGTCAACTTCCAAGATATCTTTCCATCAAGCGATTCTCTGTGCAAATAAATTTTTCTCCTACGCAAATCCTGCTCTATTTTTGGTAGCGGTTTTCCCTGAGATATTTCTGTCAGCGCTTTCGAAATAAGCTCGGTTCCTGAATCGGCGCACTTTATAAATAGAGAGAGCCCCGTATCTTTTTCAGAAATATCGAATTCTTTAAAGTAAATGATTGGACCAGCGTCTACTTGCGGCGTCATCCAATGCAACGTTACACCGAATTTCTTTTCACCATTACGGATTGCCCATTGGTAAACATCATTTCCCGCATATTCTGGCAATTTTCCAGGATGCATATTGATGCAGCCATGAGTGGGTATCGAAAGGATAGAGGGTGATAATATTACAGGAGTAAGAACACTAAAAATCCAATCAGGCCTATACTGTTGTAGTTTTTTTTCTCCGGACGGTAATTCAAGATTCTTGAGCTCTTCGAGATGCAAATGTAATTCATGAGCCTGTTTTTCAATTTTTTGGCTTTGACCGAGAGTGGTGTATAAAGCGACAAACTCCAGGCCGCTGATTTTAGTTATCTCTCGCAATAGCTTTTGCATAGAAAGTCCGGTACCCAGAAATATTACCCGCGGAATACCCATTGTTTCAGAGTCTTTTTGTAACAAGAGCGATTCACTCCCTTTTGTAAAAATACACAAAGCCGTTATATTGACCTATCTATAAAAACTTATACCACAAAGAAGGGAAAGTAGCATCACAAAAATCATATTTCACTGAGCAGCTATATGACCTTGATATCATTTTATCTGCATGATATATTACTATAATATGAACAAAAGTTTTATTAGTAATGGCGCAAGAACATTGGGATCGGGATTTATACGTTCCGCCAAAAATTTTCCCGATCGTCCGGCGCTTGAAGTTAACAGAGAAATAATTTCATACCGAGATTTATCGATAAAAGCAGCTTCGCTTTCCGCGACATTAACAAAACATTCGCTCCGGGACAGCCCCCCGTTAACAGCCGTATTCGCTTACAGGAGCCAAACTGCCTTTGCGGGAATTCTCGCTTCACTTTTTTGTGGGCATGGTTATGTTCCGTTAAATCGAACTTTCCCAACAAACCGCACAAAAATGATGCTTGAGAGGTCCTCGTGCCGCAGTATGGTCGTCGATTCAGAATCGGCGAAGCAATTGAATGAAGTTTTGGAAGGCATAAATGACAAAAAACTTATAATTATCTCGGATTTGGAAGACGTTGCCTCTTTTACCAAACGATGGCCCAATCATATTTTTTTGGGAGCGTGCGATCTCGAACCGGCCACTTCATGGAAAGCAATAGAAACGTCCATAGAATCCATTGCCTATATCTTATTTACATCTGGAAGCACTGGACTGCCCAAAGGGGTGATGATTACCCACCGGAATGTAACAAATTATATCGACATAATGCTTAAACGTTATGATATTTCAGAAAATGACCGTTTTTCTCAAATATATGATATGACCTTTGACTTATCAGTATTTGATATGTTTATAGCTTGGGAGAGAGGGGCATGCATTTGTTGTCTTTCAGATAAAGAACGTCTCAAGCCGGATAAATTTATAAATAAATCAAATTTAACTATTTGGTTTTCAGTTCCTTCTACAGCCATCTTTATGAAGCGCCTCGGGGTACTGAAGCCCAATCAATATCCAAAACTTCGGTTTAGTCTTTTTTGTGGTGAAGCGCTTCCAACGGAAGTCACTAAGGCATGGGCTGAAGCCGCCCCGAATTCTATCGTAGAGAATCTCTATGGGCCTACGGAAACAACTATTACGATAATGTCTTATAAATGGGATCCTAAAAAGTCTCCTCAGGAGTGTTACAATGGAATAGTGCCTATCGGCTGTCCGAACCCGGGCGCAAAAATTCTAGTTGTAGATGAGGACCTTAAAGAAGTTCCTTTTGATAGCGTTGGAGAACTTCTTTTAAACGGCCCGCAGGTTTCACCTGGGTATTGGCAAGATGTGAAGAATACTAAGGCGGCTTTTGTGTGTCCTCCCGGGCATAAAGAACGTTATTATCGGACTGGTGACCACGTGAAATATCTTACCAAAGATGGTCCGATGGTATTTTTGGGAAGGATGGATTCCCAAATTAAAATCCGCGGATATCGTGCTGAGTTAGGTGAAATTGAGACGGTTCTTCGTGAAGAATCCGGTGTTGAGGCGGTAATCGCTATCGGATGGCCGGTTACGGCCGGCGGAGCTGATGGTGTAGTTGCTTTTGTAGGAGACAATAATGTGGATGTGAAATCTCTGCTCACAAGAGTAGCTATGCGCTTACCGGAATATATGGTTCCAAGGGCAATTTACCCAAGAGAAAATTTACCACTCAACCCCAATGGAAAATTTGACAAAAAAGCACTATCGGAAATACTGAAGGAAAT
>JAQTOI010000071.1 GCA_028713415.1 Candidatus Omnitrophota bacterium
TGCGATGAATGATTTGATACGGCCGGCTTTGTACGAAGCATATCATCAAATTCTTCCTGCCTCAGGCGCCTTGCGCCCTACGTCGCACGAAACAGTAGATGTAGTAGGGCCGATATGCGAGAGTGCTGATTTTATCGCTAAAAAGCGCGTCTTGGCGCATGCAGACGAAGGCGAGTACCTGGCTATCATGAGCGCTGGCGCTTACGGTTTTAGTATGGCCAGTAATTACAATTCTCGGCGCCGGGCCGCAGAAGTAATGGTAAAAAATGACAAGGTATTTGTAATTAGAAAGCGGGACAGTTTTCAGGATTTAATAAAAAATGAGATTATAGCAAGGGTTGGCTAGCATGACACCTGGACAAATTAGTTTTACAAAAATGGTTGCGGCGGGGAATGATTTTATCGTCATCGATGCTGCAAGCTGCAGACTACAAGCTACAAGCTACAAAAAATTTGCAAAGCGGATGTGTGATAGAAAATTTGGCGTAGGCGCAGACGGCTTACTGGTTATCGAAAAATCTAAAAAAGCAGATATTCGGATGCGAATATTTAATGCCGACGGTTCGGAGGCTGAAATGTGCGGTAATGGAGCGCGTTGCGCGGCATTCTCGCAAAGCGCATGGCGCATGGCGCATGGCGGAAAAATAAAAATAGAAACAAAAGCGGGCATCATAGAATCAACAGTAGCAAAGAATAATATCCGGATTAAATTAACTGACCCTAGGGATATAAAACTGCATATCCCAATAAAAATTAATAATAAGCTGTTGCGTGTAAATTTCGTAAATACTGGAGTGCCGCATACGGTTATTTTTGTCCAAGGCCTTGCGAAAATTAACGTGAGCCTCCTGGGCCGAACCATACGTTATCATCCCGCATTCAAGCCGAATGGCACAAATGTTAATTTTGTGGAGATTTTAAGTAATGATTTTATAAACGTGCGTACATACGAAAGGGGCGTGGAGGATGAAACCCTTGCCTGCGGAACAGGCGCCACTGCCTCAGCGATTATAACCTTTCTTGCATTAAACACCGAAAACTCTAAATTAATCCGAGTAAAAACCAAAAGCGGGGAAATATTAAAAGTTTACCTTGCGAAGTACGGTGAACCTTTCAGCGATGTCTGGCTGGAAGGAAAAACACAAGTTGTTTATAGGGGGATTTATGAATTTTAAAGGTTCCATAGTCGCTCTGGTCACGCCATTCAATGGCGCTGACGTTGATGAAAAGGCCTTACAGAGTTTAATAGAATTTCATGTAAAAAACGGGACTTCGGGAATTGTACCCTGCGGTACCACCGGAGAATCGGCAACTTTAACATACGAAGAGCATGACAGGGTTATTGAGCTTTGCGTTAAACTGGCGAAAGGGAGAATTCCGATTATTGCCGGAACAGGCTCTAACTCTACACAAGAAGCTGTAATGATGACATCTCATGCCGCAAAATCCGGCGCAGCTGCCAGTCTGCAGGTTGCCCCGTATTATAACCGGCCAACCCAAAAAGGCCTGTACGAACATTTTAAAACTATCGCGGCTGCTATAGATATGCCGATGATTCTTTATAATATTCCTTCCAGGACCGGTGTAAACATCGAGCCTGAAACAGTAGCGCAATTGAGCAAAGCTTGCAAAAATATCACCGCCATCAAAGAAGCTTCCGGAAACCTGGATCAGATGTCACGCCTGAAACAGCTATGCGGCAAAAATTTTGACCTGCTTTCAGGAGACGATTCTCTCACTTTACCTGTTTTAAGCATCGGCGGAACAGGAGTAATCTCTGTTGTAGCAAACATCGTCCCTCGTGATATTGCGCAATTTGTAAACTATTTTGAGAAAGGGGATATTGAAAAAGCAAAAGATATGCATTATAAATTGCTTCCTCTGGCAAAAGCCATGTTTATCGAAACCAACCCCATACCGCTTAAAACTGCCATGGGGCTACTGGGCTTATGCCAGCCGGATTTGCGCCTGCCCATGTGCGCAATGTCGCCGGATAATTTGGGAAAACTTAAAAAAGCTTTGAAAGATTACGGTTTGTTATAGAAGACTTGGTAAAGGAAACTATGATCAAAATTGGAATTACTGGATTTTGCGGCAAAATGAGCCAGCGGATTTTTATGTTAGCCAAAAATGATGAAAATTTACAGATAACCGTGGCCTTAGAAAAAAACGGGCATCCAGATATAGGAAAGGCTTTTGGCAACATAACCATTTCTGACAGCCGGGAAGAAATAGAAAATTGCGACTGCCTAATCGATTTTACCGAGGCAAACGCAACCCTGCTTAATTTACCTTATCTGATTAAGTATAAAAAAAGTGCAGTTATCGGGACAACTGGCTTTAGTGACTCCGGATACGCTAAAATCAAAGAAGCGGCTGGAAAAATACCAATTGTTTTTTCCCCGAACATGAGCACCGGAGTGAATATATTCTTTACTTTAATCAGAGCCGCCGCAAAAAAACTTTCTTCTTACGTTCCCAGTATAGAAGAGGCGCATCACATACATAAGAAAGATGCGCCTTCCGGAACTGCCAAGAAAATCGCTCAAATAATCAGGGAAGAGGGGTTTAGAATTGAGGATACCAGCATACGCTCAATCAGGGAAGATGAGATAATCGGGGACCATAAAATTATATTCGAGAGCGATGGTGACATCATAGAGCTGTCTCATAAGGCCAAAACGCGCGACATCTTGGCAAAAGGCGCTATAGTCGCGGCGAAATGGGTAACCGGAAGAAAAAAAGGCCTATACTCAATGAATGACGTACTGGCTCTCTAGCCTAAAACTTCTGTAAAATGATTAAAAAAATTGAAATTTCCAAAAATCTGCGAAAGCTTCCGCCGTATTTATTTGCGGAAATCGACAGGCAAAAAAAAGAACTGCGCGAGGCAAAGATATCCTATATTGACTTAAGTATCGGTGACCCTGACATCTTTGCGCCGGAAAATATCATTACCGAGCTCCATGCGGCAGCCCTGATAAAAGAAAACCAAAAATATGCGCTCGACCAAGGCAAGTATGAATTACGTAAAGCAATTGCAGACTGGTGCCATGACAGGTTTAACGTCACCTTAAACGAAAATACAGAAATTATTCCGTTAATCGGTTCAAAGGAAGGGCTCGTTCATTTACCCCTGGCCTTTGTTAATAGGGGAGATTACGCAATAATCCCCAATCCCGGGTATCCCGGCTACCGAGGGGCTGCTATCTTTGCCGGAGCAAAAACTTATGAATTGCCGTTGCTGGAAAAAAATAATTTTCTACCTGACTTAAAAAAAATACCCCTTACCGTGCGCAACAAAGCAAAAATAATATACGTTAATTACCCTAATAACCCCACGACAGCCGTTGCGCCTGCCTATTTTTTGGAAACCCTGGTTAATTTCTGCCTTAAATACGGTATTATTCTTGCCTATGACAACGCTTATTCAGAAATCTATTTTGAACGTATCCCTAAAAGCATCCTTGAAATTAAGGGTGCACGTGAAATCGCGATTGAATTTCATTCCTTCTCCAAAACCTTTTGCATGACAGGTTTTCGTATCGGCTGGGCATGCGGTGCGGAAAACCTGATTAAGGGGCTACTCAAAGTAAAAACCAACATTGATTCAGGTATATTTGGCGCAATTCAGCAAGCCGGAGTGGCTGCGCTAACAAAAGAGGGTAGCTACACAACCAGAATACGCGCTATAATAAAAGAACGCAGGGATTTTTTTGCTCATAAGCTTCTCGAAAAAGGCTTTCCAAAAGTCTACGCGGACTCAACGTTTTATATTTGGGCTAAACTCCCCCCTAATTTTACATCTTCTATTGATTTTTCTAAATACTTAATTCAAGAAAAAAAGATAGTTGCAACTCCGGGAATTGGTTTTGGAAAATATGGCGAGGGGTTTATCCGCTTTGCACTCACAGTGGAAAAAGAAATATTAGAGAAAGCAATAGCTTTGTTTTAGTACTTTCAAGTTTTCCGGTTTATACGCAATGCGTGCATTTGTTGCCATAGGTTCTAATATAGGCGATCGGCTGCAAAATATCGCAAAAGCAGTTAAATATTTAGGCCTTGAACCCGGGATAACAATTAAAAAAGTATCTTCGCTGCTTGAGACCGATCCGGTAGGCGGACCGCCTCAGGGGAAATTTATAAACGGGGTAATCAAAATCGAAACGGCTCTATCAGCGCGAGAATTACTCAAACGGTTACAAAAAATTGAAAGCAGCCTTGGGAGAGCCAGAACCGTAAAAGATGGTCCACGCACTTTGGATTTAGATATCCTTTTGTATGGCAAGTCTATAATTAACGAGCCGGACTTGACGATCCCTCACCCGCGCATGCTTGAACGCGAATTTGTAATGAAGCCGCTTCTTGAGATTGAACCAAACATCAAAAACAAATGGTCATCGCAAAAAAAATCCCGCAAGCCCGTAAGGCGATTAATACAGCGCGCGCGAAACACAAACGCATAGGCTTTGTGCCTACCATGGGCGCTCTGCATGCAGGGCATCTGTCGCTTGTGCGTGCAAGCCGAAAAGAGTGTAACTTTACTGCGGTAAGCATTTTTGTTAACCCCATTCAATTCGGTGTCAGCGAAGATTACTCGCGCTATCCTAAAACTTTAAAACATGATATAGAGCTTCTGCGTAATGAGAAGGTTGATTTGCTATTCTGCCCTTCGAATAAAGAAATGTATCCTATTGGATTTTCTACCTACGTTGAGGAGAGAATTTTAAGTACCCCGTTGTGCGGAAAATGGCGTCTGGGGCATTTTAAAGGGGTCTGCACGGCCGTAACGAAATTATTCAACATCATACAACCAGATACTGCATATTTCGGGCAAAAAGACTTTCAACAAGCAGCAATCATTAAGCATATAGGGGGTGATTTAAATTTTCCCATAAACATAAAAGTAATGCCTACTATCCGGCAAAAAAACGGCCTCGCTCTTAGCTCGCGCAACGCGTACTTAAGCGAAAAAGAGCGTATTGATGCCGCCGTTTTGTACCATGCCCTCTTGAACGCAAAAATGTTAATTAAAAAGGGCGAACGCCGTTCAAGAAAAATTATTACGGCTATTTTAAAAGAAATTCGCCCAAAAACCGATAATATAGACTACGTGCAAATTGTAGATACGGTCTATTTAAGCGAACAAAAAATAATAAAGGGTGATGTTTTGATTGCCTTGGCGGCATACATCGGCAAAACAAGGCTTATAGACAATATAATAGTAAGGATTTAAAACCATGAATAAAACAAAAATAGGAATAGTCGGCTGCGGGGCAATAGGAGAGGGCGTGGGGCACTTTATCGAGAATTACCTCAAGGATAAAGCCGTTCTCTGGGCCATAGCCGATAAAGATACTGAAAAAGCAGAAAACCTGCTCGACAAACTTGACTCTACTCCGAGTATTCTAAATGTGGAATCCTTGATTAGAAGCGTGGATTTAGTTATCGAGACGGCCTCTGTTGAAGCTGCGCGGTTAGTTTTAAAAAAAGCAGTGGAATTCAAAAAGAACGTGGTGATTTTAAGTGTCGGGGCATTTATAGGAAATCATTCAATACTTAAAGAAGCGCAAAATAAGGGTATCAATGTGTATATACCCTCGGGAGCCATTTGCGGAGTTGACGGGGTAGGCGCTCTAAGCAGCGGCAGAATAAAAAAAATTACCCTAACTACTTCAAAGCCTCCCAGGGGCCTTGCGGGAGCGCAATACCTTATTGAGAAAAAAATTAATATCTCCAATTTAAAAAAAGCTAAGGTCGTGTTCCGGGGAAGAGTAAGCGAAGCGATACGGCATTTTCCTCAAAATATCAACGTAGCGGCAACATTATTCCTGGCTGCAACGTTAAAAAGCGGCTCTCTCTTTCGCGAAAAGAACATTGAAGTTTGTATACTTGCCGACCCAAGCGTCAAGGCCAATGTTCATCACATTAAGATTGAAGCAGAAGAAACCACTATAGAGATACTTATAAAAAACGTGCCTTCTAAAATTAACCCTAAAACCAGCGCATTAGCGATTCTTTCTACGCAACACCTTCTTAATAAAATTTTTTCGTCTTTCAAAGTCGGCAGCTAATCGCCTGGCGCATGGTGCAGAGCGCACAGCGTAAAAGAAGAAAACAAAATGGCATGATTTAGATTCGAAGATTTAGAGATTTGGAAAGATACGATAGTTGTAGGCAGTGAGTTATTTGATATTGCAGATAACTAGAAAAATAACGAATTTTCAAAAGTCTCGATTTATGTAATTATATATAAACGCTATGCGCTTAGCGCTATGCAATTATTTACGACATGAACGATTATATTATCATCAAGGGCGCGAAAGAACACAATTTAAAAAATATAGACTTAAAAATACCGAAGAATAAGCTGGTAGTCATAACCGGCTTATCAGGCTCGGGTAAATCATCGCTTGCCTTTGATACCATTTATGCCGAAGGCCAACGCCGCTATGTGGAAAGCTTATCCAGTTACGCGCGGCAATTCCTCGAACAACTGCAAAAACCGGATGTTGAGCATATAGAAGGCCTGTCGCCTACCATCGCCATTGAGCAGAGGACTGCTGGCGGCTCCCCCCGGTCTATAGTAGCGACGCAAACAGAAATCTACGACTACCTTCGCCTTCTTTTCGCACGCATAGGTAAACCTCACTGCAGCCATTGCGGTAAGCCGATTAGCCGCCAGACTACGCAGGAAATCATTGAGCGCATCACATCGTTAAACGAAGGCGAATCAATTTACATCCTCTCTCCGATGGTGCGCGGGAAAAAAGGGCAATATCAGGCCCTCTTTGAGCGGCTTCGCAAGGATGGCTTTTCGCGCGTGCGGGTAGATGGAAGAATATACGAGCTCGAAGAACAAATAAAAATAGAAAAATTTAAGCTGCATACCATAGAAATCTTGGTTGACCGCCTGAAAATTTCTTCCAGCAACCACAAACGAATTGCCGATTCTACTGAAACCGCCATTAAATACTCCGGGGGCCTGGTCTCAGTTTACAATGAAACGCGCAACATGGACACGCTTTTCAATACCCAGTTAAGTTGCGCTGCGTGTGGGATTTCGCTGGGAGAAATAGCACCGCGCCTTTTTTCTTTTAACTCCCCTTACGGAGCGTGCGCTGCATGTAACGGCTTGGGAATTAAATTAGAATTTGACGAGACACTTGTAATCCCTGATCGAAAAAAAACAATCAGAGATGGTGCCATCGAAGTTTGGCGAAGGCAAAGCCGCGGCTACATAATGTATTATAGGGCGCTTTTGAAAGAGTTGGCGCGTGAATTAAATTTTTCCTTGGATACGCCCTTTGCAAAGCTTCCGCGAAACATACAAAAAACAATTCTTTACGGAAATAATGATGTTTGGGTGTGGGGCAAACCTTTCGAAGGCGTGATTCCCAGAACAGAAAGGCTTTTTAATACGACCGATAGCGATTACATAAAGGAAGAAATTAGCAAATATATGTCGAAATTGCCTTGCCCACAATGCAAAGGCGCGCGCTTAAAAAAAGAAAGCCTGTCGGTCTTTATTAAAGATAAATCCATATGGGAACTTATTCAATTAAGCATTTATGATTTATTCGTTTTTTTCGATACGCTATCCCTGACAGATTATGAGGAAAAAATCGCGCATCATATTATCAAGGAAATAAAAAAGCGGCTCAACTTCTGTATTGATGTCGGCTTAAGCTACCTATCCCTGGATCGCTTAAGCTCAACATTGTCCGGAGGCGAAGCGCAACGCATACGTCTGGCTACGCAGGCTGGCTCAAGTTTATCCGGCGTGATATATATCCTGGATGAACCCACTATAGGTTTGCATTCGCGCGACGATGAAAAATTGATAAATACATTAAGGAACCTAAAGAATCTTGGCAATACCGTTATTATCGTTGAGCATGATGAGCAGATGATAAAAAATAGCGATTGGCTGATAGACCTTGGCCCAGGTGCCGGCACTCATGGAGGAAAAGTAGTTTATTCCGGAAAACAGGAAGATATAACCAGCGCTAATACTTTGACGGCAAAATATTTGAAAAAGGAGATGCGCGTCTGCAGCCTAGAGCCCAAACCCTATAAAGACAAACCATGCATCATTATACACGGAGCGCAGGAACACAACTTGAAGAAGATCGATGTAAAAATCCCGCTGGAATTATTTGTATGCGTAACCGGAGTGTCCGGTTCCGGAAAATCTACGCTTGTGGAAGACATCCTTTATAGAACATTGGCCAAGGTCTTCTATGATTCCCATCTAAAACCCGGTAAATGCAAAAAAATCACCGGTTTAGAAAATATCGATAAAGTCATTATCGTTGACCAATCGCCCATAGGAAGAACTCCCCGTTCTAACCCTGCAACATATACCGGAGTATTTACATACATACGAGAAGTATTCAGCCAGCTGCCAGAAGCAAAGATACGCGGATTTAGCCAATCACGCTTCAGTTTTAATGTTTCTGGCGGCCGCTGTGAATCCTGCCAGGGAGAAGGCAAAAAGAAAATTGAGATGCATTTTCTTCCCGACGTATACGTGCCATGCGAGATATGCGCGGGTAAACGTTTCACGGCTCAAACTCTGGAAGTGAAATTTAAAGGCCAGGATATCTCCCAAGTTTTAGAAATGAGCGTCGATGACGCTTACGATTTATTCGAAAATTTCCCGCACATACGCAATATCCTGCAAACCATAAAAGACGTAGGCCTGGGCTATATCACTCTAGGCCAGGCTGCTACCACACTATCAGGAGGGGAAGCACAGCGCATTAAGCTGGCTTCGCAACTGCGAAAAAAAGCGACCGGCAAAACACTTTATATACTTGATGAGCCGACTACAGGCTTACATTTTGATGATGTAAATAAACTCCTGTCCGTATTGCACCGGCTCGTTTCTAAAAAAAACACGATTTTAGTTATCGAACATAACCTAGATGTGGTACAATGTGCAGATTATATTATTGATTTGGGCCCAGAGGGAGGAGATGAGGGCGGTTACTTAGTCGCTTGCGGCTCTCCGGGTGAAATTTGCGCGGTTAATTCGTCTTACACTGGAAAATTTCTGAAAAATAAGATGCAGTCTGCACGGACTAATCCGTGACTCCCTCGGGATGGTCCTGGGGCGTGGTCGGACCGAAGCCTTGCGTTTTCGAACGGAACACAAAAGCGGGTTTCCACAACCGATGTTCAACTCTGACGCTGGCATGCCGGCGTAAATACATAAAACCCTTTAAATAAAACTACTATGAAAATACATAAAATTTCCCTGATTGTTTTAATATTATTTCTCCTAACTCCATGCGCGATGGGCGCGTTAAGCCAGGAAGAAGAGCGTTTTTATGTCGCCACTAAAGCCTTCGCCGATAATTTTTACGATGCAAGCGCTTCGCTTTTCGAACGATTCCTGCAGGAATTTCCGCAAAGTAACCGAACCTACGAAGCTAAGCTTTATATAGCAAAATGCCAGTATTTCAAGGAAAATTATCCGCGCGTTTTAGCATTATTGAACGAACTTGCCGCAAACCCGCAGGCAAAAAGCATTCATGACGAGGTTTATTACTGGCAGGCAGAGGTTTCCTTTAAAGGAAAAAATTTTAAGGCTGCCAGCGATTATGCCTACAAGCTCATTTCCGATTTTCCTTCTTCTAAATTTATATGGTGGGCATATTATATTATAGCTTCCAGTAATGCCGAATTAAATCAGCGCGATAAAGCAATGCAAGTTTTTGAAAAAATCATTAAAGAAAGCCCGGAGAAAGACGTAATAGAAAAAGCTTACGGCTACCTTCTCGACATATATTTTCGAAAAAATGATTTTTTCCAATTGGAACAGTTAACCAAAAACTATCTAAGAGATTTTCCCAAGGGGTCATTTGAGGCTCAAGGGTACTTTTATCTGGGCGAAAGTGCAGCTAATCAGAATAAATTTGAAAAAGGTTTAGAATATTATCAGCGCGGGCTGGAGTTAAGCACGAGCAATTACTTAACTGACATCATGCACCGCGGTTTAGGGTTTCTTTATCTGGCTAACGGTAATGCCGAAGAAGCAAAAAAGAATATTGACCGTATTGAAAATGACGAATTGCGCCTTTTTTCTCAAGGGACATATTTTTTAAAATCGAAGGATTACCCTGCGGCGCTGGAACAATTCAATGAGTTTATAAAAAAATTTCCTGCGAGTGAATTCCTCGCAAATGCGTATTTAAATCAAGCGGCAACATTATACGAAATGGGGAGGATCAATGATTCCATCACCTCTTATACCTACCTTATTGACAAATTCAAAACCGACCAGAGCGCTGACCTGATGGATAAAGCGCATTATGGCCTGGCTTGGGGATATTTAAAAGCTGCTGAATTTAAAAAGGCTATCGCGGAATTTGAGCAAACGCTTAAATATACGGACAATTCTGTGGTTAAACTAAGTTCTCAAATCCAGATTGCGGATGCCTATCAAGAAGGCGAGGATTACGCAAAGTCTCTCGAAATTTATAAAGATATATTGAAAAGTAACCCCAATACCGTTTATTCAGATTATATACAATTCCAGATTGGAATGGTATTTTTAAAAACGAAGCGGATGGAGGAATCGTTACTTGCATTACGGAATTTGCAGAAAAATTTTCCATCTTCTCATCTTCTTCCCGAAGCCCTGTACTACCTTGCGGTTGGTTATTTTTCGGTCGAAAAATATATCGAAGCGCAAAATCTGCTTGAAGATTTTATGACAAAATACCCGTTCAATGAGCTTCTGCCTAAAGCACATTATCTTTATGGAAAATGCTTATTTAATATCAAAGATTATAATGCCGCGATTGATGTATTCAAGGAGGTATGCGAAAAATATAAAAATACAGAAATAGAAGAACTGGCTACGATTGATATCGGCAACGCTTACCTCAATCTATCTCTCTTTGATAATGCGAAAAAAACATGGCTGCAATTTCTGGGAAAATTTCCCAAGTCGCAGTACGGCGCATCAATAGCCCTGCATTTAGGCGGTTTATACGAAAAAGAAGAAAATTTT
>JAQTOI010000072.1 GCA_028713415.1 Candidatus Omnitrophota bacterium
TAAGTCAAAATAACGCCAATACCTACGCTTAAAGTAAAAAATATCTGGCCTGCGGCCTCAATCCATACTTTTGCGGATTTTAAAGCACTCAGGTCAGGGTTCCACAAAAAGCCCAGGCCATTAAGGACGTTCCAGGTAGGCTTTGCGGGATCAGGAGCTCCAAGGGTAAGGACCCGGAACATAAGTATAAAACCGAAAATAAATAAGACAGGCATTGCCCATTTACAAAGCTTTTCGATACCTCCCCGTATCCCATAATAAATAACCCAGATATTGGCGGCAAAAGTAATTACAAAGAATAAATACGCCCAGCCCATATTGTTGAAAAACTGATTGCGCTCCAGGCCCTGGAAACCGCGCAAAAAGCTTTGCATGGAACCTTGGTCCGATAAGGATGCGTATTTCCCCATTAAAGCAAAGGCGCTATAGGCGAGGGTCCAGGATTCAATATAGGTGTAATAAATGAAGATAATTAGCGGGCCGAATATGCCGATAACTCCAAAATATTTTATAAAGCGGTTTTTACGCCGTAGGCTGTGAAAAATCCCCGGAGCAGTGCCGTGCTCAAATCCTCCTCCGTAACGCCCCAGGGTCCATTCAATCCACATTAGAGGAATGCCTAAAAGAAAGAGCGAAACAAAGTAAGGAATCATGAAGGCGCCGCCTCCGCCTGCGACAGCCTTTGCCGGGAAGCGCAGAAAATTACCCAGTCCGACCGCAGAACCTGCGACGGCCATAATGATTGCAAAACGCGAACCCCAGGTATCTCGTTTTTTTGCTGACATCTGATTATTTATCGGTTATGGATTTAACACTAATTACCACGTCCCGCCCCTTAATATTTTAATTTAGCGGGATCCCACCCATGGGCGGAAAACTTGGGACGAATTACCACTTTATTCGTGGGTATTCGTCTTTAATCAGTGGGTATTCGTGTTTCAAACTAGACACGCAGATATTTTCGCGAAAGCCCGACCATAAATAATGGCATAATCAACATGCCCGAAAGAGCCTCAAACATCACTACAATTCTGCTTACGCCCATAGGCGTAATGTCGCCATAGCCGACGGTAGTAAAGGTTACCACGCTAAAATACAAAGCTTCGAAAAAATTCGGAGAAAAAACCTCCATGCCTATGCCGCGCACAAGGAAACATGACATATAAAATACGGCTGCGACAAAAACCACGAATATACCGGTAAAAAATGTGCGTGATGGCCTCTCTCCATAACCCCAGATAAAACATGAAAAAGTAAATGCCAGCCATAAAAAAATATGCCGGGCAAATCCGGTTACGCCTTTCTTTTCAGAGCTTTTTACTATTGGATTGATTCTTTTCGGGTTAATCAGAAGGTAATAAAGAAATTTGCGGTAACATTCTTTGGAGCGGTAAAAGCAATCAGAAAAATCTAAAAGTTCTCCGTCACGTTCATAATTAATAGCGGCATATTTATAGAGAAGGGCGGCATATTCAAAATCACGGGATATTTCCGCCTCACGAGCAGCCCCCTGATACGCGCTGGCTGAATTAAAAAATGTTTTTTCCCCGGATTTTATGCTCCAACAACTCGCCGCAGAAGCAAAACAGAGAGCCGCTTGTTTGTGATTATGCTGGCTCTTGTAAATTTCTGCGGATTTTTTGAACAAGCGGAAGGCATCGTCGAATTTTTCCTGATACAAAAAAGAGTAGGCTTCTCCTTCCAGTATTTTAGGATCACTATCCATTTAAGTTTTTAGCCCTTATGTAATTTTTTCTATAAGCGAGGGGCAAATCCTTAAGGCTGCAAGGCCGAAGGATCTCCCCTCGTTAACCAAAATTAATCCTGTTTCTTCTTCTCTACCTCGATTTCTCCGAGTTGAACCTTGGCATCAGGAGCCTTAATGGCGGCTAGTTTTTCTTCAAGATTCTTTATCCTGACTTGAAACTCCGAAATAGTTGAACCGTAAGCGGCATGTAATTCCTCGATATCTTTCTTTACGTTTTCAATGTTTGAAATAATATCATTTTTTCTCGCTTCATCCTGGCCAAGCGCATCTTCCAGCTTTTTCAAGCTCTCGACATATTTTTTGAATTGCGAATCGAAATTATCCAAAACATTTTGATAATCGTTAAGTTTTTTCCCAAAAGAGCTTACCTTGTCGGAAACGCGTTGCTGCCCGGCTTCCACGGATATCATTCTATCAAGCGCAAGCTTATGCAGATAAAACCCCAGGCTAATTGCTATAGCAAACAAAAAAAAGGCAATCGTTAATATGATCTTCGACGGATTCATGTTTGCATTATACTGTAAGTCAATAATATTTACAGTTAATTTTTTTCCGGGCGCGCAATCTTCTGTAAGGGGTCCTCCGGCAGCGGCTTATCGCTAACAGGCGCGGTTTCCATCTTGGAAAATGCCAGGTAACTTACAAAAATCAGGCTGACAATAGGCACAAACAACAAAAGCCCCAGCCACCAGGATTTTCCGCAAGCTTCCGCAATGCCTCCCCAAATAACCAGCGTAAAAATTATAATACCGGCAAAAGGCACAAAAAGGATAAGAATCCACAGGAAGGATTTACCTGCAATACTACAGAGTAAAAAAACATTCGCGATAGGAACCCAGGCAAGCCAGCCATTGGAAGTATTTGTCTTCTGGGCAATTTTCTGGACTACGAAAGAGCTGTAGGCATACAATACGAGGAAGAAAAGGAATACCACTGTCATGCTGCCGGCCATGAACGATTTTATTTTACGCATTTCACTTTCTGTATAGGTTCGGGAGTAACTCGTGCCGTACTGCTTGGACGAAGAATATAGCGGCTTTGCCTCTTCGCGAGCCTCCGATACGCCTTTTTTTACAGCCAAAGGCGCAGACGTTTCTTTTTTGCTTACAACAGATTGCGTTGTTGCTTGAGGATTAGATATTTGTTGCGTACATTTATCATTAACCCCTTTGGAAAAAACATTCCCGTTATAGTCAAATGTAACGGAAGAATCCGTAATTGCCGTAATCACGGCGCCTTTGATATTGTTTCCGATTCTGACTGGTGTTCCGTTTACTATGGCAGAAGAATCCTGAGCATCATATATGATTCCTTCTACGCAAAGAGACGGAACCGCATTGTCTTCTTGGCTGCGCGCTGGTTGCACTGAAAAAATAATTAACATTAAAAACGATAGCGCAATTATTCCGACCTTATTCATTTCAGAGTTATTACGTAAATCCATTGATACCCTCCGCTTAATTTATCAGATAATAGAATAAAATTATAATTCAGAAACAAATCCTTCTATATCTTTTGTAGCTCGCCAGATTCTTCTAATTCTATTCTTACGTTTTAAGAAAGCACGCACTATCACCGGATCAAAATATTTTCCGGACTCTTTCGATATTATCTCCAAAGCTTCCCCAAACTCATAGGCTTCCTTGTATGGGCGCCGAGAGGTGAGAGCATCGAAGACATCCGCCAGGGCAACAATCCTGCCATAGAGCGGAATCCCGGCGCCCTTAAGGCCCCTGGGGTATCCTGTTCCGTCAAAGCGCTCATGGTGAGTAAGATTTATCAACATAGCAGCCTTAAGAAGCGGCGAACGGGTGCCTTTAAAAATATCTGCGCCTAAAATTGTGTGTTTCCTGATAACTTCCCGCTCCTCTGGAGTAAGGCCGCTTGGCTTTTTTAGTATCGCATCCGGTATGGCCAATTTTCCGATATCATGCAAAGGGCTTGCGTAACGCAAGTAATAAATATCTTTGCCCCTAAGGCCAAGGCCTTTTGCGATTTCTGTTACGTAATCAGCAAGCCTTACTAAATGAGTGCCAGTAGACTCGTCCTTGCTCTCAGCCATAAGAGCAAAGCGAAAAATCATTTCCGCGTAAGACTCTTTTATTTCACGATAGGCAAGCTTAAGCTGCTGGTGCGCCTGCTCTATTTTCTTTTCATATTCAAAATAACGGTTTTTTTTCATGAAATTTCCTTTTTTTACAGGTTATACCGCAAAAGCGCTAAATCCCGCAAAGGCGCAAAAAGGGAAACCGTCTAACGTTGAAGGGTCGAGTAGCTCGAAACGTGAAATCGGCTATCGTCTCTCGTAAAAATACGATTTACGTTTAACTCTAAACGTTTTGAGTTACACAACCGGTAACCGTATGACGTTTTTTTATTATACCATTATTTTTTATGATTTTAGCGAAAAAATGCTGAAAATTTGCACAGGATTACAAAGATTGAGAGTTCATCTGAACCACTCAAATATCGAGCATCTGCCGTAAAAAGCGAAGTCCCGACCTAGCGTCGGGACTGAAGTTGCTGCGATTATTTTAAGCTAAGAGACGCGCGGATTGCATGAATTTATTTTACTCTATGCATTTCACCTTCAACGTCCTTATGTTTATCTTCAAATATCCATTGAGTGTCACCGCCTCTGTCTCGTTCAGGACGTATAGCCTTATTCGTCGCGTTAATAGGGCCCTCAAAGGAACCAAGGACTTCATTATTCTCCACCACAAAGGTTACCGTAGCGCCTTTTCTCTCTACTCGCCAATCGAAGAAGGTGAAATACTCTACACCCGAGGTTTTTCTATAACTGATAAAATTCTTGTTATTGAACCCTATTTTACGTAATTCATCAGGAATTGCTTTTGGGCTTCTGGCAGCGTAAAGAACGCTTGCCGACCACAATATTAAAATCGCAATCCCCGCAACTACTAATTGTTTTTTATTCATCTACGAGTTTGTTTTTATAGGAAAATGATACTGCCGCAGTAAAGGTTGGTCAAGAGGTTAAAATGACAAATGCTTTGGTAATGAAAACGCTAATATTTACAAATTGTTCCCTGATATTCTCCGGGGATTGACAAGGGAGGCGTGAAAATATTCAGGGGTAGGCTTTCAGCGGAGCATCAGAAAGGGGCAGCGCCCCTTTCTGAGAGTTCATCTGAACCACTCAAAAATAGAAAAAGTGCCGAAAAAGCGAAGTCCCGACCTAGCCGTCGGGACTTCGTGAGCAAACCTAATTTTAGCAGGCATTTTGAACAATAGAACAATAGAAAATAGACCTCAATTGAGCGTTGGCTAAATTGTTCTATTCTCTATTGCTCAATTGCTCTACCATTTTTCTGCCTGCAGAAAAATGGTTGCGGGGAGTGGATTTGAACCACCGACCTCAAGGTTATGAGCCTTGCGAGCTACCTGGCTGCTCCACCCCGCGAAATGTACAAATTTAAATAACGAATTTCAGATGTCAGATGACAGATATCAGAAGTCAGACAAGATTCTTTCTTTCTGTCTGTCATCTGCCTTCTGTCGTCTGTCTTCTGAAAATACTGTTTACAGATTTTAACAGCTTACTCCTGTATGTCAATGACTATTTCATCCTTCCGGGCAACACCTAAATCTTCACGGGCAAGTTTTTCAAATAAGGCAGGGTCCTTGGTTACTTTCTTGCCTTTTTCCTGTAAATCACTGATTTCTTTTTTTAGGTTGGCGATTTCGCTTGTCAGCTGTTCGTTAGCCCGCTTTAATTCTTTAAGCTTAGCGAAGTTGGGAAAATAAAAAACCACAAAAATCCCGAACACCACGCTCAAAATAAAGAACGCAAGCAATACTTTAATATAATCTATACTTGAACGTTTTACCCGCATATTCGCTCTTTTTGCCCAATTCTTCTTCTATGCGCAATAATTCATTGTACTTGGCTACCCTGTCGGTACGGGATAAGGAGCCGGTTTTAATCTGACCGCAGCCTGTCGCAACAGCTAAATGAGCAATGGTTGTATCCTCTGTCTCTCCGGAACGGTGTGAAATTACGGCGGTAAAGTTGTTTTTAAAAGCTAACTCAATAGCCTCTAAAGTCTGCGAAAGGCTGCCAATCTGGTTTACTTTGATGAGAATAGAATTGGCCGCCTTTTCTTTAATTCCGCGAGAGAGCCTCTCGGTGTTGGTTACGAATAAATCATCGCCGACAATCTGCACTTTTGAGCCAAGGGCGGAAGTAAGAGCCTTCCAACCCTGCCAATCATCTTCTGCGAGGCCGTCCTCAATTGAAACTATAGGGTATTTATTCACTAATTGCTGGTAAAAATTAATTAAATAGGCTGAATCAACCTTCTGGTTTTCGAAAAGATAGGCACCCTCTTTAAAGAAAGAGCTTGAGGCAGTATCTATAGCCAGGGCGATTTCTTTTCCAGGCTTATAACCAGCCTTTTCAATCGCTTTGATAATCAATTCCAGGGCTTCTTCGTTCTTATTCAAGTTAGGAGCAAAACCTCCCTCATCCCCTACGGAAGTAGAAAGCTTCCTCTCTTTTAAAATTGATTTCAAGCTATGAAATGTTTCGCATGCAGCCCGCAGGGCCCTAGTGAAACTGTCAAAACCAATGGGAGCAATCATGAATTCCTGAATATTCAGATTGTTATCGGCATGCATGCCGCCATTTAAAATATTCATCAGGGGAACCGGCAAAACTCTTGCTTTTGCGCCGCCCAGGTACCTGTATAACGGAACCTTCTTTGCGTTGGCGGCTGCGCGGGCAACAGCGAGAGAGACGCCCAGGATGGCGTTTGCGCCTAATTTGGATTTATTAGGCGTACCATCCAGCTTTAACATAATCTTGTCAATTTTTTTAAAATTAGGCTCCTGGCCTTTTATCTTCACGGAAATTACGTTATTTACATTTTCAACCGCTTTTGATACGCCTTTACCCATGTAACGTTTTGGATCTTTATCGCGTAACTCAAGTGCCTCATGTTCTCCAGTAGAAGCACCGGAAGGAACTGCCGCCCTTCCCAAAATGCCGCCAGACAATACAACGTCAACTTCAACTGTAGGGTTACCTCTTGAATCCAGAATCTCCCGTGCGTGAATGTTTTTAATTTTTGCCATCCGCTTTCTCTCCTTTCATTTAAATTAGCAACTTTCCCTGCGCATGAAATAAAAAAATGCGTTTACATAATAAATACCCGGTGTCAATAGCTGGTCCTGTTTATTTTGGGTGGCGGGTTTTCTTTGGTAGTTTCGAATTTACCCGTAATACGCGCTTCCGCTAGAACATGCCCCCGCATTGCCTGGGTAATGTCGGTCCTGGTTACCGAGCGCGTAACCACCGAGATGGTAGTATCAAGCGCGTAAAGAGTAAAAACATAGCGGTGTGGTTTTCCTGGCGGAGGGCAAGGCCCGTTGTAACCAACCTTGCCGAAATCATTCATCCCCTGGGCCATGCTCTCTTGGAGATCTGATACTTTAGGGAGCCCTTCTTTAACGCTGGAGCTGGTTTTGGGTATATTATAAAGCGCCCAATGCACCCAAGTACCGAAGGTTGCATCAGGATCTTCACAAAAAAGCACAAAACTCTGCACGCCTTCAGGTGCCTCGCTCCAGGATAGATTCGGCGATAGGTCATTCCCGAGACAAGTATATTTTTCAGGCATGTTTTTGTCGTTCTCAAAAGAAGAAGTCTCCAGCTTCAGGGCAAACGCCGATTGAAAGAAAAAAGAAGAGAAAATTAAAAAAAGCAAAAAATAACGCATAAGCCTCCTTTAATGAGCAGACAACTTAATGTCGGGACGCCTGCGAATTCGATCTACTGCGAAAACCGATTAGTTATCGGCATGCGCCTGTCTTTACCGAATGCCCGCGGCGTAATCTTTATTCCGATGGGCCCCTGCCTGCGTTTATATTCGCTCACATCCACCATATTGATAACTCGCTTCACTAAATCCCGGCTGTATCCTTGAGCGACAATCTTCTCTAATGAACAATCTTCCTCAATGTACAATTTGAGGATGGGATCCAGCAGTTTATACTCCGGCAAGCTGTCTGAATCTTTTTGATTAGGTTTAAGCTCGGCTGAAGGAGCTCTTTCTATTATCGAATAAGGCAGAACTTCGCGGCCCTGGATTTCGTTAATATAGCGGGATAGTTTATAGACTAAATCTTTGGAAAGGTCTTTTAAAACCCCAAAACCACCTACCATATCGCCATAAAGAGTGCAATAGCCGCAGGAAACCTCGCTTTTGTTTCCGGTATTCAGGACAAGGTAACCGAATTTGTTAGAAAATGCCATAAGCAGGGCGCCGCGAATCCTGGCTTGCAAGTTCTCTTCTGTTTTATCGGGCGCTTTACCGGCAAATTCCGGCGCAAGACTGGATAAGAAAGAGGCAAATATTTCTTCGATACTTACAAGGTAGTACTTAACATTAAAATTATCGCATACCTTTTTTGCATCAGAAAGTGTTTCGGCTGAGGTGTAACGGGAAGGCATAATCAAGCCAAAGACATTTTCGCGCCCTAAAGAATGCACCGCCAAAGCAAGCACCAGAGCAGAATCTATACCGCCGCTTATACCTATGATGACTTTTCCAAAACCGTTTTTTTTCACATAATCAGAAAGGCCGAGGCACAGCGCGCGATAGCATTCCTCATCTGCGCGCGATGAAACTTTCTGCACTTTATGCGTTATTTTTTCGCCGACGCTGAAAGCCAGAAAATCCTCTTCAAAACGTTTTCCGATTGCGACAAGTTCCCCCTTAGGGTTTACCACGGTGCTTGTGCCGTCAAAAACTAGCTCATCTTGCCCGCCTACCAGATTACAATAAAAAATAAAAGCGCCTGTTTTGCGGGCGGCAAGGCTTAGAGCTTGCTGCCTCAGGTAAACCTTGCCCAGATAAAATGGCGAAGCGGAGATATTCAATATAAAATCGATATTTTTTCCTTTAAAAGAGCGGATAAAATCCTCTTTCCAGATATCTTCGCAGATACTCAAAGCAAAATTATATTTGCCTAACTTACATACGGTGAGCGTGCCTCCGGCATTAAAATAACGCGCTTCATCAAATACGCTGTAACTGGGCAGGTACATTTTGCGATACACCCCGCAAACTTTACCATTCTGGATAATCGCGCAGGCATTATAAATCCTGCCCGCGAATGAATCCGCAAAACCGACAATCGCGACCAAGTCTTTACAGGCTTTCGCGATTAATTTTAAACATTTTAGATTTTCCTGCACGAAATGATTTTTAAGAAGCAGGTCTTCAGGGGGGTAACCGGTTATTGCCAACTCGGGAAACACAATAACATCAAACTTTTCGCGCCTTGCACGTTCGATGCCGGCAATGATTTTACGCTTGTTTGCTTCTAAATCTCCTACTATTGCGTTAATCTGCGCTAATGCAATCTTAAGCATAATATTCTTTGATTATGGAGACAATATTATATACAGTTTTTTTCAATAATCAACCCATTCGACTTCCCCAGGTTAAAACCCGGGGTTTGTGCTCAGGGTTGTGGTTCGACAGGCTCACCATCCCGAGCGCAGTCGAGGGAATACTGAGCGGCGCCGGCATATTCCGCGCTCTTCTAAGGCGCGGTTTGTGCGCCGTCGAACGCATCAACAGCTGAGACGCTAAATATGAAGTTCATTTTTGCGTTTTTATTGCGCCTTTTGCCAAGAATCTAAAGGAAAAAATACTTACAATCACAATAATGATTGAGATTATTTGAGACGTTGAAAGAAAAAAGAAATTTCCGCGTGGATCACCTCGTAAAAACTCAACCGCAAAGCGTGTAATTCCGTATAAAATGAGGTAAACAATCATAAGCTGGCCGTCAAATTTTTTGCGTTTTCGCAGTGCAAGCATTATAAAAAAGATTACGAATAAAAGGAATGACTCTATAAGCTGGGTAGGGATAACTTTTCTCCCCAAGCAATACGCTGGAGAATCTACCGGAAAAACAACCCCTATAAAAGAATCCGTCGGCTTGCCGTAGCAGCACCCATAAAAGAAACACCCAATCCTGCCAAAAGCGTGTGCCAGGGGGGTGGCTATAGAAACGATATCGGCAAATGCCAGAAACTTTACGCCATGTTTTCTGGTTAAATAATAAAGCGCGCCAAGGCCAAAAATCACGCCTCCGTAAAATACAAATCCGCTGCGGCTTGTAATAATGCTCCAGGGATCATTTAGAAAACTTTTAAACTCAATAAGAATGTAGAATACCCTCGCGCCCAGGAAAGCAAATACTAGGGCCCAAAAAATAATATCCGAGACAATCCGTGTATCGGAAAAATTTGAGCGCTTTGCTTCTTTTAAGCAAATATAATATCCAAATATAACTCCTAAAAAAACAAAAAAACCATAGGTATAAATAGTAATCGGCCCTAATTCAAAAAGTATGGGGTGCATATTTTTATAAAGCTTTCAGCAATCAGTCATCAGCTTTCAGCTTTTAATTTTTTGGCTGACAGCTGTAAGCTGATAGCTGCTGGCTACATTAACTTTCTAATATAATATTCACCGGCCCGTCCAAGGTAAGGCGTATGTCCATATGCTCGCCAAAAGCGCCCCTGGCAACAGTTAATCCTCTGGCCTCCAGGAGCAGCACAAAATCGCGGAATAACTTGTCGGCTTCCGGCCGATCGAGGGCTTCTTCAAACGACGGCCTCCTGCCTTTTTCCGTATTAGCGTAAAGCGTAAAATTAGAAATGCAAATAATCTGGTAATTTTTGTCTTTCAGGGAATAATCCAGTTTAGACTGCTCGTTTTCGAAAATACGTAAATTTACGATTTTTTGTGCCATAGCCTCTATGACAGTATCGTTATCGCCAGTTGAGAAGCCGACGAATACAGCCATTA
>JAQTOI010000073.1 GCA_028713415.1 Candidatus Omnitrophota bacterium
GGAATTTGGCTTCAGTTTAAATCGACAAATATCCTTATTGACCCAGGGCCGGGCTCAATCGTACGTTGTTCGCGCTCACGGCCTAAATTAGACCCTTCTTCCCTTGACGGAATAATACTTACGCATAAGCATCTTGATCACTCTGGTGATATTAACGTGCTCATCGAGGCAATGACAGAGGGGGGATTCAAAAAAAGAGGTACAGTCTTCCTGCCAGCCGATGCAATCGGAAAAGATGGAGTTATATTCTCATATTTAAAAAATTTTCCTGAAAAGGTTGTTAACCTGAAAAAAGGAAAATTTTCGCTCAAAGACGTTGCGTTCGAAGTTCCTTTACGCAATCAGCATTCCGTAGAAACTTATGGTATCAAATTCTTTTTAGGCCCGGAAGTCATCTCGTTTGTGTCAGATACCAGGTTTTTTGATGATCTTATACCGGCGTACAAAGATTCTACTATACTTATCTTAAACGTCGTATTTTATGAACCCAGAGCTGAATTCGAGCATTTATGCCTTCAAGACGCGGCAAATCTTATTAAAAAAATCAAGCCCAGAAAAGCAATTCTGACGCATTTTGGCATGACAATGCTGAAAAACAACCCTCATCTGCTGGAAGAAAGGCTTAGAAAAGAAATAGGCGGCGATATTCAGTTTGCCTATGACGGTTTTTCGCTAGAATTACCCCGGATTTAAAATAATATTGTTTTTGACTATTATCTAAATTTATTATATAATTTTTTTATGCAAATCAAAAAATTATTCCTGATAGTTTGTGGCGTAACGGTGTTCTTTTGTTCTTTTTTTGCCGAAACCACCTCCGCAAGCACCCACGAGAAGGAAATGTATTTACTTAAAACTGAAGAGGGCATGTCTCCCATTGAACTCTACAACGGATACATTAATGACGGTTTGGAGTATCTTGAACAGGAAAATTTCGACAAAGCCAAGGAAGCATTTTGGAGCGCTGCGAATTTACGGCCCCAGGTCCCTGACGCATACGTTAATCTGGGCATTACCGCAATAAAGGAAGCCGATTATGAGAGCGCAGTCAGGCTTCTGGTGCAGGCGCAAGGCTTGGCTGATGAGCAATACTCAAAAAACGAAATTTTGTACTACAATTTAGGTTTAGCTGAATTCATGCAGTATGATTATCGCGCTGCGCAAGAACATCTCGCCCAGGCATTGCAGATTTATCCGGATTTCGGGGAAGCCATGTATTATCTGGCCCGTTGCTATGAGCATCAGGGCCAGGGCGAAGCAGCGTTGTTGGCTGCGACTAAAGCGCGCAATGTTTTCCAGCGCAAAGGCCAGGTTGAATATGCAACTAAGTGCGGAGAGATTATCGCGGGTTTGAATAATCGCTATCAGACGATGACTGATTCTCTCGCGCGCAATCTTGCGGCTGACGGTGTAAAGTCAGCTGATGCCGGCAATGAACCGCAGGGAATTAGTTTTTTGAAAGAAAGCCTTCTACTTGATCCTCGAAATGCCAATACCTACCTGCAACTGGGGGAGATTTACGCAAATAACGGAAAATTATACGAGGCAATCGAATATTACAAAGAAGCTGTAAAACTTGCCCCTAACTTTACCGATGCGCACGTCGGCTTAGGTGAAATTTACGTAAAGATAGCCAGGTATGAGGAAGCATTAGCGTCTCTTGAAGCTGCTTTAAAGCTGGATAAAAATAATTCGCGTTGCAATTACGATTTAGGCGTATTATATAAAGTACTTAGCAAAGAAAATACTGCGGAAAAATATTTTACAGAAGCCAAGCGCATCGCTGACGGAAAAGAGAATAACTCTTTGTTGAAAACCATGCCTCAGCCCATGGAGAGCCCATCTCTCAAAATAATGCACCCTACTACCGTAAAAGTCCCGGCATATCGCCGCGATAACGAACCAATACCTTCTGCAAAATATTCTTACACGACTTTTTCGGAGCAAAAAAATAAAGGCGTTTTTGTTAAGGGCTATTATATAGCGGCGCCAAAGACCAGCTCAAAAGGTAAGCGGGTAAATAAGTTCCAAAAAACACCGGATTATTAAGTATTCATTGTACTTACACCCAATCCTATCGGATGGATTGGTGCGCCGCTTTCTGCGGCAAAAAGAGGAGGCAAGCTAATGCGAAAGTTTTACGCTGTATTGATTTGTTTGGCTGTTAGTGTTATACCCTTAACACTTTATGCGTTAGACGGCGTAGAGGTACTAAGCGGTTATTTTGGAGTGACGCAAAAAGATTTAGATGAGACTCACAGTACCTATGAGGGTGTGCCCTTATTTGTGGGCCTTATTTATGACGTCAAGCCGGTTGCTGAAAAAATCGGAATAAAGACAGCCGGAAGACTTGATTTTATACTTGAGCCTTTCGCAAATACAATATTAAAACCGAATGATAACGTTGAAGCGGGTTCAAATTTCCTTTTAAAATATGCTTTTCCTCTTACGGAGAAATTTCAGCCGTATTTAAAGGGCGGCGAAGGAATCTCGTATATGAGCGTGCATACCAGGGAGCAGGCAACTCAATATAATTTTCTTTCTCAAGCAGCAGCAGGTTTTCAGTATTTCGTGAATGAGAATCTGTCTGTAGCTGTTGAGTACCGGTATCGGCATTTATCAAACGCAAGTATTGACCATCCCAACAACGGCATCAATACTGATTTCGTTCTCGGTGGAGTTACCTACTATTTTAAATGATAAGAAAAGCTAAGCTAGCCGATGCCAAGGCGCTTTATACATTGATAAATTCATGGGCTAAAGAGGGGAAAGTCCTTGAGAGGCCATTGAACTATATCTACGAGAATATAAGGGATTTTTGGGTTTGCGAAAATAAAAAAAAGATTGTTGCCTGCTGCGCTCTTCATGTTATTGGCTGGCAGGAATTAGGCGAGATAAAATCTTTAACAGTTGCTAAGAAGTTTCAGGGTAAAGGCATAGGCAGCGCATTGGTTAAGACGTGCCTTGCGGAAGCTAAACCGTTAGGGATTAAAAATGTCTTCGCGCTTACCTTTGCTTCATCTTTCTTTAAGAAACTTAAATTTACTCCCGTGGACCGTAAAGAACTCCCTCATAAAATCTGGAGTGATTGCGTAAACTGCGTTTACTTTCCTGACTGCCGTGAAGAAGCGGTATTATTTAAACTATAAAAAACCACATTTTTAGGCCCAGATATTTCCAATATTAAAGGAGGATTCTATGTCGTTAACTGTTGAATATCCTTTGACTGAAGAACAGAAAATGCTTAAAGACTTATGCCGCCAGGTAGCAGAAGAAAAAATCCGGCCGCACTCGCGAGAACTGGATGAAAAGGAACAGTTTCCCGCCGACATCATGAAGACGCTGGCGCAAGCTGATCTTTTCAGCCTCTGCATTCCGCAAAACTACGGGGGTATGGGAACCGGGCTGCTTGAACTTTGTATCGCTACCGAAGAAATTTCCCGTGTTGATGGCGGTGTTGCCACGGCCTATGCCGCGTCATTTTTAGGGATGTTTCCGATTCTTATCAACGGTACAGAAGAGCAAAAAAAGAAATATTTGCCGAATCTCGCTGCCGGCAAGCACCTAGCGGCATTCGGCTTGACGGAACCGGAAGCCGGTTCTGATGCTTCTGCAGTAAAAACATCCGCGCGTAAGGAAGGGAACCATTATATTTTAAATGGCACAAAGCATTTTATTACTAACGGAGGCGATGCCGAGATCTATACGATAATCGCCGTAACCGACAAAAAAAGAGGGCCGCGCGGGGTTTCGGCATTTATAGTGGAAAAAGGAATGCCGGGTTTTACTTTCGGAAAAAAAGAAGAAAAACTCGGCATAAGGGCATCTTCGACCCGCGAATTGATTTTTAATGAAGTTAAGGTCCCGGCCGAAAATTTACTATCCGGCAAAGAGGGCATAGGTTTCATAGCTACCATGCGCACATTCGATCAGTCACGTCCCGGAGTCGCGTCTCAGGCAGTCGGTATTGCTCAAGGGGCGCTTGAACTCGCAATTGAATACGCGCATAGCCGTATTCAGTTCGGTAAACCCATCAGTTCGTTCCAGGGAATACAATGGATGCTCGCAGACATGGCTACAAAGGTTGAAGCAGCGCGCAGTTTGGTTTACAGTGTTGCTTCCATGGTTGATAGAGGCATTAAAGAAGTAGGTAGCGCTTCCGCCATGGCAAAAATGTTTGCTTCAGACGTTGCCATGGAAGTCACTACCAACGCGGTGCAAATATTCGGCGGATATGGCTACATGCGTGATTACCCGGTAGAAAAATTCATGCGCGACGCTAAAATTACCCAGATCTATGAAGGGACAAACCAGATCCAACGTAATATTATCGCACTTGATTTAATAAAAAAGTTCGGTAAGTAAAAGGGGAACGGTTAGAGGTTAAGGGTGAGAGGTAAAAGGTTTTACTTACTTATCACCTCTAAACTAAAACATCTAACTTTTTCTTTTTTACGTTCTACTTATGCGGCGGGCTCAAGATTTCCGGAGTACGTTTTAGCACCTTTATAAAAGAATCGACTATCTCCGGATCAAATTGAGCGTTCTTGCATTTTTCAAGATCAGCCATTGCCTCGTTCAACGTTAATGCTTTTCGATAAGGCCTATCTGTAGTCATCGCATCAAAGGAGTCTGCCACAGCAATAATCCGCGCGCCAAACTCAATCGCATGCCCAACTAATTTATCAGGGTAACCTTTTCCGTCAAAGCGCTCATGATGATGGCGTATAAGGGCTGATGCCTCCTTTAAAAAAGAAAGCTCCTTAACAATTTCGTCGCCCTTTAAGGGGTGCATTTTTATTTGCTCGTATTCTTCATCAGTTAATTTGTCTATTTTAAGTAAAACGTTGTCACGAATACCTATTTTTCCCACATCATGTAAAAGGGCTGCCCGGTTGAGCATTTCCTGGTCATGTTGAACTAAGTTAAGCTCTTTTCCGATAGCGAGGCAATAGCGGGTAACATTTTCGGAATGCCATTTGGTATATGGATCTCGCGCATCTATCGCCGAAGCAAGTGCTGCTATAGCTTTTAAATAACTTTCATTTATCTGCTCATACAGAGTTATATTCTTAAAAGCGATTGAGCCTACTTTGGCTACATTGATTAAAAATGAAAAATCACTTTTAGAAAAAGTGCGGCCATTTTTTTTATTGCACACATGCAAGATTCCAAGAGAATCATTCTGGAACCTGATAGGGACCCCAATAAAGTTGCCGGAGAGGTAGGCCTCCTTATTCATCGCTTTAAAATAGTGGTCTTTCTCTAAATCTGCCACTAAGATTGGTTTGTTCTGCGCAAGAATGAACCCTGAAATGCTTTCGCCGTCTTTTAAAGAAACGGCTTGGGAGCTGGATTTTTCCAGGCCTAAGGCATGCTCAATTTTAAGTGTATTTGTTTTTTTCTCAAGCAGAAGAAGTATAGTTCGCTGGACGTTAAAGAAATTATGAATGCTTTCAACGAGTTTTTTCGCGACGCTGCTGCGTTCAAGCGCAAGCGAAAGTTGTTCATTGAGCTCAAATATGAATTCCGCTTCTTCTTCATGCCAAACTTTTTCATCAAAATTAGTCAGGGCAGGCGCACTGGTCACGCGTTTATAAAGCGATTGGAGTATTTTATGCTCGGAGTCCAAAGCGTTGAAGCGCTCGAGGAGTTTTGTTTGAATATCCTTCAAAAATTTAGTTTTTATCTTATATAATGATATTGCCGCCGAAAAGGCGAATAGAATTATTGTAATAAGGATGGCAGCGCCGAGCAGTACATATGGGAAGGAAAGCGAGAGTACTTTAACGTTAGGGTCAAACAGCTTATCCAAGTGGGTAATGTAATAAAGGTATTTTTGCATATGGCCTGTTTATTTTGTATTTTTAAAATATCCTGATAATAAATTTTATCATGTTTAATTTTTTTAACAATAACGAAATCAACCCATTCGGCTTTCCCCGTGTTAAAGCACGGGTTTGTGGTTCGCCTCTCTTTGGTCGCTCACCATCCTGAGCGAGGCCGGTTTCGCTGGCCGAGTCGATGGACTCAGGGTTGCGGTTCGACTACGCTCACCGTCCTGAGCTTTAGTCGAAGGAATACTGAGCGGCGCCTGCATGTTTTTCGCGCCTCCAGAGAGGCCCCACTACGACTTTGCTTATTGTTCTTTGAGGAAGTGCCCTGGGTTTGTCGAAGAGGAGTGCGCCGTCGAACGTATCAAAAAGAATATGGAAGCAGGCGCGGATTTCTGGTATAATTAGAATTCATGAAAAAAGCCATCCCCCTTTTAATAGCTTTATTTTTTGTGTTTAATTCGTCCTTTAGCGAAGAAAATCTTTACCCTACGAGCCTCAATAAGCTAAAAACGGAGTCGGAAACCCTAAAAAACATATGTGCTTCGAATTCTATAGATTACGCCAAATACGATCAGTGGTTTTCCGGATTCAAAACCCTAATGGACGAATTCCTGAAGGATTTCTCTATTACCCATAAAGAACGCCCATCTTTTCAGCTGATAAAAGCCGGTGGCAATAATCTTTCACTTGCATGGACCCTCCTCAAGCAAGCGGAATACGCTGATGCTCAATATAGAGACTTTATTACCACCGGAGACGTGGGCTACGCTCATAAATGGAAGGAGCAGTCTAGAGAACAAAGAAGCGATGCTCTTGAAAAAATTAATCAGGCTTTATCGGACATAGATAAGGCAGTGAGTTCCTTGACTTCTGAGTAATTAAAAGATCCTGCTAAAAAATGAATTTACAATTTGCTTTTCTGTGCGAAAGCGCAAACCTTTCCGCGAGCAATCTTTTTAACGTCCTTGGTGGAGGAATAGGGGTTATTTTTTTTAATGCGCTGCCGCAAACCCGGCACCTTACATTACTTTTGCGCCTTGAGTACAATCCGGTAATGGAGACAGGTGAGCATGGTATACAAATACGCTTGCTGGACAATGATGGTTTGGATAAAATATCATCTATATCATTGCGGCTTGAATTTCGTAAAGGAGAACGGTTTTTTAACTTCATTACCGGTTTGGCTGCTAAATTCGATTCATTCGGAGAGCATAGCGTGGAAATATCGGTTGATGGGCATAGCGTTATATCAATTCCTTTAAATATTATGGCGCAGAAAGGCTAACAGGAGGGAGTATGAGAAAATTATTGATTTCGTTTTTCTTTCTCTTGGCTTTAGGCGGCATTGCCGCAGGGGGGTCGGTTATGGCGGATGAAATAGTTGTTTTAGAAACAACACACGGCAATATCGAGATTAAACTTATGCCTAATATTGCGCCAAAAACATGTGAAAATTTTACTAAACTCGTGGAAAAGGGGTATTATAACGGCCTAATCTTCCACCGGGTAATAAAGCAATTCATGATACAGGGCGGAGACCCGACCGGGACCGGCAGAGGCGGGGAATCAATATGGGGGACGCCTTTTGAAGATGAGGTTACTCCTACGGTAACATTTGACTCACCCGGTATATTGGCCATGGCTAATGCAGGCCCTGGTACAAACGGTAGCCAGTTTTTTATAACTACGGCTAAAACCCCATGGTTGAATATGAAGCATACAATTTTCGGTAAAGTTGTTGCCGGATACGAAGTTGTTGAAAAAATTGAGAATACACCGGTTGACGCATCCGACAAGCCGGTCAATGAGCAAAAAATTATCAAAGCATACCTGAAGAAGTAAATTGTAATTTTTAACAAAAATTGCCAAAAAAAAAGGGGGGGTAATCATGCCTAAGCCGCTGAAAGGAACCAGGACAGAGAAGAATCTGTTAGCAGCGTTTGCCGGAGAATCGCAGGCCCGTAACCGTTATACCTATTTTGCCTCTGTCGCTAAAAAAGAAGGCTATGAGCAGATTGCTAATATTTTTCTTGAAACCGCAGAGAACGAAAAAGAACATGCCAAGGTTTTTTTTAAGTATTTAGAGGGTGGGGACGTTGAGATTACTGCAACTTATCCTGCCGGGATAATAAAAGATAGCAAGGCCAATCTGGAAGCTGCGGCGGCTGGTGAAAACCTTGAATGGACCACCCTTTATTCTGATTTCTCAAAAGTAGCCAAGGATGAAGGATTTAGCGAAGTTGCTCGTTCATTCGAACAAATTGCTAAGGTAGAAAGATTTCACGAATCTCGCTACCGCAAGTTAATTAACAATATTGTTACCGGAGAAGTTTTCAAAAAGAAAACCCCGGTAAAATGGCACTGTATCAATTGTGGCTTTGTTTTTGAGGGTAATGAGGCTCCATCCAGTTGCCCTGCATGTAAACATCCGCAGGCGTTTTATGAGGTATTAGCGGAAAACTGGTAATTCTCCTGGCACAAACGGTATCCGGCCTAGGAAAAATGGATAATGTCCAAGCAAGCCGTAAGCTTTAAGAAAATAAATGAGCTCAACTTACGCATGAAGCGCTTGAATTTGCGCGAAGCGGACATAATCGAAAAATTTATAAAGAGCTCAGGGCCGGGAGGGCAAAACGTAAATAAGGTCGCGACGGCCGTTTACTTAAAACACTTGCCCACCGGAATAGAAATCAAATGCCAAAAAGAGCGCTCGCAAAGCTTAAATCGCTATTATGCCCGTAAGCTTCTCGCCGAAAAAATAGAAAATATAATTCTGGGTATAGCCTCGCAAAAAATGCAGCGTATTGAAAAGATACGCCGTCAGAAGCGTAGGCGTTCAAAAAAGGCTCGTTTAAAAGTTCTGGAAGAAAAACGTAAGCACTCCGAAAAAAAATCGTTTCGGGCAGCCGTTGGCAGCGATTTTGACTAACGCACTTTTCATGAGTATACCCCGATACCCGCACTTCGAAGAGCTTTCATTAGATCAAAAGCATATTTTTGACGAAATCTTGCGCAAAGAGCAGCCGAAAATATCAGAGTTTACTTTTACAAACCTATTTTCCTGGCGCACCGCGCACCGCTTTAGCGTTTCAGTCTTTGGCGATTTTTTGATTGTGCGTTCAGGCAACCGCCCAACCCCGCGTTTTTTAAAGCCCCTGGGGGAAGGAAATCCCAGAGAAGTGATCGAACAAATTTTCGCTGATTCGCAAGGCCTGTTTATGGCATTACCCGAAACCATTAAAGATCTTTTTACGGATGACGCGCATTTTACCGTGGAGCTGGACAGGGACAATTGCGATTACCTTTTTGTTCGCGAAGATCTTGTTGCGTTAAAAGGGTCGAAGTATGACGGAAAACGCAACCTTATTAAGAATTTTAAATCGCGCTATAACTATGAATACGTTGCTCTGGATAGCAGTAATGCGGCAGAAGCGCTTGACTTTCAGGAACGGTGGTGCGTATTAAAAAATTGCGAAAGCGTCGAGGGATTATCCAGTGAGCGTAAAGCTATTGAAGAAATGCTCGCGCATTTTGAGCCTTTTCGCCTTATCGGCGGGGCGATACGCCTTGAAGGAAAAATTTATGCCATCGCCATCGGAGAGCAACTTAACTCTCAAACCCTTGTGATGCACGCCCTTAAAGCTGACCCGAACATCACAGGGCTTTATCAAACCATAAATAATGAATTCTTATCGCGTTTGCCCGAGTATTTTAGATATGTAAACTTCGAGCAAGACCTGGGTATTCCGGGTTTACGCAAAGCGAAGCTTTCTTATCATCCGAGTGAAATTGTCAAGAAATATACCCTGCGCCCGGTGGGATAAGTTTTTTGCTTTACTAATGTATATTTTTATCTCTTTATCGCGGCAAACTTATGATATAATAAATAACTCTATTGTGAATAATCATCAGTGCGGCATTGCTTTACTTAAATCAGGAACAACGCGGACCTAGAGTGTAATAAACATGGAGGGCTAATGACAGAGGTGGCGGTAAAGAAAACAGTAGGCCTTGCGGTGGCGAGTCTGGTCATGGGGTGCCTGGTGCTTATTCCGATTTTAGGATTACTCTTTAGCCTGCTTGCCATTATTTTTGGCGCCGTAGCCTTGGCTAAAATTTCGAATAATAAAGATAAGCTCAAAGGTGACGGGCTGGCTATAAGCGGAATTATTTTAGGCGCTTTTGGAATAATCGTAGTTCCGATTATTTTTATGCTGCTTGCTATAGCCGTACCAGCTTTTATGCGTGCTAAAGCTGTGGCAGAAATGCACCAACAGGGTGCGCCGATAAGCGAAAATAGATAGCATTGGCTTTGGCGTTTATAATAGTAATGGAATAATCGTAAGAGGAGGTGCGTGATGCCGTATGATAGTAGTTTAGA
>JAQTOI010000074.1 GCA_028713415.1 Candidatus Omnitrophota bacterium
GCAACGTAGCAGCCGCTTACAATGATAAATGTTGCGATTGTCGGCCTAAAGTATTTACGCGGAATTATCCGGGGTAAAATATTTTGAAAAATACGAAAGAATATATACCCTAATACTGCCGCGCCAACGGGTGTAAAAATCCAGCAGATAAAAATATCGCCCAACACTTTCCATTTTACAGGCGCTGCTATTGCCAGGCCTGCTCCGGCTACCGCGCCGACAATAGAATGGCTTGTGGAGATTGGCATCTTCCAGAAAGTCGCGAGTACCACCCAAAGACAGGCGGCAAAACTGGCGATTAAAGCAACGTTGCGGGAATTATTTTTGCTCAATTCGTTCAACGGAACAATGCCTTTGCCTATGGTTTCTACCACGTAAGAACCCTGCAGGCTCGCTCCCAGAAAACCACACACCGCAATTAAGATTATCGCCTGTTTTAAATTCAACACGCGCGAGCCAACAGCGGTGCCTAAAGAGTTGGCGGCGTCATTAGCCCCTATGGACCAGCCCACGGCTAAGCTCATTACTATGGCAATGCCTATAAGTAAAAAATCCATCGGCTTATTGTATAGTAAGGAAACACCAATTTCAACTTATAAATTCAAACCGCGAATAATATTTCTTTATCGAATACATTATCCAGGCCCAGGAGGCAATGCGGATCAAAGTATTTCTTAAGCGCGGCCATCTCCAATAAAGCTTTCTTTCCATACATAATTTCAAGATACGGTTTCTTTATTTTACCGATGCCATGCTCGGCTGATACAGTCCCTGCAAATTCAACGGCTTTGCGGCAAAAAATATTAAGCAACTCTCGTGCTTTTATGCTTTGAGCGTCGTTTTGGGGGAGAAAATTAAAATGCAGATGCGCTTCTCCTATATGCCCGAAATTAACGTAACTGATGCCACTCGGCCGCGCTTTCTCTTTATAAAATTTATACATCGCCAAAAAATGCTCCTGCGGCACTGCTATATCTGCCGCTGCTTTTACCTGGGCCTTTGAGCGTAAGAATTCATTTATATTCTGCGGCAGGCTATGGCGGAACTTAAAAACCGTTTCCCTGTCTTTCTGCGTATCGGCAAGGATAGTTGCTCCTGTTATAGCCGCACTTTCCTCTATCAATGATGCCCATTGTTCAAGGAGCTTTGTAAAACTCTCCTCGCTATCTGCTTCCTGCTCAAAATACAGGGCGGCTGCAGCACTTTGCGGTATAAACGAGCATTGCGGTTTTAAAAACTGCAATGAAAACTCATCAAAAAATTCTAAGGATGCAGCGTGCAGCATGTGCTCCTCCTGCAAATGTTTTATTTTAAAAGCAAAAGCGAGCGCCTTCTGTTCTTCTTTAAAAAAAATAAGTCCGTCAAAAATTTTAAAAGGTAACTCGTCAAGGGCGAGCTGGCTGGAGGTTATTACGCCAAGAGTCCCTTCACTGCCTATAAATAAGTCAATTAAATCCATGTTATCAGCCGCAAAATAACCCGCTTGAGATTTAACTTTGGGCATGTCATAAGAAGGGGCATTAAATTTAAAATATTTTTTATTAAGCTCAAATTCAAACTTTCGCATGCCCGCAAAAATCTCTCCCCTTCTTATACTTAGAAGTTCTCCCGTAGGTAAGACTATTTCGAGAGCCTTAACATATTTTCTGACAGAGCCGTAGCCAAAGCCGCGCACTCCGCTGGCGCAGGTTGCGATTACGCCTCCGGACAGCGCCAATGGCTCGGTGGGACGAGAGAGCAGGGTTAAATTAAATTTAGCAATTTCTTTCTCCAGCTCATCCAGCGTCACGCCTGCCTCAACAGTTACTGTTTTTTGTGTTGCGTCAATATCGCTTATCTTCTTTAAATTCTCCGTAGAGAGAATTACTCCCTCAAGGGCTACGCAACCGCCTGTCGTACCGGTCCTTCCGGCGCAAACGGTGAAAGGGGTTTTTTTTCTGAGGCATTCCCGCACTATATATGGCACTTCCTCTTTTGATTGGGGCATATAAAGAGCATTGGCTCTGCCTTTAAGGTTGGAAGTGTCCTCTAGGTAGCTGGCGAATTCTTCTAATTTAGTTTTGATTAGCATTTTGAAAAGTATAGATTCCGGAGATTAGGGAAAGATTACAGCGATTAAAAACCGATTTAGAAGAAATTATATCAAAAAATTGTATCCGGGCAACTAAAAGAGAAAAGTATGAACGTTGTCTTTGGATGAGCGCTAAACAATAATACATAATATTTAGGTAATAACTGTTAGGTTCTGGGCTGGTGGCAGAAAAAATATTTGCCTGAAGCTATATTGGCGGTCTAGCAAAACTAAATAGGTTTATAAAAATGAGGTAGCAGAAAATATCTTAATTGAGCGAGTAACCGGGTGTTTCTATAGTTGTTGTTATGTTCACTTCGGGATTATCACGTTGGTCAACCGGTTGTGTAGGGTCAAGGCGAGTAGTAACTTCTACGGTTGCGGTATTTCCGTTAATGTTAAACGTAAAGCCGGTTGCTCTTGAGGTCAATATTTCATGGGCTTCACCGGGCAAGCCTTGCCCTGCGCGGTGGTCGTAGGCTGTATTAGGACAATAGAATATTTGGTGGTTAACTGTATCTAAGGCGTAGCCGACAGTCCTGTCGGTTACGGCGCTTGCGGAAGCATTGAAAGGCTCATATCTTCCATCTTGCGTAAAATCAGTTTGAATGCATAGTATCGTCTCGTTATAGGGCGTTGAGGCTGTCTGCAAAGCCGGTTCATTTACGTTACCTATGCCGTTTAAAGCGCATCTAGTAATGTGCTCAAGCGCAAACGTGGCTTCATTTAGCACTTGCGTCCTTCTTTCTGAAGAATTTAAAAGCCCGCGGCTTGCGCGGTCAAAGGCCATAGCACCCAACACTATTACGCCTAAAAGGGCTATTGCTATAATTAATTCTACTAAAGTCACGGCTTTTTTTATCATATGTTTTTAGGTTTTAATCTCTTGTTAATAATGCTTTTATATCCAATAATACCTTGTGCAACTTTGTTTATGCGTGTGCTAATCTACAGTGGGGTAATCCACATTCATGGTTACCTGGCGGTATTCTCTTGGGCCATTATTGTTTACTGTGCTAACCACGTAGTTGCGGCCGTATGTTATATTTCCCACAACCGCGTTTGCGAGATTTTGGGTAGTCGCATTTACGGCCAGGTTCCCGGTATCCCAGGTGTCCTGGCGCACGTCAATGTAGAACCGATTAAGCTGCGCGCGGCCTAAATTAGCGGCTGTCAGGCGCCGATCTGCCCTTGCAACATAACCTCGCGCGCCCACGAAAGCAGCAAGCAAGCCGCCAAAGGGAAGAGCCAAGATAACTGCGGACACGATGATTTCAGGTAACGTAATTGCGGTTCTTTTTGCCATAGTATTCCTTTGCTTTTATTGCCTTTATCTATCCTTTTTATTCAAATTTATTCAAACCCCGAACACGTTAACACGAGGTTCTAGCAAGCGCCGCTGCATACACCAGTACTTGCGGAAAGATCATTAGTGCAAATATGCTGCGTTGTCAGGCCCGTAACAATAGCAGTAGCCTCTGCGCAAAACAGGCTGCCGTCGCCATTAATGACCGCTGAATAATTAAACGAGCCTGTAGGGATATCTAAAGTCAAATTAGTATTACAATCAGCGGTGCTCGCGCACGAAACAAACGCTCCCTGTTCAAAGCGCCTCACTTTTTCCGCAGCCTGCATTAGCATTAAAATCGTCCGCGCTTCTCTTTGCGTCGCCTTTTGACGCGCTCCCCAGTAGCTGGGCACGGCAAAGGTAGCTACTATGCCTATAACCACAACCACGATTATTATTTCTAAAAGCGTGAGAGAATTACGTATTTTTATCATAAGCTTATTTAAAAACCGGATTCCACAAAATCGTTTCCGTCAAAATTTAGGCGGATTTGTGCATTGATATTCGGCTCATTCCTTTTGGTGGCAATCGCAAAAAAGCTGGTTGCATTATAGCTGTTTACGGCATATTTCCAATCCTTATCGTTAGGGCTTGAAAGGCTTCGAAGATCAACCCCGCTGGAAGTAGTAAGCGAGCCAAAATCTTCTCCTAGAACAAACACATAATTACCGGTTTCGTCGTGGACTATCCTCTCGGCTTCAGCGATAAGCGAAAGGGCGTGACGGGCTTTTGCTTTTGTAGAAAATAGCACTACCCCCTCGTGAGTACCAATAGCAAGTGTGGCTACTATGCCCACTATTATAAGCACTACCAAAAGCTCAAGCAAGGTCACGCTCTTTCGCACTGCTCTCCTTAAAAAATCCTTTCGATTAACTTAACGTTATGGCGCTGTTGACGTTATTGCTCCGCTTGTAAGGTCTATAGCATGCGTATTATTACATCCACCACCGCATGCGGTTTTCTTGGTTGCTGTAGCTGTACCGCTGCCGGTAGTAGTAATAGTATATGTCCAATAAGGGTCTCCTGCTGTAGGGTCTGCCATGGCCACTGCATTCTGGTTACTATCTGGGACTTTGCAGCCGGCTGCGAGCTGAACCCAGGTTTGCCAACTGCCGAGTATGCCATTGCATATTACTTCTGCGCTGCGGATTTCTCCAAGTACCTGTTTAGCTTTGGTATTCTTTGCTACATCAGCAGTATTAAAAAATTGAGGTAAAGCAAAGATTGCCAAAATACCAATAATAATTATGACAATCAACAGTTCCAACAGTGTAAAACCCTTTCTCATGTTACCCTCCTTTTTTACTGTCATATTATAAGAACTTTTTCGCCTTTCTCTCTATTTTCCTTACGTTTTCTTTATACCACAGCAGGCATATAATTGTCAACCCAATACTAAATAACATTTTATAAGCCTTTGGCGCCGCCTAAAGTGGAAAGCCTGAACAAAGGTAAAAAGAGCGATATAACGATAAAGCCTATGATAACGCCCATAAAAACAATCATCAACGGCTCAAAAGCGGACACCAGCCTGTCTATCCTTGTTGAAAGCTCTTTGCGGTAATGAAGCGAAATCCTTCCGAATACTTGAGGCAGGCTTCCGGTTTCCTCGCCTATCTTTGACATCTCTGAAATCAAAGGAGGAAAAAGCTCCTGCTTGGTAAACTCAATTGACAAAGAGCCTCCGTCACGCACCCTGTCGCGTATATAGATTAAATTTTTTTCCAAAAAAGAATTTCCCGTGGCGCGCGCGGCAATCTCCAGGGTTGATACAAGGGGGAGGCCGCTTTCAAGAAGTATTGATACAGCTGACGTAAAACGCTCAAGGCTGGCAATAAAAATCAAATCCCCGGCAATAGGAAGCCTCAGGCCAACTTTATCCCACATTTTTTTTGTCTGCGGGTTTTTAAAGGAGCGCGTCAGCACGACGATTAACGCGACAAATGAACCGATAATAATCAGGAAATGTTGAGACACCTCTCTGCTTATCCAGAACATTATTTTAGTGAGAAGCGGCAATTCAATATTGAACTGTTCAAATATCCCGGAAAATTTCGGAAGTATAAATTTAAAGAAGACGCCAACTGCGATTATTGCCGCAGACATGACAATGGAAGGATAAACTAAAGCGCTTTTTACTTTACGTTCAAATTCCATCCTTACTTCAAGATAATCCGCGAGCTTTTCCATAACAAAGGGGAGGTTTCCTGAAGTTTCTCCCACCTCTACCACGCCCCGCCAGAGAGAAGGAAAAATGTAAGGGTATTTTGCTATGGCCTCACTTAGCGAGAGGCCCTCTTTAACGCTCTTGCCGCATTCTTTAAGCGCCTTTTCTAATTTTGCACTTTCGGTCTGCTGGGCAATAATCTCTAAACTACGCAGGAGGGTAACTCCGCTTGAAAGAGTAGTAAAGAGGTTGCGGGCAAAAAGCGCTAAATCATATAATTTTATGGAACTGCGTTTTCCTTTTCTATAAAAAATAAAACCTATGGCGGGCGGCTTATCGGTTTTTTGCTTCATCTCGTTTATAGAAACTATAAAGAGGCCGCGGCCGCGCAATTTTGCTACAAGGTCATCGCGGGAAAGAGCTTCTTCGTTCTCCCGGATGGACTTTCCTTCTTTAGTTTTTGCGGTATAGCTGAACTTAGGCATTTTCTAAAAAGATTACACAGATTAGAGAAAGATTACACAGATTAAAAAGAGATTGTATAAATTCTTATATAAATTACTATTTATACTCGGCACCATGATTGCTTACATTAATAATAATTTTAGTATATCAGAAAATTAAAGTATTAGAAGAAATTTCTATTTGTGTTTAATAGAATATTCGCCTTTATTCGTCTCTCCGCCAGCGGCGAGACCTCGCCAGCTACTGCTGGCGGGTAATTCGCGGCCATTCGCGTTTAATAGACAGTAGCGGCGGAAAGAACTTCCTCGAGAGAAGTAATTCCTTCCTCTACTCTCTTTAAGCCGCTCTCAAGCAAGGTTAAGCTTCCTTTTTTTCTGGCTATTTCCATAATCTCGGGGGCTCGCAAATTTCTGTGCACGGCGTCGCGTAATGCCTCATCCACAAGTATAACTTCCGCGATGACGGTCCTGCCTTTATAACCGATAAAATTGCACTTCTCGCAGCCTTTAGCTTTATAAATAACCGGGGAATTTAAGGCTACTCCCCTGAAAAGCTCTTCCTTTTTTATTTCATAGGGTTCTTTGCAGTCAGGGCAAAGCTTGCGTATCAGCCTCTGAGCCACAATCAAACGCAATGATGAAATGACAAGATAATTAGGGATACCGATATCAATTAAACGGGTAATAGTGGAGGCCGCGTCGTTTGTATGCAGTGTTGATAAAACGAGATGCCCGGTAAGCGCGGAACGTATAGAAATTTCCGCGGTTTCAAGGTCGCGGACTTCTCCTACCAGAATAATATCAGGGTCCTGGCGTAGAAAACAACGCAGGGTATTTGCAAAGCTTAAGCCTATATCTGATTTTACCTGCACCTGATTTATCCCCTCAAGCCTGAATTCCACCGGATCCTCCACTGTAAGTATATTTAAAGTAGAGGACCTTAGCTCGCTTAACGCTGCGTAAAGAGTCGTAGATTTCCCGCTTCCCGTTGGCCCGGTGAGAAGCACAAGCCCGTAGGAAGTTGAGATACCTTTTCTGATCGTCTCTAATTCCTGCGGCAGAAACCCTAACTTAGCTAGATCAAGCGGCACGCGTGATTTATCCAGTATCCTTAAAACAACTTTCTCTCCGTAGATGGTGGGTAGGGTTGAAACGCGCAAATCAATGAGCCTTTCGCCGATTTTAACCATGAATCCGCCATCCTGGGGAAGCCGCTTTTCTGCTATATCCATTTTGGAAAGAATTTTTATGCGGGAAACAAGCGGCAGATACACAGAGGCTGAAGGCGATGGTATTTCATAAAGTATTCCGTCTATCCTGTAGCGCAGGGACACTTTGTTATGATGGGGCTCAACGTGAATATCCGAGGCTTTTTCTTCTATGGCCTGGCGAATAATCAAATCCACCAATTTTACTATAGGAGCTTCCTCTGCCTGAGCAAGTAATTTATCCAAGCTTAAGTCGCTTTCCAGCGAAGAAATTTCCTGAATTTCTCCCCCTGCCTCGCCCATGGAACCCATGGCGTCGCGGAAAATTTTTTCTTTGCCGTAAAAAGACTCAATTGCGTTTAAGATATCCGCCTTTGTAGCAACCACAGGGTTTATCTCGCAACCGGTCAATTTTTTAAGGTTGTCCATGAGCAATAAGTCCAGCGGGTCAAACATGACTACGGTTAAAGAATTGAGGTTACGCGAAAGAGGTAAAACGAGGTTCTTTATGGCAAAATCATAAGCGATGAGTTCTTCAAGATTTTGGTCGGCGGCAGGCTTTAATTTTCCCGAGGCTAAAGAGACATAAGGTAAAAGAAGCTGACGGGATAACGCTATGACTATTTGTTCTTCGCTTACATAGGATAATTTGACGAGCACCTCGCCAAGCTTTCCGCCTTCTTTTTTCTGCAGGCCTATAGCTTCACTAAGCTGCTCTTCGGTAATAATTCCTTCAGAGACAAGAATATCCCCTAATCGTTTGTATTTAGGCATGTTTAAAAACAAAGGGCGGATGTCACTGATTATTACGGATTCAACGGATTATTTATCCGCGACATCCGTAACCATCCGTTGCATCTTAAAAGTTAATTCTCCCGAGAATATCTATCCATTGCCATACGCATTGATTCTCTCTGAAAAGAATCCTGCTCTCGCGCGGCATAAACTTCTCGTTTTGCTAAGCCATGCGAATCATCCACTATATGAGGCGTCAAGAATACCAAAAGCTCGCGTTTAGCGTTAGTTGTACTCTTATGGCGAAAAGCATTACCTATAATAGGGATATCTCCAAAGAATGGCACTTTGGCAACAGTGTTACTATCGTTATCGTGGATAAGGCCCCCTATAAGCAGGGTTTCTCCATCTTTTAACCTGGTCACCGAGCGGGTGCCGCGCTCTTCAGGGTTCTTAACAACGCCCGTCGTCATGCCTGCTAAGCGTATAGTCGTATCCGTAGCCTGTCTATTGAAAATTTCCACAAACATAGTAACTTCTTTTGTATACGGATTAACGTGAGGAGTAACGCGCAGTTTTGTACCGGTTTCAGTTCGCTCTACGGTTTGGGTGCTGGTGCCTGCTCCTCCTGCTGCTACGCTTGTGGTTACTCCTATTGCCTCATCGGTTGTTAAATTCACTTCCGCGGTTTCATCCGAAAGCGTAAGAATTTTCGGCCTAGCTAAAAACCTGGTGGTAGTGTCAGTGCTTAAAAGCTGCAGGGCTATGGTCATATCCTGCAAGCTTAAGGTGCCAAACTGCGTAGTCCCTACTGCTCCGCTAATCATCCGCTGTTGGACATTGGGCGCATTACCCGTAGGTATAGTTTTTACAAAGCTGGTTGGAAAAGGAAAAGTGGTTTGAAAAGCAGGAGGAACATACGAAATAAACAAACCGTCAGTACCCCAGCTTATTCCTATTTTGTCCGCTAAAGATTTGTTCACATCAAGCATTTCAACTTCAATCATTACTTTAGGCGCAGGGATATCTAAATTAGCTACAAGCTCATCAATGGTAGCAAATTGCGAAGGGACATCCGTAACAATTAAAGAGTTAGTGATAGGGTCTTCAGTGACCTTGCCGAATTCAGTAACTACTTTTTTAAGGACGTCTAAAAGGCCTTTGTCTTCTTCTTCGCTTCCACCAGTGCCTGTGCCGCTTGAAGATTCTGTCCCACTCGTTGTGCTGCGCATTTTATCCTCTATTTCTTTCTGCATAACAGAGGTTTTTATTCTTGTGTATTTTAAGTGGTATACCTTTGTCCTTAGCTCAATTGCCGGCTTACCCATTTCTTTTACTACAAACATATTGGCATCAGGATAATAATCATAAGTTAAATTATTTGCCTTAAAAATTATGTCCATCGCTTCTTTTAAGGGGGTATTTTCCAAATACAAAGTAAGCCTGCGCTCACGGACAGCTTCGGTGGCTATGAAATTAAGCCCGGTCTGCTGCGAGAGCATCTTCAATACATCGCCTAAATTTGCGCCTTCAAGGTCTAAGGAGATTAGCTTTTGGCTTGCGCCCATAAAATAATCTCCATAGATATTATCCTGCGCAAAACTTACAGGCAAAAGAATGAATATCATTAATGCGCTTAATAAAACTTTTCTTTTCATTGCGCCTCCTTTTGTTCGGTTGTCCCTTTTTGTATTCCAGTTTCAAATATTTTCCCTTTATATTGAAGCGATACCACGCTTTTTTCAATTTTGAAGACTGTGGCATCCACGCTTTTTAAGATATCGCCTGTTTTATACACGTCCCCGTCAATTATCGCCTGAGGCGTCTTTACGCCCCAAATTATTCCTTCTACAGTTACCTGGGGAGGAGCAACAGCTTCCTCCTGCCCGGGGGCTTGTCCTGCAGAACCAGCTGGCGCCTCTTCCGGAATTACAGAGCTGAAAGGATCCTTATATTCTTCCTCTGTCACCCCATCTGCCTGCGCAAAAGCGGTTAGAGAGAATAATAAACAAAATATAAGGGTATATAACTTCATTTTATTCCTTGAGCACATACGCCTTAACTACAATATCTTCATCTATGCTCGAACCTTGAGCTTTATGTATGGATATGCGTTCTA
>JAQTOI010000075.1 GCA_028713415.1 Candidatus Omnitrophota bacterium
AGCGTAGACCTGGCTTACACATTACCCCAAGGACTTAAACTTTTTTCTCCTGATTATTCTGTGGTGCTTTTAGATATTTTGCTGGGAACAGAAAAGAGTTTTCCGCTACTTCAAAAAATAAAAGAAGAAAGCCCCGCAACTCTCGTAATTATGGTCACGGCATATGATGAAGATGACAATGTGCGTGAAGCAAAGCGCTTGGGCGCTGACGGCTTTGTCACAAAACCATTCATGACCGAATATCTGGAAAATCTTATTGTGACTAAAATCAAATCGCTTAAGAAAAAATAGATGGTGTTTATGCGCTATCTTTTTTCATGGATTTCCATCTTGGCCTGCACAACGTTTGTAACCTGTTTATCAATATTACCCCTGAAACAACCCTCCGGACTAGTTTTTCCTTATTATGACAAAGTGCTTCACTTTATACTCTACTGGCTATTCGCTTATATAGTTGTAAATACATTTCGTAGAAAAATGATAAATCATGCACCAAGCCTCGGTATTCTATATATTTTCTGCATCGGACTCGCTCTCGAGGCTGCCCAATATTATTTACCTTACCGTTCGTTCGAAACAACAGATGCTCTGGTAAATCTAGCCGGTGGATTGGCAAGTTTACCCCTTAAAGTAACGACAAATCTATAAAATATGGTCACGGAAGTAATTAAACGCAACGGCGCACACGAAAATTTTAATCCAGAGAAAATATCCCGCGCTATTTTTAAGGCGGCAAGTGAGGTATCTCAAGATTTACGCGCGCAAATAATTGCCGAAACGGCCCTGCCATTAGTCCTTGAAGAATTGAACAAAATACATACGCGTGCAATACCCATAGAAGACATTCAGGATATCGTTGAAGAAACCCTGATGATAACTGGCTTTTCGCAAGTAGCGAAAGCTTATATCATTTACCGCAAATATCGCGAAGAGATACGCCTCACAAAAGAAAAACTAGGCATACGCGATGAGTTTAAGCTTTCCGTAAACGCTATAAGCCTACTTAAGGAACGTTATTTACTTAAAAACGACAGACGCGAAGTCTATGAGACACCCAAGGAAATGTTTGAGCGCGTCGCTCGAGCTGTCGCTAAGGCTGAAAGGAGTTTTTCTGCTAAAGGCGAAAATTTATATTTTGAAAAATTTTACGAAAAGCTTTCCTCGCTCGAATTGCTTCCCAATTCCCCGACGCTTATGAACGCGGGAACTAAACTGGGCCAGCTTTCAGCATGTTTTGTGTTGCCGGTTGAAGATTCAATCCCGGAAATTTTCGATACTTTAAAAGCAATGGCGCTGATTCATCAAACCGGCGGCGGAACGGGCTTTAGTTTTTCCAGGCTACGGCCAAAAAATGATCTTGTCGCATCCACCAAAGGTGTGGCCTCTGGCCCCGTATCGTTTATAGAAATTTTTGATGCATCAACAAAAGTAATAGTGCAGGGAGGAAAACGCCGGGGAGCTAATATGGCAATCCTGCGCGTAGACCACCCTGATATAGTGGATTTTATCGAAGCGAAATCAAACCGCAATATTCTAGAAAATTTTAATATTTCCGTCGGCATTACCGATGCGTTTATGAATGCGGTCAGGTCAAACAAAAAAATTGCTCTTATAAACCCAAGGACCGCCCAGGCAACAAAAAAAGTTAAAGCGCGGGCTCTATTTTCTCTTATCGCGGCAAGTGCTTGGAGGTGTGCCGACCCTGGTTTAATTTTCCTTGACCGAGCCAACAAAACTCACCCTCTCAAAAAAATGGGCACAATTGAAGCAACTAACCCTTGCGGAGAGATACCCCTTCTTCCTTACGAGAGCTGTAATCTTGCATCGATAAATTTATCAAAATTTGTTAAAGACAAGAAAATTAACTGGGCAGGCTTGGCGCAAACGGTAGCGGTAGGGGTACGCTTTTTAGATAATGTCATTGAAGTAAACAAATTTCCATTAAAAAAGATAGAAACAATTTCAAAAAATAACCGAAAAATCGGCTTAGGTGTAATGGGCTTTGCCGATATGCTTATACGCCTGCGTATACCTTATAATTCGAAAGAAGCAATCACGACGGCCAGGGCAATTATGAAATTTATACGTAGTATTTCCTTAAAGGCTTCGATGGAGTTAGCCGGAGAGCGTGGCTGTTTTGCGCACTGGAAGTATTCTTCATACGCGAAAAAAAATATCCGGATAAGGAATGCGACGCTTAACAGTATCGCTCCAACCGGCTCTATCAGTATAATTGCTTCAACCTCATCCGGAATAGAGCCCATCTTTGCTCTTAGCTTCTTACGCAATGTCCTGGAGGGAATGAAATTGCTTGAGATAAACCCGCTCTTAGAAGAAGTTGCCCGAGAAGAAGGCTTTTATTCTAAACGACTCATGAACCGCTTGAAAACTGCCTCCACCCTTAAAGACATAAAAGGGATTCCTAAACTTCTTAAGGCGCTTTTTTGTACGGCTTTTGACATCAGCCCAATGGACCATTTGCGTATTCAAGCCGCATTTCAGGAATTTACCGACAACGCGGTTTCTAAAACAATTAATCTAGAACATGACGCAACGATTGAAGACGTAAGGGCGATTTACCTTGCGGCTTATGCTTTAAAACTCAAAGGCATTACCATCTATCGTTACGCAAGCAAAAAAGAACAGGTACTTTATACACTACCCCAAAACGAAACGTTGCCTTCCCAGGCCAGCGCAACTTTCGATCTTGACGGCGGAGCTTGCGCTACATGCCCACTCTAACTTATGGATAAAATTCCTTCTAACCTCGTAGATATGTTTGATGAAGTGGCGGATAAACGTTTGCGTCATACGGCTTTGATTTTTGGAGCACGCAAAATCACCTATGGTGCATTACTTACGCAGACGAAAAAACTTGCTTTTGAGCTGGATAAGTTGACTATTGGTAAATCCGATAAGGTTGCCCTCTGGCTCCCCAATTGCCCTGAGTTTGTCGTTTCCTTTTTCGCAATCTTGCGCCTTGGGGCGATAGTCGTCCCGATTAACACCATGTTTAAACAGGAAGAAGCGAAATTTGTCATAGGGGACTCCGGAGCGAAAGTCCTTATCTGCTCTATAGATAAAGTAGCGGAGGGAGAAACAATTCTCGCACGCCTGGACTGCCTAAAATATTTAATATCTCTGCCGGCTCCACGGCAAAATAGCGTTGTGCTGAATTATCATAAACTAATTAAAGATGCTATTTTGTTTAATAATCCCGTTAGCTTGGACCCAAACGCGACCGCAGAAATAGTCTATACCTCCGGCACCACCGGAACACCGAAGGGGGCGTGTCTGACGCATAGGAACCTTCTGACAAATGTAGCTGATTGTGAAAAGATAATTAGTTTTTCTAAAAATGACCGTATAATCTGCGTTCTACCGCTTTTCCATTCATTTGCTTCCACCGTATGTATGTTATTGCCTATTTACAAAGGGGCAAAAATCATAATTATGCGCACGGTCCGCCCCTTTAAGCGTATTATCAGGGCGATTTTCAGGCATCGAGTCACTGTTTTTGTCGGCGTCCCTTCGTTTTACAGTATATTGGCCGACGCGCATTTTCCTAAGTTATTTTTATTTTTAAACCTTTTTATTAATCCTGTGCGCCTCTGCATTTCCGGTGCCGCTGCGCTTCCTTTTGATGTGTGGCGTAAATTTGAAAGAAAATTCCGCCGCCCGCTTTTGCAAGGATACGGCTTGACTGAAAGCTCGCCTGTAGTTTCTCTTAATCCCCTAAAGGGAAAAAGAAAGCCGGAATCTGTCGGTAAAGCGCTGCCTTCAGCAAGCGTAAAAGTAATAGATAAAGAGGGCCGAAAACTGAAAAATGGAGAGGTAGGAGAACTTCTAGTTAATGGCCCAAGCGTAATGAAAGAATATTATAATTTACCTGCGGAGACAGAAAAAGCATTGGATGATGGCTGGCTTTATACTGGCGACCTGGCTAAAATAGACTCCGAAGGTTTTGTTTTTATCATGGGTAGAATAAAAGAAATGATAAATGTGCGTGGTTTAAATGTTTATCCCAAAGAGATAGAAGATGTCCTCTTCAGGCACCCGGTAATTAAAGAAGCTGCGGTAGTTGGAGTAACTCACCCCAGGCGTGGAGAAGTACCTGTTGCCTTTGTCGTGAAAAAAGAAGCCATAGATGAAAGAGAAATCATACGCTATTTGCGGCAAAACATAGCTTCTTACAAAGTACCCAGGAAAATATTTTTCAAAGAGATTTTACCTAAAGGAGCCACTGGAAAGATATTGAAAATGGAATTACAAAAAGAGGTCGAAGGTATTTTCGGCAGGCAATGATTAAACATGAACCTTTCAAAATTATTTTCCAGGACGATTCCGTAATTGTACTAAACAAAATCGCGAAGCTGCTCATCCAGCCTTCAAAAAAAGGAGAAACTCATACCTTAACCTCGGTTCTCGCGCAGCATTTGAAATACCCTGTATACCCCTGCCATCGCCTGGACCGTGAAACAACCGGGGCAATAATATTCGCAAAAAACCGGCACATCAGGGATGCAATTATGGATGAATTTAGAAGGCATGAAGTTAAAAAAACATACATTGCCTTCGTAAGAGGTAAAATGAAACATAGCCAGGGGATGCTTGAAGGTTATATTCTTGATACAGAAGGGAACCGTTTCGGCGAAAAACCCAAAAAAGCAAAAACTTCTTACCGCGTCATTGCTGCCACTGGCAGTTTCAGTGCGTTAGAATTAGAGCCTATAACCGGAAGAACGAACCAGCTGCGTATACAGTTGGCAAATATAGGCAATCCTATCCTGGGGGAGCGCAAATACGCTTTCGGACGCGATTTTAAGGTAAATTTCAGGCGCCTGGCTTTACATGCGCATTTTTTATCTTTTTATCACCCGATCACTAAAAAAATACTTAAGCTTTACGCTGACTTACCACTTGATATGCAAAAATTCCTGGAACAATTTTCAATACCTAAAACTCTATTTGTTTAAACCTGTGAAGAGGACTGCCTTAGCTATAGTTACCCTTATTTTATCTGTATTAAGCGCTGTCTCTGACTGCCCGGCAGAGGTACTTTATCTTAAATCCGGCCAGCAAGTGGAAGGTAAAATAAGCGAAGACAATAACGAGTATGTAAAAATAGTTTTTAACGGAGTCTCTCTGCGCTATGGGCGCGATGAAATAGAAAAAATTGAAAACAACAAAGATATTTACTCTGATAGCGCTCTAGACGCCATAGATTACGAAAAAAATGGCACAGAACTTATTGCGGCCAGGCGTTTTGAAGAAGCAATAAACATCCTGCAAGAAGGCCACAGGCGCAAGGCGCGTGATGCGGCAATTTATGCCAATTTGGGAGTTGCCTACGCCTGCATCGGCGATTATCAAACTGCCGCGTCAGAATTAAAAACCGCAATAGACCTTGATAACGGCGACTGCCTTCCAATACTTTATTATAATCTCGCAGAAATTTATTGCCGCCTCAATATGCTTAATCAGGCCCAAGAAATAATGGGAAAAATTACCTGCCAAAACTTGAGAAACCTGATTGAGCGTTCAATATCCCTAAGGGAAAGCGGTATAACCGCAGACACAATTCTTATGGCAAGTTCTTTTCCGCCGGATACCGTTTTTTTCTCGCCGCAAGTCTTGGGCGAAGCAAGAAATGCGGTTAGCGTCTACCTGGAGGAAGCAAATAAATCCGAAGATAAAGCCTATATCATAGAAGATTTTCCTCTTCTTTTTATCTACAAAAGCCCGCTTGCTTACCTTAACTTGAGTTTTTCAGAGATTACCGAAAAACGCTTCATTGACGCAAAAAAGCATTTAGACGCTGCCGAGGCTACGGTAACCGATAAAAATGAATACCGCCAAAAAATTGCGTTAGCCGGAGTTTATTTCGCGCGCGGACAAATAGCGCTAGAAGAATGCGACTACTATCTTGCAAGAAAGAATTTCAAGAAAGCAATTGAACTTTTTAATCGTTGGAATATCCTGCATAAATATCTTGCGACCGCCTATTATCTTCTTAAAAAATACCCGCAGGCGCAAGAAGAATTTAAAACAGCCTTGAATTTTTTAGGGAGTGATACCCTTGAGGCTCAAGAAATAAACGAATATTTGGCAAAAATTAAAAATACCCAAAGTTAATAACTCTTTGCATTATAGAGAGTTATATAATATAATATTAAATAATGAAAATATCCCTTTGTATGCCTAGGAATTCTCGTTTTCCAACCAAGAGAAGGACGCAATTATGTCATTAACGATAAATTTAATCGAAAAAAATGTAGGCGTTTACGTTCTGCAGCCAGCCGGAGCTATCGATTCAGATACCTATCCCATCTTGGAGAATAGAATAAATTTGCTTCTTCGCCCCGAAACAACAACGATAATTATTGATATGGAAAAAGTAACCTACATTACGAGCTTAGGGATAGGAGTTATTGTGAAAGCAAATAAAGCTCTTGAAAAAAATAAAGGTGCGTTATTGCTTATTAACCTTCCCTCGCCTATAAAAAAAGTATTTGACATCATCAAAGCTCTTCCAGCTCAACGAATTTATACAAATAGGGAAGAATTAGACGCGTATCTGATAAGAATGCAGCACCCTAAGCAGTGAAAGCGGAGAAGAAGCAATGCGCGCGCTTTACGGTTCAACTTACATATCAGAAATTCGGCATTTTCTAACCGGGTTTACGAAATAAAAGTTAAGTGGTAAAATAAATTATGTATCTTCGAACCCTTAGAGAAAAAATCTGCTTAGTTTGCTTTTGTTTCTTGTTCTCCTTCTGCGCAGGCTTTATTGATCTACGCGCCCAAACGCAAGAACAAATACGGACAAACGCGGCTTTGGCTTCTGCGCAAGAAGCATCCCAAAATTATTACTTGCAAGGCGTCGAATACGCTGCGGAAGGAAAATTCAAAGAAGCCGGAGAACAATTCAGTCAGGCGCTTGAGCTAAATGAATTTAATTATGATGCTGAAGTAGCTTTGGACATCATTAACGCTCTCAACAAAAAAACTATAAACGAAAATTATGCTATCACTACATTTACCAGCCGCCTGGTAACGCTGAAAAACAGGAAATTAGAAAACCTTATTACCGGCATTCAGGAGAAAGTTTCTACCCAGAATGAGCAAATAGAAAATATCCAAAAACAACTCACAGCCCTTAAAACCCAATTTGATGATAAAATTTATCAGTTGCGCGTCAAAATCGATAAAATAGAAGAGGATATCGATTATTTAAAAAACAGAGGTAATTCTCTCTAGGCTAAAGCCGGCACGAATACGGCCGCATACATAATTTTTAATCAGAAAAATTGCTGGAAAAATATGAAAAGATATTCGGTAAAGCCTTTTAATCCTTCGCTAGATACCCTGGGCTTTAGGCCCATCCTTAATAGGTATCAGGATGGCCTATCCTTTAGGATTAGCCCGCGGGATGCTCGCCCAAAAAGGGCGAAGTCTCGTCTCAGAAAGAGACGGAAATGCTCTGTTGGTATTTCTTCTCGGGAGGGAGCCACGGACTTTAGTCCGTGGAGCTCCACTAAAATCAGCGTAATTGTTTTAATGTTATTTTTCTTTGCGCAGCCCTCATTTGCTGAAACCATTGTACTTAAATCAGGAAAGACCGTGGAGGGAAAAATAATCGAAAAAACAAATGATTACGTCCGGATAAATTTTTCCGGGGTCGATTTAAAATACTATCTTGACGAAGTTGCCAGCATCGAAGAAACCTCAAAGAAAGCGGAACCCAAGCCTGTGGTAAAAGACGAAATGCAAGAAGTGCTTATTTCGGCAGAATTAGAGGCGCGGAAAGGAATGCTTGATAACAGGCAATGGGGTTTTTCTCTGGAATACCCTTCTCAATGGGACATAATGCCGGCAAGCAAATTAAAAAAAGTAATGATTGGCGGCCTTGAGCCGCTCAATGGTTCACCTGTAACAATACAGCTGCAAGCGGGAAATTGGGACGAAGGGGATACTGCAGGGAAAACAAGCCTTGCCGATTTACTCGATTCCTTCCTTAAACCAGCTCCGGATTTAAAACGTGAATTCGTAAAACCAATTACGTTACGCTATGAATCCGGGTACTTAATACGATATTGGTATAAGACAGTCCAGGCCATAGATAATGCAAATGGAGTAGAGGGCACTCTTTATGTACCGGCAAAGGTAATTTTTGATTATTATTTGTTCTCTCCGGTATTTTCATCGCAAGGTAAAGACCAGCGCTGCTTCCTTATCGAATTGTCCTACATTGAATACCAGGATGTTTCTACGGAGATCGACAGCGCAAAAAACAAAATTAAAATTTACGAATGGAACTCTTATTACAAAAATGAAAATAAAAAAACTGAAGCTCAATGTTGGGAGGCGCGAGAAATCATTAATTCATTTCGTTATTCCGATAAATCTCCAAGTTAAGCAAAAATGTAATGAAAAATATTCTTGTTATCTTATCCGGCATCTATATCACTTTCTTAGGCTTAGTGCTGGCAGGTATGATAGCGGTGAGTTTATTCTTTCTTGATGAAGGAACCGCCAGCCTACCCATGAATTACAACCCTTCATTTCTTGTCATTTCCTATCTTCCTTTGACTATCTGGTTGTTAACCACCGGCATAGGAATTATCTCCAAAAAAAGTTGGTCGCGTTATTCGCTCTTTATTATGTCATTTTTTGCTCTCTTTATAGGGCTGGTTATTTCCATAACCTTCCTGTTTTTCCCAGCTCCTACAAAGTCACATGCTTTGCGAATCCTTTCTTTTGCTCTGATTTTTTTTCTATTTATAGTGATTCCTATATTTTTTCTGATATTTTTCAGTAGAAAGAAAGTTAAGGAATTATTTAAGTCCAGAGACAAAAGCCGGATAAAAACCCAAAAATCTTTTGGTATTCTTCTTGTTTCAATCATAACCCTTTTGGGAGGCATATTTTCTTTCTTTTATGCACTTTTCCCAGTTTATGAAAAGCTACCGGTATTTGGCTCAATCTTCCTTACAGGCTTTCAGCTCAAAGTGTATTTTTTTATTCTTGCCGCTTGCAATACTTTTATCGCCATTGGCATCCTGCGGCTGGCGCGAAGCGCATGGCTGCTATGTATTATATACAACCTTGCCTCGATATTTGTAAGCATAATAAATATTTTTACTGTTTCGAAGGAAACCATTTCAGAAATAACGCCTCAAATGAGTGAAATCCCAAACGAAACACTCCTTTTGTATTACCGCATCTACGGCGTCCTTGGCCTGTTAATCCCAATAGCTATTATTGCATACCTGATTTCAAGAAAAAAAGTTTTTAGAACTAAACCTAATTCATGATAAGAGTTACAGAAATAATCAAGCCCTCTATTGAATGGACCGGGCTTGTGCTTTTTAAGCCGTTTCGGATAAAAAAATGGCTGATGCTTGGGCTTATAGCAACGCTGGCCGGACAATTAGCCGGTGGAATAAATTTTAACTCATTAATTAACGGCACCAGCGAGCGAGAAACCGCAAAAAACCAACAAACTCAAGCTACATCTTCTTCGCAGCTTCCAGAAAAAGAGGCTGCTTCTGGCACTAGTTCCGCTGTTGCTGAAAAACCCGTTCCGGCAGATTCCTTAAACTTCCTTAAAAGTCCTTTGCTTTTATCCCTAATCGTCATCATTCTCGTTATTGCTGTTATGTTTGTTATTGTAATGGTCTGGCTCTCTTCGCGTTTTAAATTTATTTTTCTAGAAAGTGTCATCAAAAATGACGCATCGTTAAAAGCCCCTTTTAAAAAAAATAGAGCAATTGGAAACTCTTTGTTTTTATTTTCGCTCGCCATAGGCTTTTTTTTCCTGGTGCTGCTGGCGTTTATTTTGTTCTTGGGCTTTCGCGCGCTTTTTACGCTTGGTGCATTCAGTAATCCCAGCTCTGTGGGAATATTAAAAATTTTCTTTACCTGCCTTCCCTTTGTGCTCACTTTCTTTCTTATTATTTTTATAAGCGCTTTACTCCAATTTATCGTTGAAGATTTCGTGCTTATCATCATGTTTAAAGAATCAAAAACCATCATGCCCTCCGTAAGAGCCGCCTGCTCCCTAATAAACGCAAATAAGCTGGCTA
>JAQTOI010000076.1 GCA_028713415.1 Candidatus Omnitrophota bacterium
CTTTAATCCCGAAGTCATTATTTTTGGCGGAGGGGCGTCGGGCGCGTTTTCTATTTTTAAACCGCTGGTCTTAAACGCCATTAAGAAGCAGGCGATGTGGCCGCAACTTAAAGGGTTGAAGCTTGCCAAGGCCAAACTAAAAAACGCAGGCATTATAGGAGCGGGCCTGTTGGCAAAAGAAAAAGCAGAAAGGAAATATTAATGAGGTTATTCATCGATACCGCAAATATAGATGAAATAAAAAAAGCGCACGCTTTAGGCGTCCTGGATGGAGTAACTACCAACCCTACTTTGTTAGCAAAAGAAAAAGAAGAGCCGATTGCGCACTTAAAGAAAATATGTGCAATCGTGAAGGGTGAGGTAAGTGCTGAGGTTATGGCCGTTACAAGCGATGCTATGATTAAGGAGGCAAAAAGTCTAGCGAAAATCTCATCAAATATAGTCGTTAAAATCCCCTCTACGGTAGAGGGATTAAAAACTACTGTAGTTCTTAGCTCTTTGGGTATTAAAACCAATCTCACTTTATGCTTCTCGCCGTCGCAGGCACTTCTCGTAGCAAAAGCCGGAGCAACGTTTGTATCGCCCTTTGTGGGCAGGTTGGATGATATATCCCAGGAAGGCATGGATTTGATTAAAGACATACGCTTAATATACGATAATTATAAAATTTCCACGCAAATTATTGTCGCCTCCATCCGCCACCCGCTGCATTTTGTGCAAGCTGCGCGCATGCGCGCTGACATCGCGACTGTTCCTTTCGCGGTTATAGGAAAACTCATGCAGCACCCTTTAACCGAGGCCGGCATCCGCAGGTTTCTCGACGATTGGAAAACTTTAAGCGAAACTATCAATAAATGAAAAAATTAATTTTTTTTCTTGCCCTGCTAATGGCTCCCATCGCAAGCTTTGCCGAAGAAAAAGTGCTCCCGGTAGATATTAATGCCGATGAAATAAGCTATCTTCAAGAAGAAGGCAAGGCTCTGGCAAAAGGCAATGTAAAAATGACTTATCAGGAAACACAGCTTTTCGCCGATGAGGCTGAATATGACGCCAAGAAACAAATCGTACACATAAAAGGTAACGTCAAGATAGTAAAAGACGGCGTTCCTGTCTACGGCAAAGATGTGATCTACAATTTTAATACGCAAAATGCCGAAATGAGCGATGTCAAAATGGTGTCGCCACCCATGTATGGCCACGCGCAAGAAGCAGATAAGGTCGGCAAAGAAAAATACATCCTCAAAAATGGTTATGTCACTACCTGCGACAAAGAACAACCCCATTATCGCATAGTGGCAAAACGTATAACTTTTTTTCCAAAAGTAAAAGTAGTTGCCAGGAATGTTATCATTAAGGTGGGCTCTGTCCCGGTTTTTTATATTCCCTATTACTCTCACGAGTTCAGTGACACATCGTTTCCTCTGCAGATAGTCCCCGGTTCTGATGATAAATGGGGGTTTTACCTCTTAAGCCGCTGGCGTTACCACATAAATCAACAGCATAGAGGCAAGCTTATTCTTGACTGGTACGACAAGAGGGGAATGGGCAAAGGTGTTTTACATAAAGCGCAGGGCACCAAAATTGGCGACGCTCTGTTTAAATATTATTCTATCGAAGATGACTTATATAAAACCGAGAATAGAGCCGCTCTTTTTAAAGAGTACCCTGAGCGTCAAAGTTTAATCGCGAAGTCTTTAGAAGACGACCGCTACAAGGCTCAATTTTCGCACAGCTGGCAGCCTTCAGAGAATCTCTCGGTTAAAACAGAAATGCATAAATTTTCCGACCAGTTCTTCATGAAAGACTTTTTCTTTCAGGAATACCAGATAGAGCCTCATCCGCTTTCTTTCAACCTTATTGATTACTCATTTGCCAAATCCTCCCTTTCGCTTCTTACCCAAAAACGCGCGAATGATTTTTTCACAGAAACGGAATACCTGCCGCAGGCAGAATACAATTTTTATCAACATCAATTGGGGTCTTCAAATTTCTATTTCCAGTCTCAGTCAACTGCGGGAAATCTTGCTTATCATGTCGCTGACTCCGACTATCACTATGATGCTACGCGCGTTCATTCTCATAACATCTTGAGTTACGCGCAAAATATAAAATGGCTTTACATTAATCCTTTTGCAGGCGGTTATACCACTTATTATTCAAAAGACAGGCAGGAGCAGCAGGACTTCTTTAGGGTTGCCCCGGAGCTGGGTGTAAATTTCAGCACGAAATTATATAGAAATATTGATGCAAACTTGCCTTATGGCTCTGAAAGAACACAGCGCCTGCGCCATATTGTTACGCCGATATTAAGTTACAGCTATATTTTCCCGCCTACGGTATCCAGAAACAGGATATTTCAGTTTGACGACATCGATACTTTAAGCCGAGATGAAAAAATAAAATTTACCCTCGATAATAAATTGAAAGTACGCAGCGATAAACGCACCTGGGACTTTATTTATTTCAGCCCCGCGGTTGAGTATGCTATAAAAAAGGAAGGCGGAAAGGGGAGTTATTTTGATAAAATAACCTCTGCTTTCGAAATATACCCCAAGAGTTGGCTCGCTTTCAACGCCAAAAGCGAATATGACTGCGTGGACAGGGCGACTACGGAACTTACCGTCGACTTTACAATCCATGACCCTAAAAGCGAAAAATATTCCCTTTCTCTGGGGCATCGCTATTCGCGCAACGAAAGCTCTCAAGGAACGCTTGATTTTAAATACCAGCTTACCCCTAAACTACAATATAAAAGCTACTTGCGCTTTGAGTACAAGGAAGGGAAATTCCAGGATCAGCAGTATGCCCTGCGAACCGATTTGCATTGCTGGTGGCTTGATACCGGAGTAAATATCGATCATGATAAAAATTATACTGTGTGGTTTGCTTTCGTATTAAAAGATTTCCCCAATATGCACATAGGCTTTGACCAAACTTACCGGGGAGCGCGGACAGAATATTAACCTTAAAGAAAACTATTTTTAGGGAATAAATGAATTATGATAAAAAGAAAATTTGCGTAGTGGGTTCCGGGCACGTTGGCTTGGTTTGTGCTGCCACATTTGCGCAAATGGGCCATGTTGTAATCTGTATTGATAACGATAAAAAGAAAATAAATTTGCTGAAAAAATCTGTTCTGCCTTTTTATGAGCCCGGTTTAAAACAGCTTGTGGTAAAAAACATTAACAAGAATCTTGTCTTTTCTGCGTCTCTGGATGAGGGGATAAAGAAGTCCGATATTATTTTTATCGCGGTAGGCACACCGCCCTTACCTGACGGCTCGGCAGATTTAACTTCTGTCGAGACAGTAGCCAGAGCTATAGCGCGTAACCTGAATAGGTATAAATTGGTAATAGAAAAATCAACCGTTCCCGTCCAGACGGGCCAGAAAATAAAAGAAACTATCCATCGTTATCGTAAAAATAGCACTCAATTCGATGTCGCCTCCAATCCGGAATTCTTGCGGGAAGGCAAAGCCGTAGAGGATTCATTTGCCCCGGATAGAATTGTTATAGGCGTGGAATCGCAAAGGGCAGAGCGCATTTTACGGGAGCTTTATGCGCCTCTGGGCGTGCCCATTATTGCTTCAGATATTAATACCGCGGAAATCATCAAGCACGCTTCGAACTCTTTTCTGGCGACAAAAATATCTTTTATCAATGCTGTATCGCGCATTTGCGACTTAACCGGAGCCGACGTGGAAAAAGTAGCGCTCGCCATGGGCCTGGATAAAAGGATTGGCAAACAATTTTTGCAGGCCGGCATAGGCTACGGCGGATTTTGTTTCCCCAAAGACATAGAAGCATTTATTTATATTTCCAAAAAATTAGGCTATGATTTCGGTTTGCTTAAAGAAGTAAAAAGAATCAACGATGAGCAACGCGCATGTTTTGTAGAAAAAGTCAAAGAACGTTTGTGGGTACTTAAAGGCAAAAAAATAGCGGTTTTAGGGTTATCTTTTAAACCCGACACCGACGATATGCGCTTTGCGCCTTCAATAGACATTATCGATGCTTTCTTGAAAGACGGCGCCAAGCTTTCTCTTTTTGACCCAGCTAGCCAAAAGAACGCAAAACTCCTCTTTAAGAACAAACGAGTCCAGTTTGCTGCGGGATTATATGCGGCGATTAAGGGGTGCGACTGCCTGTGTTTTTTAACCGAATGGCATGAATTTAAAAAACTGGATTTTAAAAAGATCAAACTTTTGATGGCGAACCCTTTAATCGCTGATGGAAGAAATATGTTTGACGGTGAAAAATTGCGTAAACTTGGATTTGAATATATCGGTATGGGTAAATAACCGCGTACTTCTATTTATATATTACGAAAGTTACTAAGGTTAAGCGGGTTACGTAGGTTGCAACAAGCCTAACTATTCTAAATGTAGCTTTCGTAACCCTCGTAACAGTAAAATCACTATGGCTAAAACGCAACCCTCACAATACCGGCAACTTAAAAACAAGCTGCTTAAGAAACAAGCCAAAATATGCATCGTAGGCTTGGGCTATGTTGGCTTACCCCTGGCGGTTGCACTCAGTAAAAAGGGTTATTTTGTTTATGGCTTTGACACTAACCCCTCTCATATCGAACGCCTTAAGAGGGCTGAGCGCTATATCGTTGATGTCGACCCGAAGGAAGTTTTATCTCTATTGCGCCAGGGGCTGTTCTTACCGACTACCGACACAATATTTTTAAACAAAGCGGATGTAATAATTGTCTGCGTGCCTACCCCTTTGCGAAAGGTAAAGATCCCGGATATCTCCTACGTCGTTAGCGCAAGCAGGGCGATAAGCAAGCACTTGCGAAAAGGGCAACTAATTATCTTGGAAAGCACGTCTTACCCTACCACCACACGGGAAGTGATGCTGCCCATATTAAAGGAAAGCGGGCTAATTGAGGAGAAGGATTTCTTTCTTTGTTTTTCTCCTGAACGGGTTAACCCCGCTGATAAACAATTTCCCCTGACAAAGATTCCCAAAGTTATCGGGGGCCTGTCGAAACATTCAACGCAACTGGCTTGCCTTCTTTATTCAAAGATTATAAAAAAAGTTTTCTGCGTTTCAAGCCCGGAAGCGGCAGAAACAGCCAAGCTTCTTGAAAATACCTTCAGGTTGGTTAACATCGCTTTAATTAACGAGTTCGCGCTTGTTTGTAATAAAATGGACATCGATATCTGGGAAGTCATAGAAGCGGCAAAAACCAAGCCTTTCGGGTTTATGCCTTTCTATCCCGGTCCGGGGCTGGGCGGCCACTGCATTCCTATCGACCCTCTATATCTTTCCTGGAAAGCCAAAAAACTGGGTTTTAAAACAAAGATGATTGATCTCGCCTCTTACATAAACCGCTATATGCCGGAATACGTTACCGAACGCGTAGAAGCATTGCTAAAAGCAAAGGGCGTCGCGTTTACGAAGGCGAAAATTTTAATTTTAGGAGTTACCTATAAAAAGGATGTTAAGGACCTGCGTGAATCTCCGGCTTTGGAAATTATTGAATTATTCCAGAAGAAAGGCGCGCGTGTCTCGTTTTATGACCCTTTCATTCCTTATTTAAAAATTAACGGAATTAATTCAAAGGGAATCGCCTTAAACCCCCGTTCTTTAGGTGAGTTTGATTGTATGGTCGTAATCACCGACCATTCAAGCGTTGATTACGAGCAGATAAAAAAACATGCTGCGTTAATTTTTGACACGCGTAATATCTATAAAAAAAACAGTGAGAATGTTGTAAGGCTATGATCAGCGGCGTTAAAATTAAAGAGTTAAAAGTCAATTATGACGAGCGCGGCCGCTTAATGGAAATTTTACGCTGTGACGACGAGGTTTTTGAAAAATTCGGCCAGGTTTATATTACTACCGCCTCTCCGGGAATAATTAAGGCCTGGCATTATCATAAGAAGCAAGATGATTATTTCTGCTGTATTTTAGGCACGATGCGCCTTGCCATCTACGACGCCAGGGAAAAATCAAAAACTTTCGGGAAAATTATGGAATGGGAATTAAGCCTTGATAACCCTAAATTGGTAAAAATCCCAGCCGGCATATATCACGGATTTAAATGTATTTCAAAAACAGAAGCGGTGGTGGTAAACGTGCCGACCTTAGCTTATAATGGTAAGGCGCCTGATGAGTATAGGGTGGATGCTTTCAGTAAAGATATACCTTATGACTGGGCCAGGCCGTAATTAATAGTAGATGTTCCGAAGGTTACGGAAGTTACGAGGGTTACGAAAGTTGCCTTAAAATACTTAGAATTATTGTAACCTTCGTAACCTTACTTAACCTGCGTAACCTGCCTGCCGAAGAACTACACGAAGGCAGGCGTGTAACCTAAAGGAGATTTAAGCATATGAAAGGCGTTATTTTAGCCGGTGGTTTAGGAAGCAGGCTTAGCCCTCTTACAAAAATAACCAACAAACATCTTTTGCCTGTTTTTGACAAACCGATGATTTATTACCCGCTACGCACGCTTGTGGAAGCAGGCATCAAAGACATTCTCATTGTTACCGGCGGAAACCATGCCGGAGAATTCCTACGGCTCTTGGGTAACGGCAAGGATTTTGGCCTTAAAGAGATACACTATACTTATCAGACCGGCGAAGGAGGCATCGCCGATGCGCTGCGGCTTGCGGAAGATTTCGCAGAAGGCGGAAAAATAACCGTTATATTGGGCGATAATATTTTCGAATCTTCGATAAAGCCTTATGTAGAAAAATTCATCATGCAGGAGCGCGGCGCAAAAATTCTTCTGAAAAAAGTACCCCACTCGCAGCGTTTCGGCGTGGCGACATTCAGCAAAAACCGCGTGACAAATATAGAAGAAAAACCAAAAAAACCAAAATCACATTACGCAGTAAGCGGATTATACATGTACGACTCAAGAGTTTTTGATTTTATCCGAGAGCTTAAGAAATCGCGCCGCGGAGAGTATGAAATCACGGACATAAATAACCAGTATTTAAAAGAGGGTACGCTGACCTACGACATCCTGAAAGGCTTCTGGACTGACGCCGGGACTTTTAAGTCGTTATTAAGGGCCAATATACTCATAGCCAAGCATGAGGGTATAACCACGAAGGATTTATAACGTAGGGCTAAAAGAAGGGCTTATGAGCGAATTGCCGAAACAGAAAACTCATGGTTTAGCCATCGCAAGCTTAGTGCTGGGGTGCCTTATCCTTATTCCTTTAATTGGAATGATTTTTAGTTTACTGGCTATTGTTTTCGGTATTATTGCGTTAGTTGCAATTTCGAAAAATAAAGAGGTTTATAAGGGCGGCGGCCTGGCTATCACGGGCCTTGTCTTGGGGGTCGTAGGCATAGTTATAATTCCTGTAATGCTAGGATTGGTAGCGGCAATAGCGATACCTAATTTTTTAAGAGCGAGGGCAACTGCTAATGAAGCGGGAGCGCAAGCCTCTATCCGCACCATATCGACAGCGGCTATGCTCTATAGGGAGCAAAATGGGCGATACCCAAATGACGATTCTGACCTGGCGTATGCAAATCCGCCGTATTTAAGTGGTTCTTATAATGATAAAACGCTCTATGGGTATAAATACTCAGTAAAATTTTCTCCGCAGAACTATACCATAACGGCTGAACCGGAAAATTGTATAACTACCGGCACTAAAATTTTTACCATCAAAGACGGGGAATTTTCGGAAAGTAGGTGTGAGTAGCTCAATTGCACCTATTGGGGGATTAAATGAAAATACTTGTGACAGGAGGAGCCGGTTTTATCGGCTCGCATTTTATCCGTTACATCCTGGAGGCTTACCCGGAATACAGAATTATCAACCTGGACTGCCTAAGTTACGCCGGCAACCTTAAAAATTTGAGCGATATTGAAAAAAATAAAGCTTATACTTTTATAAAAGGGGATATCCGTGACTTTAAACTGGTTAAGGGGCTGGTCAAGAAAGTTGATTGCGTAATTAATTTTGCGGCCCAGACCCATGTGGACAGGTCCATAGAAGAAGCGAAAGATTTTGTTGAGACTAACGTTAACGGCGTATTCACTCTACTGGAGGCTTCGCGAAAAGCCAACATACAAAGATTCATTCAGATAAGCACTGACGAGGTTTACGGCAGCATATTGGAGGGCTCCTTTATTGAAACAGACCCGCTTTGTCCCTCGAGCCCCTATTCTGCTTCCAAAGCTGGCGCCGACTTACTCTGTAACGCTTACGCGCTCACCTATAAAGTACCAGCGATTATAACGCGCTCGTCTAATAATTTCGGCCCCTTTCAATACCCCGAAAAGGTGCTGCCTCTCTTTATTACTAATTTACTCAAAGGGAAAAAAGTGCCCTTATATGGGGATGGTTTAAATGTGCGCGACTGGCTATACGTTTTGGATAATGTCAGGGCGATTGATTTCGTGCTGCATAAAGGCGAAATAGGGCAGATTTACAATATCTCTGCGAACAATGAATTAACTAATTTGGATTTAACTGGCTTGATTTTAAAAAAATTCGGCCTAAAAAGCGAATGGATAGAATATGTGGAAGACAGGGCCGCGCATGACCGCCGTTACTCTTTGGATTCCAGTAAATTACGTCATTTGGGGTGGAAGCCGATGTATGATTTTGAGAAATCTATTTGGGCAACCATAGATTGGTATAAGGCTAACTCACAGTGGTGGAAAAAAGCAAAAAAATCTTAATTACCGGTGCCCGGGGAATGCTGGGTATGGCTCTTTCTAAAACTTTGGGCTCTTTGTTTAAAGCGAGCCTCCTGGACAAGGATGATTGCGACATCACTGATTCTGCCGCAGTAAAATATTTTTTCGCGCGCCGAGAATTTGACGTAATAATACATTGCGCCGCATACACGGCAGTCGATAAAGCGCAAGACGAACCAGAGCTCGCATATCTGGTAAACGCTCAAGGGGTAAAAAATATTTTCGATGCTACGGAGGGGAGTAATTGTCTTTTTATTTACCTTAGCACTGACTACGTCTTTGACGGAGCTAAGCCTGCCCCTTACACCGAAGAGGATACACCCCGGCCAATAAATGTATACGGCCAAACAAAACTTAAAGGGGAGCAGTTTGCGCGGCTTTTTAAGCGCTATTTGATTATCAGAACGAGCTGGCTTTTTGGGCCGGACGGCAATAATTTTGTGCGTACTATTCTAAAAAAGGCTTCCGAGAAAAGCGTGCTTGATGTAGTAAATGACCAGGTAGGCTCTCCTACCTATACGCTTCATCTGGCATTAGCGATACGGAAGCTTCTTGAGACCTTTATCAACAAAGGCGTGCCTTGCGGGGTTTATAATATCACCAATTCAGGCGTTTGCAGCTGGTATACCTTAGCCTGCCGCATTGCGGCTCTTAAAAAACTGCCTGTAGAAATACGGCCTATCGCTTCTGAGCACTGCTTTCGTAAAGCGGGCCGGCCGAAAAATTCCGCGCTTTCAGGTGAAAAATTTTATGCGCTGACAGGCTTTCGGCTGCCGAGGTGGCAAGAGGCAGTGGAAGATTATCTTAAAAACTTATAAAATCATTAATATGGTTACCTTAAAAAACAAAAAAGTCTTAGTTACCGGCGGAGCCGGTTTTATCGGCTCGCACATAGTTGATAGATTATTAGCTGAAGGTGCGCGGGTTACCGTGCTTGATAATTTGAGCAGCGGTAAAATAGAAAATATCGCGCATAATAAAAATAAAATAAACTTTATTCAGAAAGATATAAGAGATGAGGCCGCACTCAATGAGGCTATAAAGGGAATTGAACTTATATCCCATCAGGCGGCGCTGCGCAGCGTGCCT
>JAQTOI010000077.1 GCA_028713415.1 Candidatus Omnitrophota bacterium
GTGCTCTTCCGATCTTTCTCCCTGGCAAAAGGAACATGGTGCAAAAGGTCCCTGAACAAAATCAAATCAAAAGTGCCTTCTTTAAATGGCAGCGAAAGGGCATCCGCGCATATGGCGCGCTCTTCTTTAAAATGTTGCTTTAGAAATCTTATCTTTTCAAAAGAAAAATCCAGGCCAAAATATTTGATATTATCCGACTCATTTCGTATAAAAAATAAATTATTGCCCTCACCGCAACCGATCTCTAATAGCCTTTCTCCTGAGGGCGGCATCCTTTCAAGAATTAATGAGCTTATTTTCTTTTCTTTAGCGGATAAAAAAGGATTGTTAATTCTGTTTAGGAATCGTCTTATATCCGTATTTTTATGAAATTCTTTCTGGATATCCTTTTGATCCGTCATCTTATGCCTTCTCATGAAGCTTATCTTTGATTAATTTTCTGCGCCAGTTAGCGCGCTGAGACTGGCTAAGCATAATTTCCATACTTAGGCCGAAAATTGGCAGAATGGTGCCGAGGAATATAAACCATGCAGCACTAAAAAATAATATTGCGGAGAGAAAATTCCGGAGAGCCGGGCTGAGTAAAGAAAACGCAATCAACCCTGCCCTTACTGTAAAACTTATCATAGCCAACAGCCAGAGGAAAAAGGACATTTCGAAAAAAACATGAAAAGGGCGCAGCTCTGTAGCATTAGTAGCCACTATGCTTATAATATCCAATATTCCCCTGTATCTTATCAATTTATACTTTGACTTTCCGTGTTTTCTTTTGGAATGAACTACGGATATCTCCGTTATTTTAAAACCCCTGCTGCACACAAGCACCGGAACCATGCGATGCAGATCGCCTCTTAATTCAAGGATTTTATATACCTGGCGCCTATAAGCTTTAAAACCGCAATTAATATCGTGCAGATCGCATTTGAATATATGGGAAACTAAAGAATTAAACAAGCGGGACAATAGGCGCTTTGTAAAAAAATCATTTCTCCTCTGGCGCCAGCCATTAACAAAATCATAACCCTCTTCCAATTTGGCGAGAAACTGAGGGATCACTTCCGGGTTATCCTGTAAATCAGCATCCATAGTTATCGCCACATCGCCTTTAGCCGCATCAAAACCCTGCATCAGCGCCACGGATTTCCCGTGATTACGAAAATGCCTGAGGGCAATAATATTGGGATAAAGCCCCCACAGTTTCTTTATCTTATCGAATGTTCCATCCGTGCTGCCGTCGTCAATGAAAATAAACTCGAAAATCTGACGTTGAGCGTCTAAGGTCTTTTTTGTACGCAGGTACAACTCTTCCACTGTTTCTACTTCGTTAAAAGCCGGGACGATAATGCTTACAAGATCATATTTGCTCATGGCTACTTTTCTCCTGTTATGGAAAATTTAAATATATTAAGCCCCGCCACCGCCAAAATCATCAATTCCTCAAAACTGTTTATTTTTAAGAGCCTTTCTAAAAGATAATTAGGCCTTAAATAGAATTGCCTGTAGGCACTAACGACTGACCGGGATAGCACCTCCCCTTTCATCTGGCATATAGTCTCTGAAAAAAAACCCGTGGTATGCAAGTTAGCCATATTGGAATCGGAGCCATCTTTAATCTCCGAGTGTTTTGCGGCTACCATTTCAAAAAGTTCTGTACCCGGATACGGCGTTAATATGCCGAAGCTCGCCGTGGTGGCTTTAAGTCTTTTTACGAAAGCAATGGTTTTATTTATGGTTCCCGGGTTCTCTCCGGGGCCGCCAAAAACAATATGGGCATGGGTACTTAACCCCATGCTGCGGGCCAAGCGGAACGCATTCTCCGCTTGGCTGCATGTAGTTCCTTTTTTGTAATTACGCAAAATTTTATCATTGCCGGTTTCGACGCCGAATTTCAGCATATGACAGCCGGCCTTTTTCATAAGCAAGAGGCTTTCCTTATCGATCATATCCACTCTGGCGTTAGCAATCCAGGACAAATTGATGTTTTTCTTAATCATCATTTCACAAAGCTCGATATTTCTTTTTTTGTGTGCCGTGAATGTTTCATCGCGGAAAAAAAATTCACGATAACCCAAGCGTTTAATTTCCTGCAATTCTTCTATTACTTTATCAACAGACCTGAATCTGGTTTTATTTCCATAAAAATACGGGACCGTGCAAAATATGCATCGCGCAGGGCAGCCCCGCGAGGCCTGCATAGTTGTATAAGGCATCTTTTTAACTACGGGATTAAAATAATCTATATCCGGAGGCAGGAGTGAACGGTCAGGTATGGGCAACTCGTCCATTTCCATAAACTGGCGGTCGGGATTAACCTTAATTTCATGCGCATTCACCTTATAGCCAATACCTGCTATATCACGAACACTATCGTTGTTCAGAATGGCGCGAAGCAGTTGGCGCATAGTTTCTTCCGGTTCGCGCCTGACTACATAATCCACAACATCTTCCTGCAGGCAATACTCCGGCATGAAAGTGGGGTGGGACCCGAAAAGGATTGTTTTTAATCGAGGATTTAAATTTTTAATTACCTTAAATGTTTCTATATCGTGCCTGAAAGATTGCGTCGAGCACATTATAACTGTTGCTTTAAAACCATCAAAATGGTTAGATAGCAAACGCTCATAAGCATCAGGCTGCATTTGTGCATCCAGAAAAAATACCTCTATACCCTCATGCCGCGCATGAGTTGCCACATATAATTCATTTATAGGCGGCATCTGCATGCCTCCGATGCGCCTGCCGTTACACCAACAGCCGTAAACAAAATCCCTGACTATATTTTGTCCTGATTTGCCAATCGTGGGTTTTAAAAAGAGGACTTTCATAATTTTTCCAAAATAATCTTTGCAATGCGCTTGCTACTGCAGCCATCCCAGAATTGAATTGGCTTTGAGTTTTTTACTTTTCCCTTTAGAATTTTATCTGCTTCCTCTATGATTCTATTTTTATCTCTGCCTACGATTATATTTGTCCCCTTCATTACCGTTATAGGGCGCTCGGTATTTTCCCGCAGCGTAAGACAGGGCACATCAAGCGCGGATGTTTCTTCCTGTATGCCTCCTGAATCCGTAAGCACAATTTTTGCGTGCATTAAGAGATTTAAGAAATCTAAATAACCAAGGGGCTTGATGAGTTGTATTTTTGAGTTTTTCAAATGGCCCTCGAGCTTAAATTTTTTTATATTTTTCCCGGTGCGCGGGTGAACCGGAAAGACAACAGGCAGATGTTTTGATATTTCTTTTACGCTTAATAATATATCCGACAAATAACTTTTATCATCGACATTTTCCGGCCGATGAAGAGTGAGTATGGCGTAATTTTCTTTGAGCAGGCCGAGAGCCTTGTATGTTTTTAATTTTGCTGCTTTTGGCTTAAATTTATTTAGCGTATCAATCATCACGTTTCCCACAAAAAAAAATTTTTCTTTGCTTATGCCTTCCATTTCAAGATTCTCGTTAGCGTCAAGGGAAGGAGTAAATAAGTAATCGGATATTCTGTCGGTAAGAAGGCGATTTATCTCCTCCGGCATTTTATTGTCGAAACTGCGCAGGCCTGCTTCCACATGAGCAACCGGTATATGCAGTTTTACAGCTGTTAGGGCGCAGGCAATGGTAGAATTTACGTCGCCGACAACGACTAAAAGGCTGGGTTTCTCTTTAAGGAGTATTTTTTCGAAAGCTATCATGATTTTTGCCGTCTGCTGCGCATGGGTGCCTGAGCCGATACCTAAGTAAACATCCGGAGCTGGAATGTCCAAGTCCTTGAAAAAAGCTTCAGACATATGATAGTCATAGTGCTGTCCAGTATGGACAAGAAGGCTGGTAATATTATTTTTAGAAAATGCTTCCAAAAGAGGCATGATTTTCACAAAATTAGGCCGGGCGCCGACTACGGAAATTATTTTCATTTATGCTTAATCTTCTCTACTTTTCCTTTTGCTTTTTTATATAGTCCGTTACATTGCGCGCATACAGCTTTTTCTTTTTTAAATGATAAGCGCACGCCGCAAGAGCACATCCAGCCGATTTGTTTTGCGGGCAGGCCTACAACCAAAGCGTAATCACTGGCATCTTTTCTCACCAGGGCTCCTGCGCCCACAAAGGCGTATTTGCCTATAGTTGTGCCGCAGATAATGGTGGCGTTGGCTCCGATAGTGGCTCCTCTTTTAACCAACGTCGGCAAAAATTCATCTTTTCGTTCAATGAATGCCCTGGGGTTATAAACGTTGGTGAATACGCAAGCAGGCCCACAAAAAACCTCATCTTCCAAGGTAACTCCCTTATACACCGAAACGTTATTTTGAATTTTACAGCCATTGCCGACTCGGGCATCCGGGCCAATCGAAACATTCTGGCCGATGATACAATTTTTTCCTATCTTGGTGTTTTTAAGAATATGGGAAAAATGCCATATCTTTGTACCGGAGCCTATAATAACATTTTCGTCTATAAACGATGAGGGGTGCACAAAATAATTTTTGCTCATAGGTTATACTGTTCTTGCGGAATAACTACTTAAAGAATCTTCTGCGGCCTGCAGCACCTTTAATACGCTTAAACCTTCCTGACCGTCAGTCCTGGGCTGCTTACGGCTGGTTATACAGTCTAAAAAATGCTTTAACTCTTCAAGCAATGGCTCTGCATGTTTTATTTTTACTGAATTAAATTTTGCCTGACGCGCTATTGGGACCTTACCGTTGCTCCATTCGATTTTATGCGGATAGATGAGGAGCTTCTCGCTTGCTAAATCATCGAACACCGCCATTGCGCCTGTTCCCACCACAACTAGTTTTTGCTCTTTAAAAGGATGTAGCCAGCTTACAAAAATATGTGCTCTTACTCCGCCATCAAATTCCAGTGAAGTAACAGTGGTGTCATAAATCCCTTTATTCAAATAATCTCCACCGAAACAATTGACATTTAGGGGAAACTTTCCGATTAAAGCCAGAATTGCTGAAATATCGTGCGGAGCAAAACTCCATAAAATATTTTCCTCAACTCTTAGTTTTCCGATATTAAGCCGGTTTGAGTACAGATACTGAATCCGGCCCAATTCCCCTTTTTCGATTAATTCTTTTAATTTAATAAAAGCCGGGTGATAGCGCAGGAGATGACCGACCATAAGGATTTTATTTTTTTCTTGCGCCAGCTCCACTAGTTTGTGGGCGTCTTCGACATTTAAGGCCAGCGGCTTTTCCACAAAAACATCTTTGTCTGCGAGCAGAGCTTGTCTAACCAACTCATAATGGCTTATTGCCGGGGTGGAAATCGCTATAGCGTTAATTTGCGGACTTGTCAATAAATCACTGAAAGTATCGGTATATTTTATCTCTGGAAATTCTTCTCTGCGTATTTTAAGCGTTTTAAGATTGGAATCGCAGGCAAACGAAACAGCACCTAAGTTATGAAGGTTGCGTAAAATATTTTTTCCCCAATAGCCCAGACCAATAAGGCCTATAGATTGGTTATTGTTTTTCATAGAATTAAGAAATTACTGCGTTCTGCTGATTTTTTGCATATTCGCAATGTCGGAGTCAACCATTATTTTTACTAAATCTTCAAATTTTATGTTAGGCACCCAGCCGAGTTTCTTTTTAGCTTTGCTGAAATCACCTTTTAAGATGCTTACTTCCGCCGGACGGTATAAATCTTTATCTATAACAACATACTTCTTCCAATCTAACTGCGCACGTTTAAAGGCGAGCTCTACGAATTCTTTTACCGAGTGTGTTTCTCCGGTGGCAATTACGTAATCATCGGGCTTATTTTCCTGAAGCATCAGCCACATGCCTTTTACATAATCTCCTGCGAAACCCCAGTCACGCATTGCTTCGAGATTACCCAAACGCAGTTCTTTAGCTTGCCCTAATTTTATCTTGGCAACAGCGCTGCTTATTTTGCGGGTAACAAATTCAAATCCGCGCCGGGGAGACTCATGGTTAAAACAGATACCGCTGCAGGCAAAAAGGTTATAGGCTTCGCGGTAATTCTGGGTAAGGAAAAAACCTGCTGCCTTGGAAACGCCATAAGGAGAACGCGGGTGAAAAGGGGTGCTTTCATTTTGTGGAGTTTCTTTGACTTTGCCGAACATTTCGCTTGAGGCGGCAAAATAAAGCTTACACTTAGGGGTGTTCTCTTTAATTGCCGAAAGTACATAGTGCGTTCCGTTAATATTGGTATTAATAGTTGAAAATTCATCTTCAAAAGAATAGCTTACAAAACTCTGTGCTGCCAAATGGTAACACTCATCCGGCTTTACTTTGCCGAAAATATTAAAAAGGCTGGCGTAGCTTTCCAGGGAACCCGGGTAAAGGGTAATCTTGTCTAAAATATGTTTTATCCTCCAGAGATGATGCTCCACGTCTTCAAGCGCAACGCGCCTGATTATTCCGTATACTTTGTAACCTTTCTCCAGAAGAAATTCCGCCAGATAAGAACCGTCCTGGCCGTCAATACCGGTAATGAGCGCTTTTCTCTGCATTATGTTATTACCCCCAATTGTAGAAGCGGATACACGCGGATATCGACGCGGATGTGCGCCGATTTCTTCTGCGTCTTTCCGCGTTTAGTTCCGCGTTTTTCCGCTTCTAAAGTCTCATTTTGCCCTTTCGATATAAAAAATAAAGAAATAATAGAACCAACAGACTAAGCAAAGTTGCAGCATTAGCTACTATAATTACACGGCTGCGTAAATGTAACCCGTATATAATCCATAGAGAGACTCCCGCAGAAAGTTGAATAAGCGTGATAAGACTCACGTCATGGCTGGATTTAATCTTTATTACCTTGATAATCTGCGGAATAAACGAAAACATCGTTAAGGTGGCTGCGGCAAAACCGATAAATTCCCAAAGCATAGTTTTAATAAAAGCTAAATTGATTACGGCGATTAGGGATAGATTACGGTGATTTTATAATCTCTGGAATCGCCATTTAATCACTGTAATCGTTTAATGAGTGACAATTATACCAAAATTAGGGGGGTAAAGAAAGGAATAAAAACGGGCTCAAAAAGAGTGATTTTGAGCGTAAAAACTATATAAAAATGAGGTTGGCAATATAACCTATAACTATAATTTGAGGGACTGTAATAATTGGCAGCAAAAGTGCAGTGCGCCTTCCCAGATTAGACCATAAAAGGCCTATTTCCGTATAATCAGTAGCAACCCCCGCCATGAGGAAGGTAAAACTATTACCAAAAGCTCCTGTTTGCTTATAAATTTCAAAGGCCAGGGGGGATGAGCCTTCTGAGCAAACCTCGATAATCGTTGCCAGGGCTAAAGTAACAAAAAGGCCTAGCAGCGTTGGGCCCATAAACTTGTGAAAAAAATGTACTGGTATATAGGCTCCCACAAGCGAGGCGATAAACATACCAAGTACAAGCCACCAGAGGACCAGCTCAGCTAAGGCCAATGCTCCTTTAATGACGCCGAGACAATCGCTAGCTAAGGTTTTTACGCTAAGAGTGTAATTTTTCATGCGTTTACGTATATCCTGCGCGATAGAAAAACCCTCTGCCACCTCTACGATATTTTTATTTGTTTCGACAAAACCTTTCTTTTCTAAAAACATATAGATGAAACCTGTGTTAATAGCTACAAGGAGAGCCGCAAGAATAATAAAGAGGCTTTTTAAACCAAAAAAGGCAAAGAGCATTATGGTAATGGTAAAATTTGCCCAGGGAGAAGCAAGCAGAAAGCTTACCACAGCCGGTCCTGAAGCGCCTTTTTTATGCAGTTGCATGGAGAGCGCGAGTATTCCATGGCTGCAGGCGCTCATTAAAAAACCCAAAAAAACTGCGTTAAAAATAGTCGAGGGCTTTCTTCGGGAAAGAATTTTTGAGATATACTCGCGCGGCACATAATAATCAATGATGCCGCCAAGCAAAAATCCAAGAATTATTGCCCACCAGATCGTCTTTAAATAGGCCAGGAAAGCGTTACGAAAAGGTACAAGATGCGGAAAAAATAATGAGGCCAGTATTAATAAGAAAGGGGCGCTTGAAACCAGGAATAATTTATTTTTATAGAAAGGCAGGCGTCCGCCAGCCTGACAACTTGATGCAACGCATTCAATGCCTTCTTCCTTGATGAACTTTTCCCTGCAGTGGGTAGAACAGAAAAAGTACTCCTTATCGCCCCTGGTGAGTTTAAGGGAAGATTTTTCATTAACCTGCATCCCGCAAATCGGATCCTGCGCCATTTATTATCCTTACGCCGCCTTATGTTTTTTCTATAAACCTAAAAGTACGATTGAAAACTTTTACCATTTCCATTGCCCAAAGCGGAAAAGAAGAAATCGCGACGACTAAAACCCAATCAAATAGGCCCAGCGTTTCGGTCTTAAATACCTTTTGCAGGAAAGGAACATAGACTACCACCATCTGCAGGAAAAAGGATACAAGCGCGGCAAGCACAAGCTTCTTATTAGTGAATATTCCTATTTTAAAAAGCGATTCGGTCATACTGCGGCAATTAAAAGAATGGAATAGCTGTGAGCACGACAACACAATAAATGCCGCGGTCCTTGCGCGCATAATGCTTTCTTTCTCAACAAACAAAACCAAGCTAAAAGCTAGTAAACTGCAAAAAGCAATAAACGCCCCCTGAGCGAGCATCAAAAATGCCTTTTGTTTGGTTACCACAGCTTCTTTTACCGGCCGCGGCGGCCTCTGCATTATATTTTTATCAACGGTGTCTACTCCAAGAGCAAGCGCAGGAAAACCATCGGTAACTAAATTAACCCATAAGATATGAATCGGCAATAAAGGCACGGGCAGGCCGACTAAGGTAGAAACAAACATCACCAGTATTTCGCCCGCGTTACAGGATAGAAGATAATGGATGAATTTCTTTATGTTATCGTAGATTCCTCTTCCCTCCTCAACCGCGGCCACAATAGAAGCAAAATTGTCATCGGTGATTACCATATCCGAGACTTCTTTGGTTACATCTGTTCCGGTAATTCCCATGGCAACGCCAATATCCGCCTCTTTTACCGCGGGGGCGTCATTTACGCCGTCGCCGGTCATAGCTACTATCTCGTTGAGATTGCGCCAGGCGCGCACAATTCTCAATTTGTTTTCCGGAGAGACGCGCGCGTACACCGGAATTCTTGCAATCGTGCTCTTAAATTCATCGTCACTGAGCTTATCTAATTCCTCTCCTGTTATAGCCAAAGAGTCTTCTTTAAAGAATCCCAATTGTTTTGCGATTGCCACCGCCGTATTCTTATGGTCGCCGGTGATCATAATAGTTTTGATGCCTGCGGCATAACACTCAAGAATGGCTTTTTTTACTTCCTCCCGAGGAGGATCTATCATCGCGGTCAGCCCCACAAAGGTTAAATTATTTTCTATGTCTTCTGCTTTAAATTTATCATAATTTTCTAAGCTTCTATAAGCAACCGCCAACACCCTCATGGCATTGGCTGATAATTCATCGTTTGCCTTTAATATCTTTGTTTTATCTTCGGCGGTCAGTTTTCTGATCGCGCCTTTTTCTTCTATAGCAACACAATCGTCAAGCATTATATCCGGAGCGCCTTTAGTAAAAGCAACGAATTTATTTTTATCTTGACGCACTATGGTCATTTTTTTGCGCTCGGAGTCAAAAGGTATTTCATCAATAAATGTAAAATCCTTTTCTTTTTCCTCTTTCCAGATTCCCGCTTTTGCCGAAGCGGTGAG
>JAQTOI010000078.1 GCA_028713415.1 Candidatus Omnitrophota bacterium
TTTTGGTAGATTTAAAAGCTTCTGGATTATTATAGTAATTCTCGCAGACATGCGCTCCGCTGACTACAAGTTCTCCGGGTTTTCCGGTTTCAACTTCCCACTCCTGCCAACCCTTTGGTCCCAGCTCGACACTCTTGCGCCAAATCTTAATAAACTTATAATCCAAATCTTCTGATATCCTTCCCACATTAACACCCTGGCACTTGTCTTGTCCGCGCAACATCTCGCCCGCTTCAATATGCGCAATAGGCTCAACTTCAGTTGAGCCATAAAGAACCAATATCTCTGCTCCAGGAGCAATAGCCTTAAAATCTCTGACGTTATCCTTGCTTACCGGCGCGCCTCCGGTAACAACCCTACGCAAATGCGCAAGAACTATCTTATTTTTCCGGCAATATTCGGCAATGTTAACAAAGATTGAAGGAGAAAGCGTACAACAGGTGACTTGAGCTGAAAAAAGCTGATTAATAATAAGCGCGGCGTCCTTATCCGAAGGAACTGCCAAATCTATAGCCGGCAGAATTGTGGTTACACCTCCTGCCAGGTTATTTAAAGAGAAAATCGGAAATACCGGTAAATCCCTGTCGCTTTCTTTATAGGGGATCTCTTTATCCAATGCGCGATGCTGGGCAGCGAGGAACCGGTGCGTGCGGTCAGCTCCTTTAGGCGCTCCGGAACTACCCGTGGTAAAGGTAATCAGCGCCGTATCGTTTGCTTCAACCGGTTCAATATCAACCCAATCCTGGCTCGTAAGCAGGCATTCCAGATTACTGGTGTAATTTTTTTCATGCGGCCCTATGACAATCTTGACTTCAATTTCGGAAAGCTTTGGTATTGGCGCACATAGCTGGAATGCTTTTTCGAAACTTATCATCGCCTCAGGGCTAACAACCTGGGCGCAAATTCCAAGATGGTCTTTTCTTGCCCATGAATCTAAAAATACCGCGATTGCTCCTATGCGCTGCACCGCGAACATGGTTACGTAAAGCTCTAAGCTAAGTGGGAGAAAGATAATTACACGATCCCCTTTGCCGATGCCAATTTTCTTTAAGCCCCCTGAAACAGCATTGATTTTATCTACCAGATTTTTATAAGTAATAGACTCATGAGGAAGATTGCTTATGCCATCCCAGGCTCCGAGCGCCTTTCTATCCACCCATTGCAAGGCAGTTTTTTGAGGGAACAAACGGGCATGCCTGTGCAGAAACGAAATAACATTGTTATCTTCAGTTTTCCCCTGCCCAAACCCTATCTCGGAATAGTTTCCTGCCTTATCGTAATGCATCCTGCCTCTCTTTTCCTTTATTACCCTGCATCAAGCGGTGAGTTCTTTCGCTTTGCAGGCAAAATGCTTCCAGCCGCGCCTCATTAACCGGCGATAACGGATTACCATCCACCTCAATGGATAAAAAGGGCAGGCCTTTAATATTCATTTCCCGGGTAAGCACAGCTTCAGTCACGCGCGTGGGCAAGCAATTAAACGGGCCTATGGAGATAACTCCGCAGGTTGAATGTAAAACTTCTGAAAGCGCTGCCCCGATGACGACAATCGGCTCTCCCGTAAGCTCCAGCGGCACCAGCTCTTCTCCGTGCCTGACAAGATTTTTTATGTCAATAGGATGGTAAGTATAAAGCCCTGATCGCGAAAGGATTGTTTTAATCCTCCTTTCAAAAACTCGCTGCAGTGAATTTTTGATATAAAACTCTGTCTTTGATTTAAAGTTAAAATCCGAGGCGATAATCCCCTTTTTGATAAGGTAATCCACGTAATAGAGCCATTCCATTACCGGTGCTGCCTTAGGGATTATCTCTCTCTGCAGCAGGCGCTCAACAATTGACTGCCGGGAAAAAAGCTCTTTCCGGATAAAAATTTCTCCCAGAAGAGAAACAAACTTTGCCTCCCGGATAGGGTACTTCAACGGTATCTTCTTTAAGCTAAGCGCTGCGTGCATCAGCTGTCTCTCTATGGGGCCGTATTTGGGTGATTTTATATTATGGATGATTTTATGCCATTCGTGGCGGAATACTTCTTCTGCGTATTCTTTATCCTGCGCAACGACCAGGAGGGTGTTGCGTATATCATCCATGACATCAGCAATTATTTCGGCCTTTAGCGCGGTAACGGTAAACTTATTCCCCAGCCCCATATAACAATTTTCGCTGCTAAGCGAGAAAAGGGTGACATTCCTTAAGCGGTTTTTTATGATGAGATTTTGTATATATACGTTATACTGCGAAAAACGGCAATTGCCTCCTACGGTAGGCATGAAATATACCAAAACCTCATCTTCATCCTTATGCGACTCCAGATATTGCATGAGTCCGCCGCAGGTTAAGATTAACGGCAAACATTCTTTGCCGCTTGAATATGCCCTGCCATATTTTAAGGCTTCATTGTCGGAAACCTTCATTGCCGCGGCATTGACACCTACGCGGTTAAATGCTGCCGCCAAAACCTCTGAGCCTAAATCTCCCATTGACGGAATCAAAAGCTTGATACGAGAATCAAAAATGCTATACACTTTATTATCAGAAGAAATAACTTTTGCTTTTTTATTTGTGTAACTTACACAGGCAGGACTAAAGCCTGTGACCAATGAAGCCTGAAAATGAATATTAAGTTTTTTCAAGTGGCGGTAACGCTGCACGATATCGAGAAAAGCTTCTACGCGGGTATTGACCCCTGCGTCTGCGGTATGACTGTCTATCTCGATTGTTAAAGAAGGCTTATCTTTCATGATTTCTCTAAAATAAGTCAGGAGGAACGAATCAGGTCCGCAGCTGAAATTAGTGATATATACTCCGAACAATTGCGGATACTGCTGCACAAAACTCGCTGCTTTTAATATCATCTGTCCGAACGCCCAGGTAAGGTCCCTTCCATAAAGCTCTGCCGGGCCTTTATAACCACTGGACTCATAAGGCAAAAAATCAAAAGGAATAACATTTATCCCCCGGCTGGTAAATTTTCCGGGAATCCCTAAGTTCATATCCGTGCAAAAAGCATTATACGGCCTTCCGAATATCACTACCGCGATTTCTTCAGGATTGTTTTTTAGTTTTTCCAGAAGCTCCTCTCCGGATTTTTTTAACCGCGCCACAAATTCATCCTGGGCCAGGCAGGCATTGTGATAAGCAACTTTGGCGCTCTTTTTGCTTTTACCCAGCCTGCGCGCTATTCTTAAAAAAGCTGGCCGGGCTGCGCTAAAGCCTTTAGAAAAATTCAAGACAGGGTTAATTATTTTTCCCGAAGCAGGAAGATAATTTTTGAAAGCGGTCTTCAGATAATACGGCTCTGCCTGCAGGATAAGGCAGGTTGATTGATGCTCCGGGTCTGTAGAAACGGCATTTTTTACATACATTTCGGTGACATGAGGAAGAAACAAATAATCCGGTTTTTTGTGAATAAGTTCAAAAAAAAGTCCGTGCGCCAGAGCTGCTGGATAGCAGAATGCTGCCCCCTGGAATTTGATGCCCTCATGCATTATTTTATCGGGCAAAAGTATGCGCAAGCCCAGAGTTTTAAAGAAATTAAAATATAAAGGGAAAAGACTGTGGGTCAGAAATGATAGGTTTAGCCCTATTGTTTTTGCAAGCGCTCCTTCGTGCTTTCCTGCCCCATAGCCTCTTAGAAGCTCTTTGTTCCTCAACGCTACAAGATCATTTTTAGCTGCGTCATACCTTAAATCAAAACGTATATTATAATATTTATTGCATGCGCCTCCGAAAGGATAACTCTTACCCTCCAACTTTATATTTGTGATAGCGCATTTTCTATCGCACCCCTCGCTGTTTCCCGGGCAAATAAAGGCGCGGCCGTATTCTACTTCGCGCTCGGCCAATGTTTTTAAATCAAATTTTTCTTTTTTGGAAACACCCAAATTCATCCTCTCTTTTACTTCCTGGGCTACGCCGAATGCCCCCATAAGCCCTGGATTAGGAGGCACAATAATATCTCTTTTGATGAAAGCAGCCATGGCTAAGGGCACTGCCTGGTTGTAACAAACTCCTCCCTGCATGAATATTTTCTTGCCGGCTGGCCGTGAGCCTTTCACTCGATTGATATAATTCATGCATACAGAGTATACAAGCCCGGCAATGATATTTTCTTTTGCGATGCCCTCATGCATTGCGGTCTTGATATCGCTGGAAATGAAAGCGGCACACTGGTCGCTGAAATTGGGGCTAAATTTACTTTTCAATGCTATGGCCGCAATTTCCTCCGTATCCACCCCTAATGTCTCTTTACATGATTCTTCAAGGAAAGAACCTGTACCGGCAGAACAAGCCTCGTTCATGGCATAGTCACAAGGCACACCGTTTACGAGATAAGTATATTTCGCATCCTGCCCGCCTATTTCAAATATCGTATCTACGTCTTTATCGAAATACACCGCAGCCCTGGCATGGGCAATAATTTCATTGATAATATCTTTAGTTAAAGCATGAAGCCCGGCGATGTGCCTGCCTGATCCCGTCACACCCAGGCCGACTACGCTTACCCCGTGCGCCAGGGCCTGCATGAGCTTACGATAGCAGTTTCTCGAGGCTTCAATCGGCTGTCCATTAGTCCTTAGATATACCGATGCGATAATAGCATCATCCTCAAGGCGCATCAGGACTGCTTTGGTGGTAGTTGAACCTACATCCAAACCAACCACGCATTCATCGTTTTCTTTACCGTGCTTCTGTGGCAACTGTTTAAAAGACACTAAGGGCATTGCGTCTTTTAAGGGCGGTAAAAAACTAAATGATGAACTCTGTTTCTTAAAAATATTATGTAAGTCAAAACTCTTGCATTTATTATGTTGCGCCCACAGCGCCGCTCCCAGAGCTTCGAAGAAACATGCCTCCTTGGGGACGATGATATCGGGCACGTAACGCTTCAGGAATTCCATAACAATCGGGTTGCGGGACACTCCTCCGACAATCGCGATTTTATTCTTTGGAACATTGTGCAAAAGTTCGGTAATCTTGGTGCTCATCATCTCGCAGAGCCCGGCAACCACATCGCCTATGGGTTTACCGTGATTAAGCGCGTGGGTGCAGTCGCTCTTACAGAAAACAGAACACCTTCCGGAGACTTTAAACGGCTCCCGCTCGTAAGCGAGCGCAAGCGCCTCTTCTACCGTTATGTTCATCCTTCTTATCTGCTGCAAAAAGAACTCCCCGGTTCCCGAAGCGCATTTATTGCCGGTATGCACACGGGAAATTTTTCCCGCTTTATCCAGCATGTATACCATGAATGTTTCTCCTCCGCAGCTTACCAAAGCGTCAAAATGCGTACCCCGGCCCCATAAATACTCGACGGCGCCTTCAGTAGCTTCAGGTTCGGTAATTATCGAGAGATTCAGGAAGCGGCATAATTTTCTCCCCGTTACTGCGAGCGCCTCATATTCCTTGATTGGCAATTTAGATAATGTTTCCAATAAGATACCTGAAAGGTTACCTTCGTGTCTTCTGGAAAAAAGCAGCCGCGCAGATATGCCACCGTCATTTGTAACTTCAGCAATGGTGATAGTTGACGCTCCCAGGCAAATACCTAATGTTTTCATATGTTTGACCTATGCTTACATGAACTCTTGCAGAAGAAAGACGCAGGCGCTAGCTAAAGCCGCGCTGGCAAAACGCCTGTGGTATTCAAAAATGTCATCCTTAACACCACGATAATATTTGTTTATCATAAAATTTAAAATATACGCAATCCATGTTCCGATTATCACCACAATTAGCGAATTAAATCTCCGGTTAGTTTTATAAAAATAAATCGGCAACCCGGCAATAAAAATAGAAGTTACCGTAGAATAAATTATCTCTAATATTTTTCTATGATGTTTACTGGAGCCCCCCGGGTAGAACCCGTGGTACCTTGCAATACGCCCCGCGGGGCGACGTCCCGCTCGCCATTCATCCATGGGAAAAATCTTATCCGCCTTCAAGGGATGGCTTAGGTAATCGACAAAATAGTTGCCGATTATTGCCAGCTGCGCGGTAATAGAAGTCAAATACGGCAAGTATAGGCGCATATGATCTTTTTGGGCATTGGCCACAAAAAGTAAAAAAGTAGGAATAATGCCGATATAGAGCAAAACCTTCACCTGAAAACTTGCCACCTTTTCCAAGCCTTCATAACGCACAAAGATTAAAATCAGCAAATAATACATTATTTGCGCCAGGAAAAGCGGCATAAACCAATAGTAATTGCACAAACTTAACGCCGCATAATTAAGCATAACCATGGCGATTAGGCCGCTGGCCTTAAATAAGCGCGGCCTGATGAACATAATTAACCCTGCGGCAATAAGGATAAGTAAAATCTCTGCCTGCCAAATCACCACGTTTAAGGGTTTGGTAATAAGTTTAGCCAAGATAAAATAAGTTCCGAGTGGCACTATTATATTATCGCTTCCCGAAAGAGAAATTGCTTCAAAGCCGGTAACTAGCAGGGCAATAATAAATGCAATCAATACGGACTCTATCCTTCCTATGCCCGTTAATAAAAGTAGCGGCAAATGAATACATAGGAAACTTGCAAAAAAGAAGGCCATAGAGCCTTCGAGGCTTTTTAGGTTGCCCTCTACGTCAAATTTAATCACTCCATATTTGCCGCCCACCAAGGCTGCCATAGCATCTGAGACGGTCATAACCAATATCGCGATAAAATAAATAACCGGTTTAGTGCTGCTTAAAAGAAATATCAGATATATCGCCAGAGGATAATATATTACGCCATGCGATTTTCTTTTAACATCGTGAACTGACTTTAAGATGCCTTTTCTTTTTGCAAGGAATACAATAGCGCAGAAGGCAAGCGATAAGATTAATACGGACCAATGGGATACAAACAGATACGGAAATGAAAGAGCGGTTAAGCCACCCAGCAAATGTACCGCTTTTCTTGAAATTTCGGTATTGGAAGGAATCAGGCGCCGCACGGCCTCCCCTATGAGAAAAATGAAAAGATAAATGCCCGCAACAATCAAAGCCGTGATTGCCTCTTTTTGGATATCAATCATAACACCTCTGCGATTATAAAATTATTATAAAAAAATGCTTTATCCTTCTTAAACAGTCCGGAAGCTGCCTCATCTAGAAATTTTATTTTTTCTCCTAAGTTTCTAACCTGTTTTCTGTCTGCGAGCATATTCCAATATACTAAACGCGCTCCTGAATTCGCGCAATCTAAAATATGCCTTATTTCATCTTCGTATTGATTGTAGCTCATATATTCAAATATGTCTGATAAATTAAAACCATCGAACTTGAACTTCCGGTCTCTGGCAAGCGCTTCCTCTAAATTCCCTTTAAAAATAACTAACCTATCGATGTTATTGCGAATTTTATCATAATTTTCTTGTCTCAAGTAGAACGGCAGGGAACGTTTGAAATTTCCGGTTAGAATATATTCAAGGTAAGGGTTAGCGTCTGTCGCCAATTCCGTAAGAGCATACTCTGCCCTCTTAAAGATACGGCTTGCTACATCTGTTTCTACGTACTGGAAGAATTCCGGGTCACGGCCAAACTTCCCCATAATTGTGCGGCTAAAGAATATCTTAAAAAACAATTTCCAGCGTAAAGTGTTCCAAACCGTATCATAAAAATACTTTCTATCAGCAACATCGTGAATATTAAGCAGGCGTTCTACGTCTATGCGGTTATGAATGAGCGGCAATATGCGTTTTCTAAATAAATAAAAATAATTCTCAAACTTTCCGACATGGATGATGCCTCGATTAATGAGATTGGGATGCCTATCCCAAAAAGATTTTGCTTCCTGGGATAAATCCATTTGCAGGCGCTGGTAGATATTGTTCCTATTGCCTTCTGCGCGCACGCCCAGAAACCCAAGAAGTTCATCGTAAGATAATTTTTGAAAAGCGATTTTGCGGATTTCAACGCACGCCAGCTGTATTGGATTAATATCAATAGCTAAGACTAAAGATGGATTCTTACTTAACAGAGACAGGGAGTTATCGCCGGCCGAAGCGATAGAAAGATACGCGCCTCCCTCTTTGATGTTGAGAGCTTCCAGCAGCACATCGGCATCTTCCCAACAACTGGCATACCTGATAATATCGAATCTGGCTCTTTTTTCTATGTTTCGTTCCTGGAGCCGCTTATCGCTTGCCATTTTTTTTCTTTCTTGCGTATATACGGTGCGCTGAGGCGAATTGGCCTGCGGCTAATGCCCCCATAATTGAAATCTCACCCGCTAATACCGTCGCGGCGCAAATCTCTGCAAACTTTTTTGCCGTTCCTTCTCCCTTACAACCCAGCATCGCCAAACACTCGCTTTGCGTGGGCAGCCTTGTGCCTCCGCCGACTGTTCCCACGATAAGATTTGGCAGGGTAACCGAGATATAAAGATCTCCAGCTTCTGTAATATCCACCCGCGTAATCCCCATTGCCGCTTCAGAAACACACGCTGCATCCTGTCCGCAGGCAATAAAAATTGCCGCCAGGCCATTGGCATAATGCCCTTGCACCCCGATGGAACCGCTTTGCACTCCCCCCACAAAAGACATTTTCCAATATTCCATCATCATTTCCGGGCTAGTGTGCAGGAATTTCATAAATATGCTCCTGGGGATAATTATTTCTGCGGAAACTTTTTTGCCGCGCGTAAAAAGATATGAAATGGCAGTAGCTTTCTTGTCCCCGGACATATTACTTTCAATAAAAAAGAACCGCGGCTTAACGGGCGAATGTTCCATAATGTATTTGCATACCGCTTCAGTCGCTATGGTAACCATATTCTGCCCGGCTGCATCTCCTGTAGTATATTCAAAATTGACATATACCTGGTTACCGTCAACGGTAATTTTGAAATCCTCAAGATTACCGTGAGAGGTAGTTGACTTAGCTGCTTCCTGGAATTTATCAAACTGTTTAACAACCCACACAATAAATTGCCCTGCTTCAATTAAATCATTGAACGCAAAACCCGGGGCGCGAGTAACTCTCTCCAATAAACAAAGCACCCTGGCTCCGCCGCTTAAACTGATAACCTTTGCTCCCCTGTTATAGGAGGCGACTAATGCCCCTTCGGTAGCAGCCAGCGGTACATAATAATCGCCGCAGGCATATAACCCGTTAATACGCAAAGGGCCGATAACGCCAACCGGAACCTGCGCCAGCCCGATATAATTTTCTATGTTACCTTCAAAAACTAAAGGATCATTTACATCCTTTTCGCCCGTAAGATATTCAAGTTTAATTCCCTGCCGCTTTAAAATTTCAATCCTTTCGGTTTGAGCTTCCCTGGAAAGCGCTGTTTCGCGGGGTATGCTTTCCGGTAAAGGCTCCTCATTTGGCATCCTGGATTTGAGCTTTTTCGAGAATTCTTCCAGAGATTTATTTTGCAATATAGATTCTATTGCCCGCTTTGAGAAATCTTTAGAAATAGGCATTGTTCACCTCCTGTAAAAATACCTTAATCCCGGCAATCACATCTGCCATACTTTCGTAATCTAAAGTTTCAGGCGTATCGCTAA
>JAQTOI010000079.1 GCA_028713415.1 Candidatus Omnitrophota bacterium
AAAAAAAGCCATAGGGTAATAATATAAAAAAGACCCCCGGCAATATCCTTGCAGCCAGGCTTCCCTCTATCTTAAGAAGGCCTAAAAGAGCAATTAGCAACGGGTATCCTGGCGGCCAGCGAGCAAGAGGCTGAGTATCAATATTTATAGGATAAATGCTAAATCGTGATATTTGCAAACCCTTACCCTCAAGCATATTTTTTGCTGTGCTGATGTATGCCGCTGAATCATATGTGTATGGTATGAGCTTATCGCTCAAAAAAAATAATAAGATTAAGGAAATCAAACTAATAAAAATCATTATTAAACTTTTATAACTCATCTTACTAATCGCTGTTTGTCAAATGTTTTCAAATACAAAATTATATGTGTTTATTATCCACTAATTTTGATTCTTTATCATGGAACAAGACCACTACATCTTTATCTTGGTGAACGCAGCTATAACCTTCCGGGATAACGCCGCTGTAGGCGGATAACCAATTTTTAGGCAGGGAATTATGCATTTTGCTGCCTGCCAAAACTACAACCAAAGGCCGGATTTTCGTAACTTTCTTAGCTAACTCTTCTGGCGAAATATTTAAATTTTTATGAAACTTGTGCACATTTTTCTTCGTTAAGATCTGAAGATCCGAAGCTTTATTGGAAATAATGTAAGATTCATCGGGCAGGTTGGAGATATAAAAGCTTATCGTTTTTAAATTATTAAATACTTCAAGGTAGGGTTTTTCGTCTTTGATGGTTTTGCCTAAAATCCTAAATTGTTGAGCTAAAAAAAGCACTATCAAAAATATTACATACCATCGAGCCCTTAATTTAAAAAATCTTTTAAAGCGTTCGTAAAACAATGCCATGGCCGCTATGACGCAGCTAAGAAAAAACCAATTGTACTGTAACAAATACCGATTGATTTCTTGTAAGCTATATATCGTTTTTGCAAAAATTATAATTACTAATGATCCAACTAAAACATATATAATAAGTATATTAAGGCAGATTTTTGTTACCCTGCTATTTTTTTTAACAGAATCCGGACTGTCTTTTATGACGTAAAGAATCGTCATAAAAATTAAAAAAAATGAAAATAATATGCAAATTTTAAGGGAGGGCGGATGGTGAGAAAAAAAAGTAGTTGTTAATGCCGCAGGAAATGCCTTTATCATCTCAAAGTATGTGTATCTGGGCAGGCCCATATTGTACGGATTAATAGTGTTAAATACTATAATGTTCCGCAGCAATTGAGGCGCGTATGATAAGAAAAAACCAAAAATATAAGAAAGGAAACTTCGCGAATATCTGCTTTTGGATATCAGCTTAAAAAATAGCGATATAAATAATCCTGCCAATACGCTAATGGGTATAGTGTAACCAACATTACGAATAGCCAAAGCAATCCCGGCAAATATGCCGGAGAATAAACCATACCAAAACTTATCTTTTCCAATAGATTTAAATAACAAAGCCATGCTCGTTAGCGCCGCGAACAAAAACGGTATGTCTGAATTGACCTGCAAGCAACGCGTAATCGTCAAAGATGTAAATGAGCAAATAATCGCGGCAACAAGAGCAACCGAGTCTTTCATTATATGCCTTAGGACTGAAAAAAACGTATAGGGCAATAATAGAAAAATAAACCCCGGTATTAACCTGGCGGCAATACTTTCTTCAATATTAAAAAGACTTAATGTGCATATCAGCAAGGGGTAGCCCGGCGGCCACAATATTAAAGGTTGGGCGTCGGCCTCTATGGGATTCAAGCCGTATACAGGGACCATCAATCCACGGCCTTCTTTTAGGCTTCGCGCGGCTTGAATATATGCCGCCCCGTCCGGGCTATAGGGATAAATTTTATTAGATAAAAATAACAATAAACTTGCAGAAATTAAACCTGTAAGGATAAAAATTAACGTCAATTTTCTAGTGTTCATGATTATGAATTTCTTTATCAATGTCAGATTGGCTCAAAACGCAGCGTTTTCTAATAGGCATAAAGCCGTCAATCTGGCTTTGGCTTAATTTTTAGTTAACCCTTCAGAAATAAATCCAAATTTCTTCTTTAAGCCGGGAGTGTCAATATTCTTTAATTCATTAATTAACCTTTCTACGGATTCAATATTCCGGTAATTGGCAAAGTGAGTATAAACCTCTATTTCCCTTTCACCACTATTAATAAGTTTCAAAAATCTATCTTTGCATTTTGAAATATCTTTTTCTGTTAAAAAAACACTCATGGGGACGCCAACTGTAGCATCAGAAACAATTATTTTTCTCTTGTCTTTATCATGAGGAACACCCCGCATCACAATCAGCTTATATCCATATTTTTGAGCAAGAGAAATGGTGTTGGAATCGCCTACCGCGCAAGGCAATATGAATATTTTCGTAGCAGCTGGCATGCCATGCCTTTCAAATATTTGCTGCATTTGCCTGATATGCTCTTCCTGGATATCAAAAGGCACCTCAGTTTTTACGGTGGTATCATAAAACTCTTGATTATTATTATTAATCGGATTGCGGTGGGTGAAGCCGTGAGCCACAATTTCAAAGACATCCTGATTGCTTTGATAAACTTCAAAAGTCTTCGAATCTTGGCGCGAATCAAATGGTTTAGCTATAACCGCTAAATCAAATGTTATATTATATTTTCTTGCTAAATAGACGGCCGCCTCAAGCGCAGGCTTGTCGGTTTCAGAGAAGGTAATATCATCGAGCCTGAAAGAAATAAGAACAGTGCCTTTATCTGATTTTATCGTAACATGCTTTTTGTTTCCAAGCCCCGCTTTGTCGTGAACACACGATAGGCAAAATATCGAAAGTAAAATTGTGAGGACGCGAAACCAAAGTTTAAAACTTCTTTCTACGCTATCAGTTATCATCACGCAAAACTATAGCTTCACTATTTTACCGTTATTTATAATAGATTTCTTGGCTGCTTCTAGAATCTTTACAATCCGCAATCCGAATTCGCCGTCACTCAAAGGCCTGCGGCATTCATTGATTGAGCTGATAAACTCTTCGCATACATAGCGCAGGGCCTCTGCAAGATCAATCTTTGGCGCCCACATATCCCCTATCCTGTAATCATAATTAGGCTTATATTCGCCTTCCGGAGAATGCATCACCTTAACTCTTCTTTCATACACCTTGACCTTTTCGCTGGGCTCGGTATCGTCATAAACTATCATCTTTTCTGAGCCGCCTATTAACGTAAGCCTTACCTTCGCAGGAGCCAGCCAATTAAAATGAAAATGAGCAATTAAATCATCTTTAAAACCTAGTGTCATATAAGCTATGTTTTCTATTCCTTTTTTAAGGTGCGCTACGCCTATCGCAGATACCTGGACTGGTTTTTTATCTAACAAAAATGACATTATGCTTAAATCATGCGGGGCTAAATCCCAAAGAACATTCACATCTTTCTGAAATAACCCCAGATTTATCCTTACTCCGTCATAATACAATATCCTGCCTAATTCTTTTGCTTCAATTATTTCTTTCATCTTCCTTACCGCTCCGGTAAATAAGAAGGTATGATCCACCATTAAAATTTTATTTTTCTTTCTGGCTAATAATACCAGTTTTTGAGCCTCTCTCGCGGAAGTCGCAAGTGGTTTCTCTACTAACACATGCTTACCGGCAAGCATGGCTTCTTTGGCCATGCGATAATGTTCCTGGGCAGGAGCAGCGATTACCACAGCGCTTATTATATTAGAGGCTATCAAATCTTTATAATCTGTGTAGGCAATTAAGGAAGGGTGGCGCAATTTAATGTATTGCAAAGCTTTTTTGTCGGTATCTGCCACGGCAGCCAGCCGGCAGTTTTGTATCTCCATGAAATTACGAATCAGATTCTTACCCCAATAACCGCAACCGATTATGCCGATGTTTAGTTCCATTTATGCCCCTAGCGCTCCCTTCTAAACAATAAAATCCATGCTGTTTTGAACATGATTTTAAAATCTGCCGTTAAACTTTTCTCGGCTATATATTTAAGATCAAGCCTTATGCCTTCCTCAAAATCTAATCTATTCCTTCCTTGAATTTGCCAAAGCCCTGTTATACCTGGTGAAATTTTCAACCTTTCTTTTTGCCAGCCCTGGTATAATTCCACTTCGTAGGGAAGAGCCGGCCTGGGGCCCACAATACTCATATCTCCTTTAAGCACATTTAGAAACTGCGGTAACTCATCTATGCCGTAAGCCCTGATAACTCTGCCTATCCAGGTAACTCTCTTGTCATTTTTTAGCTTATAAATTCCTCCCTCTCTGTCTTTCTCCGTCAGCATACCCTTTATGCGCCTTTGCATAAACTCTTTATGCTCTTTATCATCGGACCCATTCTTCATGCTCCTGAATTTGTAAAGCTTAAACACCCCTGCTTCCCTGCCCACTCTTTTTTGTTTAAATAAAACGGGGCCTGGTGAAGTCAGCTTGATTAAAATGCCGACCATTACCATAATGGGAGATAAAATAAATAAAAATAAAAACGCAAATATCTTATCAAGCACTATTTTCATAAGTAGTTAACGCTTTTTTGCTATTATACTCCAAACTCTGGTATAGTTTAAGAATTAAGATGGTAGACATAGGCCTTAGTCAGAATAAGGCAAAATATAATATTTTAGGGGCTTGCGCGCGGGTTTCTTAATGCCGCCTTTTCTGTAGCCAAGAGTCACCAGGCTAATCGGCCGTAAATCCTCGCTAAGTTTAAAAAAATCTAACAATTCTTTTCTTTTTTCTTCGGAATGTGGACAATTCACCCAGCATGAAGATAAACCCAAAGATTGCGCCGCATAAATTATATTCATTAAAGCAGCGCTGCCGTCCATATATTGAGTTTTATCCTCCCCCTGCTTCCTATAAAAGCTTGAGTCTACGAAAACGCATATTATCGCGGAAGATTCCCTGATACGATCCAAACCTCTCCACTTGCTCATAAATTCTTTTGCGTTTTCGTCTTTGACTATTAAAAATCTCCACGCCTGGCGATTGCAAGAAGATGGCGCCTCTATTGCGCATTGCAGAATTTTGTTTAATTTATCTTGAGGCACCTCTTTCCTTGAAAATGCCCTGATAGATTGCCTCTTTTTGGCAAGTTCAAAAAAATTATCGCGAACACACATTCTAGCGGTAATAAAACACAAAACATAGAATACCATCAGGCCTGCCACAGAAATAAATATTTTATTTTTCATTCGAATCCTCTTTAGCCTGAAGTTAAGAACTTCCTTCTCCGGATACATATTCAAATCTTACCGCATCAGCAATAACAAATCTGCTGGTATTGTCGTTTTTAATAGTAACGCTTCCGTTTCTACCTGAGTTAAAAATATAGGTGCCCAGGAGAAACCATTGCCGGCTATTTTTAGATTGGTCCACTCTTATAGTATCTCTGCCTTTAGCGTGGTCAATCACTACCAAGGCATTCTTTGCCTGTTTAAACTTCCAGGAATTTGTGTCGCTCGTATACCAGATATATACATTATACACTCCGCTTGGCGTTAAATCGGGCCTAAAGGTTACGGATTTGCTGCCCTTGCCGCGATTTGCGTCATCAAGATAATCGTTCCAATAGTAACCGCTCCACCTGGAGTTTCTCTCTCTCCAGCCGCCTTTAATGGTTACATGTGCCAAATCAGCATTATCTATAATTATATCATTATAAGGCGGAAACATAGCCTCAAAGCGTTCTTTTGCTGGATTAGTGCCGCTCATGGGATTGCAGTCAGGGCCTATTGAAGGCCAGGGTAGATTCCTCCACCAGGAAGGCTTTAAATTTAAATAGAGTGAAGCAGGTAAAACCTGACTGGTTATGTCTCTGTCCCAAATGGTTGATTTGCTGACATAATCAAAATTGCCATGGCGAATTAGCGTTGCTTTCACATTCGGATCGTTATTTTTGGTTGTACCGTCGCTATCATATCCGAGCCTGTAAATAGCCTTATCTGTTAAATGATGCCTTCGGTTTTCCAGCTCATAATGACCTCTGAATCCTTCTACTCCCAGAACATTACCGATTGTATTCATGAATGTATTTTTTCTGTCAAATTCAAAAGGGTAATTAGCGCAGTATGTAGCTGCTTCCATTCCGGAAAGCAAGTTGCGAAAATAAGTATTATGGCTGGAAGAACCCCATATGAAATCCGATTTACTTTTCTGCCCGATATTGCCTTCGAAAAGATTCATTGCGCAATGTGGCGCATGCACAGCCAAGTCGGTAGAAAGCCAATTCGGCTGGTAATAGCAGCCCTCTTTGCTATAGTTGTATCCCCAGATATTGCCGCAAGAGCGTGCTCCCGACATCATCGGCGCAAGAAGATGATAAAAAATATTATTCTCGACAAGACAGGCATAGGTTCCTTCCATACAAATACCGTAAGCCTGATTAGGCAAATAGTATTTTGTGAATATGGGCCCATGATGAAAGTAGCTATCCCGTATTTCGCATCGAAAACAGTTTTTAAGCTCAACGTGTTCCCTGGCGCAGTATTCAGACTCAATATTTTTAACCCAGCAGTACGCGGCGCCGTCCATATTTATATTAGCCTTTCCGCTTTCATCTGTCTTTCTTAAACACAGCTCTTCTATGCCGACTCCGGTTTTTAAAGACTTGAATTGCTTCACAAATTCCGGATACAGCCCTGCTGAAAACGATAAATAAAGCGCGGGCTCTATGGTTAAATGATTACCGTTTACAGAGGCAACTTTCACCATCTGGCCCAGTGACCTGTTATCACTCTTCCCGCCGTTCAATTCATCCAACAACACCCCTGACACGCCAAGGTTATCAACTAAGACTCCGTCGTTTAACTGGCTTATCAATATGTAATCATTCTCAGCCAATCCTGAAGCATTGCCCACAGTTATCTCTGTTGAGCCTTTAGTGTATCCGCTGACAATCGGTATCCCCTTTTCAGGAGCAGGATAAACATAAGAACCGCGTATAAGGATTTCCGTATTCATTCCCAATAATATAATCGTTTGCCGAGATCCGGCGCCGCGCAATGCAATATTATCTTTCATATTGATAGTGCTATTTATTTTATATACCCCTGGAGGAAGATAAACCGCTCTTCCTTTAGGGCAAGTATTTATGGCCTCCTGAATTGCCGGCGCAGCATCAGCTATACCGTCACCATAGCTGCTGTCCACCGTTACTCCCACCGGATAATCAGGTATACCGCCCGGTATTCCGGCATCCCAATTTATTCTGCGCTCTTGGGGTATTATATCTTGCGCAGGCTCGGGCGTAGTAACTTTAACAACATTTGAATAATCCGATTTGCCGTTAGAATCGTATGCGCGCACGCGGTAGGAATAGGAACGGCCAAGCTCTAATGGCCTGCTGATGTAGCCTCTGCTCCTGCTCCCCACTTTGGCTATTTCAGTAAAATCGGCATTATCGATCCGCTGTTCGATTTTAAAACCATCAACATCAGAAGCATTGTTTTGCCAATACAGCCAAACATTCCGCCAATGGCTTTGTGCATTTAAATTTAAAGGCGCTGCGGGGCGCATTGCATTACGAGCAGGCTTTAGTATATAGGCTGATACTGCCCCAAGCGCCAGCCCGGTTATTATGGAAATAAGTAAAATTATTTTTCGGCTCCGGAGCTTCCTGTTTTCTAGAGACACTTACTCCTCCTTTAACGGTTCATTCTCATACACAAATCTCCCGATTTTAAAAATAGAGAAAAAAAGCCTTCTATCTTCTTTTCCTATAATAAACCACATAAGTAATACAACTATCAAGCAGATGATTAATGAAAAATAAATCAGCTTAAGCCAATCATTTATAAAATAGCTTAGGGCTATCACTTTTGCGCTAAGCGCTATTAGGGCGCTTAAAAAAAACCCGGCGGCTAGAGGCAGAAAAAAAATCATTTTTGATTTCCCTAAGATGTGTGCCGCATACAAAGGTGTAAATATCGCATTCTTTAAGGTAAGCATTAATGCCCCGGCGGCAGCAACTCCATAAATGCCCCACCCGCAGGTCTTACTCAATATAACAGCGAGAACCAAATTACATATACCCATTGTTACATTAACGATAGCCGGTAAACGTACCTTATTCAGCGCTGTAGTTATTCCAAAAAGTGGAAATACAGCAAGGTTTATTACAAGATGCCCTGCTACCAACCATATTAGAGGGATGAATTTAACAAAATCTTTACCCAGCCAAAGGCATAAAACCGGTTCGGCAAATCCGCAAAGCAATCCAATCGGTAAAGCCATGCCAAGAGCCATGAACTTAAGAGCCTTTTTGGATAAGGAAACTACCTTCTCCCTATCTCCTTTTGCATAGCTTATGAACACCATTGGATCGAAAGTTGCCGCTAATACCATTGCCAGATTACGCAACAAAATACCCAATTGAATAATAGCTCCATATTGTCCTGTGGCTTTTGGGCCGAAAAAAAGGTTAATAATAATTAAGTCAATACTGATTAAAAAAACGGAACCGGCTTGATTAAGGGTAAGCCATCCGCCCATATGCGTTAAAGCTTTTAATTTCTCAAATCTGAAATCTTTAAACGAAATATTCAATTGAGGGGCCAATCTCTTCGATAAAAAAAAACTAATGAATAAATAAACGATTGCGCTTAATAAAAATGATACGCCGACCAGCGTAAGGCTTGGATAGATGAAAGTAAGAAAAAATAATGTAAAACCGGTCTTAACCAAGAGACTGATGATATCGGCATAATTTCTTAAATCAAGCCGGTTATACGCGTAAGCCGATATGGCGAATATATTGCTGAAAATGGAAATTAAAAAAGAGAGTGACATCAAAAAGAACAACAGTCTCACTTCAACACGCATGGCAGGTGGAACGTGAAAAATTCCGGGAAAACCTAAGGAAAAAACACAAAGCGCAAACAAAAGAACTGCTGCCAGGCACAATAAAGCCCAAAATGCGGTATTAAAAGTCCTGTTTGCCTCTTCTGAATTATGTCTTTGCAGATCTATGGTTAAATATCTTGAAACCGCTCTATTTATCGAAACGGTGACAAAACTAAAACACCCGATAATTTTTAATGCTAATGGTATGAAACCATAACTTGCTATGCCTAAGTTCCTTATGTAATAAGGGACAAGCCAAATCCCTATAAAAAGATGGAAGGCAAATGCAAGAATATTTGAAAAAATATTAAAAGGAAATTCGTTTTTAAAATTATTCATTTTCTGGGTATTTGCAAAACCGACAGGGCTTGCCGCAAACCACGGCGATAGAAGTTCCAGGCGCTTTCGAGCGAGAGAACGAAAGAGCGGAAGGATGGTCTGTGCGCGGTTGGCGATTTTCCAGCCGAAAACTTTCGCAAGCCAGCGGTATTTCTTTCTCAAGTTTGGAGGTGAGTAAATTTCTCCGC
>JAQTOI010000080.1 GCA_028713415.1 Candidatus Omnitrophota bacterium
TTGGGCCTCATCATAAGATATGCCCCTATCAGTATTACTTTGCAGCATCTTTACCGTTTCCTCTACGGTTATGTTGTAAAATTCAGGTTTTGCCATGCAAAATTCCCCTTTTTAATTAATTATTTTTAAACACTTTACAATCGCTTACGATTGAATATATTTTACCTCGGAGCCTTTTTTAGTATACCACACTATTATTTATCAATAAATTGTCAATTTCGTCTTTTTTCTGATTTTTCTCCACTTAAGGAGGTAAGTGTATCTGTCTCTCCGATACGGCCGGGTATCTGAAAAAAAGTTATTTTGAAATAAGAAATATTCCTGTAGTAGCGAGCAAATTAGGAAACAAAAAAATGCGGTTATTTGCATCAAGGTAAGCGCTGCGCTCTATGGCAACGTTACGCTTCTGGCAATAATCAATGAAGTCGTAGATACTGAAAAAATGAACGTTAGGGCTGTCATACCAGGTATAAGGCAAAGAAGGCGTTACCGGAGCGCGGCCCAAGAAAAACAGCTGCAGCCGCGCCCGCCAATAGGCAAAATTAGGCAGGCCTGTGATAACGTAGCGGCCCACGCGCACGGCATCGTTAAAAACCGTTTCGAAATGTTTTACCTGCTGCAAACTCTGGTTTAAAATAACGTAATCGAACGACTTATCGCGGTAATCGTGCAGGCCAGAATCGATGTCGCCATGCAGCACGTTCAAGCCTTTGGCAACGCATTTATAAATTTCCTGCTCGTCTATTTCTATGCCCTGGGCATTTACGCCTTTTTCTTTTACCAGCAAAGAAAGCAATTCTCCGTCGCCGCAGCCTAAATCGAGCACGCTGCTGCCATACTCTACCATATCTTTGATGATCTGATGATCCAATCTCATGGGTAGAATTATTATTGTGATTACGGTGATTATAGAATGATTACGGAGATTAAAATAATCACTGTAATCTATTTCTAATCACTGAAATCATTACAGATTTATATACTAGCAACTTTTTTTAAAAAATGGCTTATCAGATGCGTTTCTTCTTTAGCTTCCAGAAGAAAAGCGTCATGGCCGTAGCTTGAGTCTATTTCACAGTAGGTTACATGCACTCCGCAAAGTTTGCAGGCTTTTACGATTTCTTTCGATTGATACGCCGGATAAAGCCAGTCTGACTTGAAGGCTATCGCTAATACATCAGCGCTTATTACTTTAAATATCTCGGATAACAATTTTCCGCCTGTCGCGTCGAAATTGTCCATGGCTTTGGTAATATACAGGTAGGAATTGGCATCAAAGCGTTTCACAAAACTATCTCCCCTGTAACGCAAGTATCCTTCCACTTCGAAGTCGGCAGTAAACCCCGTTGGAGAACCTCGTCCTCTAACGGTACTGCTCGACGGTGGCTTTAGACCACCGTCTTCGCCTAGATAATCACCACCGGCTTTGCCGGTGGCTTTCTCTAACGGGGTAAACTTAAAAGGCTGAGCATCGCTTTTTCTTTGCCTGCCGAATTTCTCTGCCATGGAAGTATCGCTCATGTAGGTAATGTGGCCAATCATACGCGCAAGGGCCAGGCCTTTTGAGGGCAATGAGCTTCCGTAATAATTCCCTTCCTTCCAATGGCTATCCGCCATAATCGCCTGACGGCCTACTTCGTTAAATGCAATTTGTTGCGGAGAATGTTTGAGGCTACAGGCTATGGGTATGGCGCTGCGGACTTTTTCGGGATAATTTACCAGCCAGGCCAAAGCCTGCATGCCGCCCATAGAGCCGCCGCAAACGGCGAGTAATTTATCGATGCCTAAATAATCAATAAGCTCTTTTTGAACGCGCACCATATCTCCGATGCTAATCAAAGGGAAATCCAAAGCGTAGGGCTTATTTGTTTTAGGGTTAGTGCTGCCCGGCCCGGTTGTGCCTTGACAGCCTCCTAAAACGTTTGAGCAAATGACAAAATATTTATCCGTATCAAAAGCCTTCCCCGGGCCGATGAAATCATCCCACCAGCCCAGCCTTTCCTCGCCCTTGTGCAAACCTGCTGCGTGAGCATCGCCTGAAAGAGCATGAAGAATCAGCACAGCATTTGATTTTTCGGCGTTAAGTGAGCCGTATGTTTCATAGGCTACGGTTATCGGCCCTAATTTTTCTTTACTCTCAAGCGCCAGCTCGTGCGGCGTTTGCGCGAAAGTAAAATATTCGGTTTGAACAAGCCCGACGTTTTTTTCTTTTGTCATACTAAAAACTCCTGAAATAACCACGTAGTCAAATAGCGCTCTCCTGTGTCCGGTAAAACCACCACTATGGTTTTACCATAAGAGTCGTTGCGCTTTGCTACCTCTATCGCTCCCCAAAGAGCGGCTCCGCTTGAAATACCCGCTAAAATTCCCTCTTCGCGCGCCAGGCGCCGGGCTAAATTTCCCGCGTCCTCATTTGCCACGGTTATGATTTCGTCAATAACACCGCGGTCAAGTATCTGGGGCACAAAACCTGCGCCCAGGCCCTGTATCTTATGCGTTCCAGGTTTTCCTCCGGAGAGCACCGGAGAATCTTTTGGCTCAAGGCCGATAATTTTCACAGATGGTTTTCTCTGTTTGAGAATCTCCCCTACGCCCGAGATTGTACCTCCTGTGCCTATGCCTGCTATAAAAATATCCACCGCACCTTCGGTGTCGCGCCAGATTTCTTCAGCGGTAGTTTTTCGATGGATTTGGACATTGGCCGGATTATTAAATTGCTGCGGCATAAAACTATTTTTAGTCGCCTTAACCAATTCCTCTGCCTTTTCAACCGCTCCGCGCATGCCTTTTGCGCCTTCCGTCAATATCAATTCCGCCCCTAAAATTTTAAGCAACTGCCGGCGTTCAATGCTCATGGTATCAGGCATGGTAAGGATAAGCTTGTATCCTTTTGCTGCCGCCACAAAGGCAAGCGCAATACCGGTGTTTCCGCTTGTAGGTTCGATAATCACCGTATCTTTTTTAAGCGCGCCTGAACTTTCTGCGGCCTCAATCATGGCCAAGCCTATTCTGTCTTTGACGCTTGAAAGCGGGTTAAAAGATTCCAGTTTCGCAAGAATCGTTGCAGACAGGCCCGCTGTTATTTTATTTATTTTTACCAGCGGAGTATTGCCGATGGTTTTGGTGATATCATCAAATACCTTACTCATAGTTTACCTCCTTATAGATATAGCTTCAGGCTACAGGCTTCAAGCTAAAAGATTTTATATTTTTCTTGAAGCTTGCGGCTTGCAGCATGCAGCAAGAAGACGGCTTAAGCCGTCTTCTGTAGCGCTTGTTCAATATCTGTTATTATATCATCTATATGCTCTATTCCTATGGAGAGCCTGATAAAATCCTCGGCCACACCGGTTGCAAGCTGCTCTTCCTTTGAGAGCTGCTGATGAGTGGTGGTTGCCGGATGAATCGCCAGGCTTTTGGCATCACCGACATTGGCAAGGTGCGATATCAATTGAAGTGCCTCAATGAATTTTTTGCCTGCGGCGAGCCCCCCTTTGATGCCAAATCCAATTATGGCGCCTGCGCCTTTTGGAAGATATCGTTTTACCTTTTCGATTTGCGGACTGTCATCAAGGCCGGGATAATTTACCCAACTGACCCTCTGATGCTTTTTTAAATACTTTGCTACTGCAAGGGCATTTTCACAATGACGCGGAAGCCGTAGATGTAACGTCTCTAAGCCCTGCAAAAACAGAAAAGAGTTAAACGGAGAAACCGTGGGGCCAAGATCACGCAATAACGTTACCCGCGCCTTAATAATATAGGCTATATTACCAAGGGGTTTGAGTGCTTGGACGAAGTTGATTCCATGATAGCTGGGATCAGGTTGCGCGATTAAAGGAAATTTTCCATTAGTCCAATCGAATTTTCCGGAATCAACGATAACGCCGCCCAAACTTGTGCCGTGGCCGCCGATAAATTTTGTCGCTGAGTACACCACAATGTCGACCCCAAAATCAATCGGCCGTAAAATGTAAGGTGAAACGGTATTGTCGAGCACGAAAGGTATACCGTTTTTGTGAGCTATTGCGGAAATCCCTTCTAAATCAGCAACGTCAAGCTTAGGGTTACCGATTGATTCCGCATAAATGGCCTTTGTCTTAGGGGTAATTGCTTTTGCAATAGCGTTTAAATCGCCTGACTTAACAAATTTAACGGTAACGCCTAAACGGGGAAAGGTGTAATGAAAAAGGTTATACGTACCGCCATAAAGATTGTCTGCGGAAACAATTTCATCGCCAGCCTGGGCAATGTTAAGCAGTGCGAGAGTAATCGCTGCCTGACCGCTGGCTGTAGCAAGCGCACCCACGCCGCCTTCAAGCGCGGCTACTCGTTTCTCAAAAACATCCGTAGTGGGGTTCATTAAGCGCGTATAAATGTTTCCGAATTCTTTCAAGCCAAAGAGATTGGCGGCATGCTCTGTATCTCTAAACTGATACGAAGTTGTCTGGTATATCGGCACTGCACGTGAACCGGTTGTCGGATCCGGCTCCTGGCCTCCGTGTAAAGCAAGTGTTTCTACTTTCAGTTTACTGTCAAGTTTACTCATTGTTCCTCCCTTATATTGCTGCACTAAATTCCTGCACCGTCAGTAAAAAATGGCCTTTATCGCCGCATTCTCATCGTGGCCGTGAGCATTTATTTCTAATTCTGTGCCTTTTGCCGCGCCCAGAGAAACTAATTGCAAAATTGCGCAGGCATCTGCTTACTTACAGCCCTTACGGCAGAGTAAAACTTTAGATTTGAACTGTTGCGAACAACGCACGACTTTTGCTGCGGAACGCAAGTATAGGCCATCAGAATTTAAAACAGTTATTTTTTTGGTTTTCATAGCTATATACTGTAAACGAATTCCTGTTCCTGCGCTTTTACTTGATTAGCCAGTGCCTCAAAAGTAATATTATCAATAATATGAGACGTCGCCCCAGCGACATCCCGCCAGATTTTGCGAAAAATACACTTATAAATATCTCCGCAGCCATTATATTTCTTTTCTACGCAAGCTATCGGCTCAATGGGCCCGTCAATAAACCTCATTATGTCCCCTATTCTTATCTGCGAAGGATGCTTTGCCAAAAAATATCCTCCGACTTTTCCTCGTCTGCTTTCTACGAATCCCCCTCGTTTAAGTTCCAGGAGCACTTGTTCAAGAAACTTTATAGGAATATCAGCTTCTTTAGCTAACTGATGAATCGTTACTACTCCATTACCATAATGTAAAGCTAAATCAAGTATTGCTTTTAATGCATAGTCGCCCTTATATGTGATTCTCATATTTCCTCCTATATATACTATCTCTATAAAGTTAGTCGAGTATATAATATTTTCATACCTTTGTCAACCTCTTTTTTGAAATTTTTTTAGACTCAAATCGGGGAAAAACGAGAGAGGCGCCTAAAATTAGGGCCTCTCTTAGGTTGCAGACAATATTAGATTAAACCTTCATTTAGCGGCTAAAATAGGGCTTGCCTTCTCTTGTTCAAGAAGGGTTTTAATATGACCTCCAGTTTTCTGATTAGATTATTTAACTATGAAAATTATGCTAGTCAATGCTTCTTAAAAAGACGTTGGAATTTCTCTATTTCTCCTTTTACGTCTTTTTTGGTAACCACCGCCGATATAGCGCAGAGGCAATCTGCCCCTGCCTGGATAACGGATTCGGCGTTAGCAAGGTTTATCCCTCCGATTGCCACAACCGGAATGGAAACATGCTTTTTTATATTCTCGATAAGCGCAAGGCCTACGGGTTTGCCGGCATCTGCTTTTGTAGAGGTTGAAAAAATTGGGGAAACTGCCAGGTAATCAGCGCCTGATTGCGCGGCCAATAAAGCTTGCCTTAAATTATGCACAGTGACACCGATGATTTTTTTCTTTCCTAAAATAGAACGCGCTATTGTATACGGCAAATCTTCCTGGCCTAAATGCACGCCGTCTGCATTAACCGCAAACGCGATATCCACCCTGTCATTGATTAAGAATATTGCATTCTTGCATAGAGCGCGCAACACAAAAGCTTCTTTATACATTAAAATTGTTGATACGTCTTTACGCCGATATTGTATTATTTTAACGCCGGCTTTAATGGCACTTCTTACATCATGATTTAACCCGGATAAACTCAAGCGCGCATCGGTAATAAAATAATAGCCTTTCATACTTTTTCTACTCTCTGCATCGAAAAAATGGTTTTTTTATCGAGCTTAAAAAGGCAGTCAAAAAGTTTTTCTTTAAATGACGCGGGCCCGGACGCTTTTTTAGCCGCGATTTGCGCGGCAATTTCAAAGCATAGAAGCCCGCTTGTTGCCGCAAATGCTAAATCCTCTTCCACCGCGGAAAATGTCCCGATTACTGAGGCTGCCATGCAACCGGTCCCCACCACACGCGTCAGGAGCTGGTGTCCGTTTTTTACAATGTACGTTTTAACGCCATCCGTCACTATATCTTCTTTACCTGTGGCTACTACCGTGGCTTTGCGTTTTGTGCTCAATATGCGTGCGATTTCAATCATATTTTTCTCAACCATCGAAGCATCAACGCCTTTAGTTTTTACGTTTTCTCCTGCCACTCTTGCTATTTCTGAAACATTTCCTTTTATAATATCTATTTTGACCTCACCCAGAAGCTGCGAAACTTTTGCGTCGCGAAAACTGGTTGCTCCGCAGCCGCAAACATCAAGCACAACAGGGATGCCTTTTTGATTTGCTGATGCTGCGGCAATTTTCATCGCTTCAACAAAATCAGCCGTTAATGTCCCGATATTAAGCACAAGCGAGTGAGCCAGGCGAGCCATTTCCCCGGCCTCCTGCGGCGCGTGCGCCATGACCGGAGAAGCGCCCAAAACCTTAACGATGTTGGCGCAGTCATAAATCGTAACCCAGTTGGTTAAATGATGCGCAAGCGGCTTCTGTTTCCTGATTTTTTCAAGCAGGCTAAAGGCATCGATTTTTATTTTCGACATACACAGCCTTTCGGTTTTAACGGATTATTTTCCGTAAGGGGATATCTCGCGCAAGCGCTTTACAATAACAGGCAGGTGTTCAATAATCTGGCTAATGTCACTTTCATCGTTATAGCGGCTTAAACTAAAGCGCACAGAGCCTTGCAGGTAAGTGAAAAGAACTCCCATCGCGCGCAAAACGTGCGAGGGGGTTAGTGAGCCTGAGGTGCAGGCAGAGCCGCTTGAGGCAGCAATTCCCTTCTCGTCAAGCAAGAGCAGAATTGCCTCGCCTTCAATGAATTCAAAACTTATGTTGGTGGTATTGGGCAGGCGAAACTGGCGGCTGCCGTTGACCCGGGAGTTAGTAATCTTGGTTAAGAGAGCGTTCTCTAATGTATCACGCAAATTTTTTACGCGCGTATTTTCTTCATTGATGTTTTTTTCGGCCAGCCCGCAGGCAACGCCTAAACCAATTATAGAAGCTACGTTTTCCGTTCCGCCGCGCCGGCCTGCTTCCTGGTGGCCACCGATTAAAAACGGGCTGAATTTTGTTCCTCTCCTCACATACAGCGCCCCTACTCCTTTAGGAGCATGCAGTTTATGCCCGGAAAGCGAAAGCAAATCAACCGGCAATTCGGTCAGCTTAATCGGCACTTTTCCAACTGCCTGAACTGCGTCGGTATGAAATACTATTCCGCGGACTCTGGCGATTTCGGCTATCTCCTCTATTGGAAATATTACACCGGTTTCGTTATTAGCGTACATGATGGAAATAAGCGCGGTATCGTGGTCAATTGCTGATTTCAGTTCCTCAAGGTCAAGTAAACCCTCATTATCTACGTTTAAATAAGTTATGCGGTAACCCACTGTTTCCAGATATTTGCATAAACTTAAAATCGCCGGATGCTCCACTTTGGTAGTAATGATATGGCGCTTCTCCGGGTTGGAGCGCAACGTGCTCATTATGGCGGTATTATCGCTTTCTGTGCCACAGGAGGTAAAAATAATTTCTGAAGGCTCGCTTGCTCCCAGAAGCTTGGCTACATTTTCGCGCGCACGCTCAATATCATGGCGTATCTGTCCGCCAAAGAAGTACATGCTCGAGGGATTTCCGTACTGCTCGGTCAAAAATGGCCGCATTGCCTCGTAAACTTGCGGCGCAATCATGGTGGTTGCGTTATTATCGGTATAGACTAATTTCATATATAGATCCTTATTCAGAGGACAGATGACGGAAGTCAGAGGTCAGAATTTAGAAAACAAAAAAGAACTATTTTTTCTACAATCCTATTTTCTGTCTTCTGTTCTCTGTCATCTGTTTTCTGTCCCGTATTATTTCGCTTCCTCAACGACAATGTTTTCGTCAATAAATTCGCGTAGTTTAGATTCAACCAAGGCCTTCAAAGTGATGCCTGTTGCCGGGCACCCCAGGCAGGTGCCCAAAAATTTTACATATACTTTATTGCGGTCAATGTCTACAAGCTCGAGGTCTCCACCGTCGGCTTTTAGCTGGGGCCGGATCTCGCGCTCTATGGTTTCCTGTATTAAGGAAATACGCTGCAGGTTTGTTAAGCCTTTCTTGGCTGTTTCTTTTGGGGGCATCGGTTTTTTAGTAGACTCCTTGTCCCAGAACTCTTTTAAAAGCTTATCGATTTCCGGTTTACATTTTCCGCAGCCTCCGCCAGCTTTGGTATAATTGGTCACTTCTTCAACCGTGCGTAAATTATTTTCTTTTATGGCGCGGATAATTTTTTTATCGGTAACGCTAAAACATTTACAGATAATTTTCTCCTCGCCTACCATTTCTTTCTTCAATGGGGCGCCGTGGTAATTGGCAATTGCCACCTCAAGCGCTTCCATTCCCATAACAGAGCAATGCATTTTTTCTTCAGGAAGCCCCCCGAGATAATCAGCGATATCTTTATTGGTTACTCGTGAAGCCTGTTCTATGGTCATGCCTTTAATCATCTCGGTTAATGCGGAGCTTGAGGCAATCGCGCTGGCGCAGCCGAAAGTCTTGAATTTTGCATCCAAAATCTTTCCGGTTGCCTTATCAATACGCAGGCTAAGGCGCAGGGCGTCGCCGCAGATAATGCTGCCTACCTCTCCAACAGCGTCGGCATTCTCGATTTCGCCGACATTTCTCGGGTTTTTAAAAAATTCTTTAACTTTATCCGTATAATCCCACATAGTTTCTCCTGACAATGATTCCGGAGATTAGAAATAGATTACGGAGATTCCAATCTCTGTAATCTTTCTATAATCTCTGTAATCATTTTATGTTTTTAATAAATGAATTCTACTGTGAGTATGCATTTTCGTCAAGGGCTCCAATCAAGAACGTATCATAATAAGAAGCATCTTATATTTTTCTACTGCTTTTAAGGAATGCGCAGAGCCTCTAGGCATAATAAGC
>JAQTOI010000081.1 GCA_028713415.1 Candidatus Omnitrophota bacterium
TAAAACTCCTGCTTAATCAAATTAAAAATGAAACTTACCTTAAAGGAAATAGCTGCTTTAGTCGAAGGGGAACTTATCGGTGATCCGGATACCACAATTATCGGCATCTCTGGATTAAAAGAGGCGCAGAAAGGAGATATTACTTTTCTAGCTAACCCGAAGTATTCGCCGCTTTTACGCACCACTTGCGCCTCTGCCGTGATTACTGATGCCTCGGTTGCTAATTGCGCTAAGCCTTTAGTTAAGGTTCAAAATCCTTCTTTAGCTTTTTCTAAAATAGCCAGTGCTTTTGTTTCGCAGCGCACGGGGCATCCCAAAGGCATCAGCAAGCACGCTCTTATATCAGAAGGAGTAAAGCTTGGGAAAAATGTTTCTGTCGGCGCCTACGCCATCATAGAAGATGGCGCACAAATAGGCGATGACACTATTATCTACGGAGGTTGCTTTATCGGATGCGACGCTAAAATCGGGCGTCAGTGTTTGATTTATCCTTTAGTCTGCGTGCGAGAAAGAATAGAAGTCGGAGATAGAGTGATCATACATTCGGGAGCGGTTATCGGCAGTGACGGTTTTGGGTTCGCTTTTGTTAAAGGAACACAGGAAAAGATTCCGCAGGTAGGGACAGTTGTAATTGAAGATGATGTTGAGATAGGCGCCAACGTCACGATTGACCGCGCCAGGTTTGACAAAACCGTTATAGGCAAGGGAACCAAGATTGATAATCTTGTGCAGATTGCCCATAACGTTATCGTAGGAGAAAACTGCACTATTGTTGCGCAAGCCGGGATTTCCGGAAGCACAACATTAGGCAAAAACGTTATTTTAGCAGGACAGGCTGGCCTTGTAGGGCATATTCATATAGGCGACGGCGCAACCGTAGGCGCGCAGGGAGGAGTTACAAAATCTGTGCCCGCCAATACTTTTGTTTCCGGTTATCCGGCGCGCCCGCATGATTCAGCGATGCGCATTAATGCGTGCCTGCAGAGGCTCCCCGACTTGTACAAAAAAATAAAAAAATTGGAAGAAAAAATCATAAAACTTGAAAGCAAATTAGCTAAATCTAAAATAATCAAAAATGGAAAATCAAAGAACGATTAAGAGTAAAGTTTTTTTTGAGGGAATAGGGCTGCATACCGGTAAAAACTCAAAAGTTGAGGTGCTTGCGGCAGCCCCCAATACCGGAATTGTTTTCATAAGAAAAGACGTCGCCTCCGCCCCAGCGATAAAAGCCGATTTCTATTCGGTGCTTGATCCGGAAAAATTCCCGCGGCGTACTTCCGTGGGGCACGACGGCGTTTATGTTCATACCATCGAGCATTTTATGGCGGCTTTGCATCTTTTGAAAATAGATAATTTGCAGGTAAATATCTGGGGAGAAGAAATTCCCGGGCTTGACGGCAGCGCTAAATTATTTGTTGATAAGATAAGAGAAGCCGGCATAGCCGAATTAGAAGCGCCCAAACAATATTTGGTGATAAAAGAGCCTATTTTTATCGAAGAGGGTTCATCAAGTATCGCTATTTTTCCTTACCCAAAATTGCGGATTTCATATGCGCTAAAATATAATAATCCGTTAATAGGCGCAGGGTTTATCGATTTGGAGCTTTGTGGAGATTTAAAGCCGGAAGAAGATTTTTACCAGGCGCGGACATTTTGCCTTGAGCAGGAAGTGCGGTCGTTAATGGATATGGGTTTAGGCAAGGGGGCTAATTACGAGAATACTCTTGTGGTTTCGAAAGACGGGATATTAAAAAATAAACTAAGATTTTCAGATGAATTTGTTAAGCATAAAGTCCTTGATTTAATCGGCGATTTATATGTTGCCGGGCCGTTTAGGGGCTACGTTATAGCCATACGCTCTGGCCACTCTTTAAACGTTAAATTATTACAGAAGTTGCGCCGCTACAAGGAGCGGCTCACTACCAGCGGAGTTGAATCGACCACTTCGTTTGTCCCCACGACGGGAGAGGTGAGCGCCGCGGAGATACTTCGGATTTTACCGCACCGTTATCCATTCCTGCTGGTTGACAAAATAGTTGAGCTGGATAAAGGAAAGCGCGCCGTAGGCATAAAAAATGTGACTTTCAACGAACAGTTTTTCCAGGGGCATTTTCCGGGCCGTCCGGTTATGCCGGGTGTTCTTATTATAGAAGCTATGGCGCAGGTAGGCGGAGTTATGATGTTAGCTTGCGAAGAGCATTCAGGAAAAATGGCATTTTTCATGGCCGCCAACGAAGTTAAATTCAGAAATAACGTCATACCCGGGGACCAACTGGTAATAGAGGTGGTAGCGGGTAAAATCAAAAGCAAAACGGGCGTTGTTTACACAAAAGCTTTTGTCGATAACAAATTAGTTGCGGAAGCGGAATTAATGTTCGCGCTTGTCACTTCTTAATTAGCCAATAAGCTCTTGAGCTCTTAAGCTCATGAGACAGAAAAACTAAGAAAATAAGAAGCTCCCTAAGTGTTAGGCTCATCAGCTCATGAGCCCGCTATATTACATTTTCCTTTTCTTCCTTATGAGCTTATGAGCTTAAAGGCGTAGCCATAATTATGTCCACAAAAATTGACCCGAGAGCAATTGTAAGTGAGAAAGCGCAGATAGACGAAAATGTTACTGTCGGCCCTTATGCCGTTGTAGGCGGTAATGTTAAAATCGGTTCCGGTTGCGTAATCGACAGTTTTGCGCAGGTGCTCGGGAACACCCAAATTGGCAAGAAATGCCATATTTTTCCTTACGCCGTTATCGGCAATATCCCCCAGGATTTAAAATACAAGGGTGACGAGAGCTATCTGATAATGGGCGATAATAACGTTATCAGAGAATTTGTTACAATGCATCCTGGCACGGAAAGCCAGGCCAAAACCATTATAGGCAACAATAACTTGTTTATGGTCTATTCGCATATAGCTCATGATTGCCTTGTCGGAGATAATAATGTTTTTGCTAATAACGCCACATTAGCCGGTTATGTCACAATTGAAAATAAAGTGGTTGTCGGAGGCCTTGTCGCCATACATCAATTTTGCCGCATCGGAAGTTTCGCGATTATCGGAGGGTGCTCCAAAGTCGTGCAGGATATTCCGCCATATTCGATGTCCGACGGGCATCCGGCGGTAGTGCATGGAATTAACCTGGTGGGTTTACGCCGCGCAGGCCTGGCTACTTCAAAAATTACGATGCTTAAAAAAGCTTTTAAGATCCTTTTTTTTGACAATCATCCTTTTGACAAGGCCAAGGAATTGTTAAAGAAAGAATTTCCATCATCAGAAGAAATAGATTACCTTCTTAATTTTATTTCAACTTCGAAGAGGGGAATAAGCAAATAAAAAGCTTACAGACGTCAGCTTTCAGCTAACAGCTTTAAGAAACATAAAAATGCTGTAAGCTGAAGACTGATAGCTGATAGCTGAAGGCTAAACCCATGAAACTCGGAATTATCGCCGGTAACCGCCTCCTGCCTGTTATTCTCGCCCAAAATATCAAAAAAAATATTAAAGATTCCTATATAGTCGCCATATGCTTCAAGGGCGAAACTTCGAGCCACATCAGCCGCTATGCAGATAAAATTTATTGGATTAGAGTGGGGCAATTGGAGGCTATGTCTGAAATAATTAAACAGGAAGGCCTTAGGGACTGCGTTATGGCGGGGCAGATAAGCCCAATGAGTATTTTTCGCAAAAGAAATTGGGACAGGCAACTCTTGAGCCTTATCGAGGAAACAAAAGATTTCCGACCGCATGCTATTTTTTCGCAGATTATAGCTTACTTAGAAACCCGAGGTGTGCGTTTCCTGGACTCAACGCTATATTTGAAAGAGTATCTTTCTAATGGAAACCTGCTTAATGGATTAGAGCCTGACGTGCAGCTTAAATGCGATATTGATTTCGGAGTAAAACTTATTTCACGCTTTGTTGAACTTGACGTAGGCCAGACCATAGCGGTGAAAAATACAAGCGCTGTTGCGCTCGAATCTCTAGAGGGGACAGACAAGACAATCCGCAGGGCATATTCGCTGGCCGGAAGAGGCTGTACAATTTTAAAGTTCAGCAAAGCAAACCAGGATTTACGTTTTGATGTGCCCGTGGTAGGCATATCTACGTTAAAAATGTTAAAGCGTACCAAGGCCGCTTCCTTGGTTTTAGAAAACAACAGAGTCCTTATTCTGGATAAAGAAAAGTTCCTTTCCCAAGCTTCTATCTGGCAAATTCCCGTTGTAGCCAGGGAGCGCTGCGCCTAATGCGACGTTTTGTTTTCCTTATAGTTTTAATAAATATTACATCTGGGCCGTTTGTTCTCTGCGCACCGCAAATACAAAACCGCTCAGGCACTGAAGTACTTAATGAGGCAGCTGCATTAAAGGAAAATTTTCGCTACGGCGAAGCAATAAGGATTTTAGAAGATTTCAGCGCCAACGCCGATAATGACATCCGCGTCCAAAAATATCTCGCCAAATTATATTATCTTTCCGCCAAACCAATACCTGCCTACAAAATATTGAAGAAAATAAAGAATAAAGACTGGGAATGCTTTCTTTATCTGGGGCTGATTTTTGAAGGCCTGGATAAAAAGGAAATAGCCGCTGATAGTTACTTAAAATCCCTGGAGATGAGAAAAAATAGCATAGCCCTATACCGCCTGGGGAAAATATATTATCAACTGCATCAGTATGGCGAGGCGGTGAGGTTTTTCTCGCAGTGCCTCGATAATGACCCCAGTATCCGTTTGGCGAATTACTATCTGGGTGATTGCCTTTTTCGTATCAAAGACTTTAAAGAGGCTTATTCTTACGCCGCTCGGGGTATCAATTTTTACCCGGATAATGAAAAAATGAAAAAGCAACTCCTGGAAGTAAAAGGCAGGCTGGGCGAGGGTTTCTTTGCTCAAATGCGGCGCATAATCGAACGCACCCGCCGGACAGTTAATTTTATATTTTATAAACGAGCTCAAAATTCGCCATTATTAAAAGTGGGGCTGGCGAAAGATTTACGCAAGTTCAGTTTTCGCGCAGGGGAGAGTTTTTCCTGTTCAGACGGCAGGAAAACTTTTAACGGAGATAAAGATAAGTATTATACTTTTGTTTATAAAAATAAATCTGTTTTTTTATTTGAAAATGGCAGCAGTACCGCCCGCGCTAAACTTAAAACTCCCATAACTATTCTGGGCAGTAAGTACCCTTTTTATATCCTGGATGTCGTTTACGGAAAGAGTAATTATTGGCACAAGCAGATTGACAGAATGTACAGGGGCGATCTTCGCCTAAACTCTGGTGGCCAAGGCATGACGTTGATAAATATTCTAAGCATGGAGGAATATCTTTATGGAGTGCTGCCTTCAGAAATTCCTTCCGGTGCCCCTAAAGAAGCTTTGCGCGCTCAAGCAATTGCTGCCCGCACTATTGCGATAAAAAATTCCGGGCGTCACAAAACGGAAGGTTTTGATGTTTGTTCTCAAGTGCATTGCCAGGCGTATCAAGGTATGTCAGCGGAGACTCCCGCGACAAACGCCGCAGTCGATGGCACAAAAGGAGAAGTCCTTGTCCAGGGCAAAGAAAGCAGGCCCATTGAGGCTTTTTATCACGCGAACTGCGGAGGGTGCTTACGCTCGGATATTTTTGGAGGAGCAGAATATTTAAGTAATAAATTTGATGCCCCGGGAAGTTTCCAGAAGCCATCGGAATCAACTTTTTTGCCCGGCTATGACGCTGAAAACTGGATTTATAACGAACCGCCAGCCTATTGCGCATACAAAAAAAGCAGCTTTCGCTGGCAACGCATATATGATGCGGAAGATTTTCAGTTGGCCTTTGGTTTTCCTCTTAAGAGTATAAAAAGCATTGTACCCCTCAAGAAAGGGCAATGCGGGCATTATGATTCGCTAAAAATAGAAACCTTAAGCAAAGAGGAGGCCTTAAGCGGAGATTTGCGTATTAGGGAATATTTTGATAAATTACGCAGCAGCGCCTTCCGGGTGGAAATAAAATTTTCAGCTGATAACGAGGCGCAAATGCTTATTTTTTACGGAGCCGGCTTTGGGCATGCGGCAGGATTGTGCCAGGAAGGCGCTATGGGCATGGCATCAGAGGGCCATACTTACGAAGAAATCCTTCGGCACTATTATCCCAATACGGAAATAAAGGCAGTATACTAATAGAATAGCTCATCAGCTCATGGGTTCTTAAGCTCATAAGTTTCTAAAAACTACCTATGCGCTTATCAGCTTAAGAGCTAAAGCTAATTTTATGCTTTGGTGACATGGTGACTTTACACATGAGGTATTAAGTAGTCCTCGATGTCTGCTGCAGTATTAAATTTATCTCCTACCACTTTCCAGAGCCCATTATCTTCCATACACAAATAAATCGGGGTTTTTTTATCGTATTCCTTTATCCAGGAAATCATTTTGGAATAAATTTCTTTGCGCAAAAATTGAGGGTAGCGCAGTTTTTTGTCTTCCCCCAAGAATAATTCTCCGTAAAAAATATCACTTTTTGGAAAACGCATTTGTGAGTTTATTTTCAATTGGCGCATTCCCCGCAGGGTCCCCAGGCTGATCCACGCAAATCCGGGCCTAAGAATAGAATATAGTTCTTCTATAGTTTGGCGATAAAGCTCTTGCCAGTTGCCAGAGTGGATTATCGGGTCAAAGTGGAAGCCTAACCTGTAACCTTTTTTCTGCAGTTTTGATGCAGCCTCTATGCGTCTTTTTAAGGAAGGGGCGCCAATTTCGTCTTTTGCGGCTATAAGAGAAGGGTTCAGCGACCAGGAAATTACAATATTAGGCGCAGGCTCTAAAGATAAGAGATTAGCAATTTTATCACTTTTTGTTTTAAGCTCAAAAAGTACATTTTTATCTTTAAAAAAGGGGATAAGTTCACTACTGTATCCGGTGATTTCGTCAAGAGCCAGGGAGTCGCAGAATTCCCCTGTTCCTATGCGGATCGGTTTTTTTAGGTTGTTCAGGCTTGATTTATTGAATTTATCAAAAAAATCGTTTAAATTGGCAGGCAATATTATTCCGGGAAAATTAGCATAGTGCTGCAGAAAACAATAGGAGCAGTCAAACGGGCAGCCAAAGCCGACATTAAATATCCAGTATCCGCAGGATAAATGCCCCTTGGTGCAGGGGCAGGGTTTAATAAAATCCCAACTCTCTTTTACGATAAATATAACAGGTTTTTTCAGCTCGGCGAGCCTGAATTTGTTTTCTTTTAAATAATCGCTGTAACGCGCGACGGCTGTAACCGGAACCCGCGGAAATTTACTGGCGAATTTTCTATGAAGGATTGAATCTCTGGCTGCATCTTCCACGAAAATTTGAAGAGGAGTAAACTCTTTACTTGGCGAAAAGTTATCAGATATTATATTTTTTGAGATATTCAAAAATACTTCTTTTGGGTGTATGGTGCGAATGGCGCTGGTTAAGGGGAAACGCCGCTTAATCAGGCATTCCCTCAAGGGAAAGAATTTGTCGCGCCCGCCGGCTCTTTTTATCCGGGAATTTTCCGCAAGGCAATCCAGGATTTCCTCCAGGCTGACATTTTCTCTTTTTTGGATTTCAAAAATCAAGCCGGCGATATAACGCAGTTGATTATTATTTGGCGCGTAAGAAAACTTCTGCTTTAATATGGCTGATAATGAGGTAAGCATAGATTCAAACGTTTAATTCTCGAAGGAGTTTAGTAACATATTCTACTTCTTGCATTTTCGCCCTTTTCCGGGCGCCTTCTATATAAATTTTGCATTTACGTTTTAATTCGTTAAACGCGATAGCGCGTAAAGTATCCGGCAGCATTGTATTTTTCAGGATTTTTTCTATCGAATAAATGCGAAATTTATCCATCGAGTTGAATCTAAAAGATTGCTGGTCGGGATGCCCACCTTCTTTAATGGTTAAGTAATGGGGGATGAGGCATACAGGCTTATCAGGGGTAACGCGTAACCAAAAATCATAATCTTCGCAGGCAGGCATATTTTCATCAAATAATCCTACCGCATTAAAAATATCCCGCCGTATAGCTACGGTAGAGATACTTATACAGCAAAGTTTAAGGGCATTTTCAAATACAAAACCTGTTGGTTTGGCGTGATAAATTTTCTGTGGTAACAGCTCGCCCTTCCTATACCAGATTTCGTTAGTGTGAAATATATCGTACTGCGGCATCTTCTCAATATAATAACGCGTAATTTCTAATTTTTCTTTGCGAAAGCGGTCATCCGAATCTAAAAAACAGATAAACTTACCCCTTGCTTCGTTTATGCCTCTATTGCGTGCGGCAGCCGGGCCCCGGTTTTCTTGATAAATATATTTAATATTTTCAGCGTTTAGCGTATGGCGTATAGCGTTTAGAGTGCCATCAGTTGAGCCGTCATCTATGATAATAAGCTCAAAATCAGCGTAGGTTTGATAAAGTACGGAGTTAACCGCAATTTCTAGAAAATATTTACGGTTGTGTGTGGGAATGATAATACTAAAAAAAGGGTTAGATGAGTGCATTTTCGTAGTTCATAGAAGGGGAATAGAATTTATTAAAATCCGGAACAATTAAAAATATTTTGAAACGATACGCAGCGCAAAGTGTCCTGGCTTGCGCGCTTAAGACATCGGAAAAGTTGCGGTAATTTTTTTCGCAGTTATATACGGCGTTTATTTTTTCTTTTAGATCTTTCCCCAGGTTACTTTCAACTATATCCAGCATTGCCGCGAAATTTCCCATTTTATTGTGGTAGAGCTCGATATTAACTTCGCTCACTTCTTTAGGAATAATTTCAAGTATTTCTGCCAGCGATGAAATATAGGGAATAAAAGGGCCGATATGCACCCGCAGGCCTATTTTTAAACCGGCAATTTCTTTTATAGCAGCTAAACGCTGGTTTAGTGAGGGGGATTTTTTCTCCAGGAGCCTGA
>JAQTOI010000082.1 GCA_028713415.1 Candidatus Omnitrophota bacterium
CGAGACTATGCGCGAGTAGCCAATCCGTTCGCCTACGGTTAATGCGCCGTTTTCAATGCTGACGCGATGCTTGGGGAGGACGGTAACTTGCCTGCCTTCAACTACCAGCTGCTGCGGCTGCGCCAGAACAATCATGTTTCTATAAATCCTTCCCACCGGCATTTCGCCGAATTTCAAACGGGAATAAAGCGAGTCGTTTTCTAAACCAATTACGGTATTCACAAAGTTCTCAATCCAGGAACGCTGCTGGGCAGGGCTGACATTTTCTCCTACGGGCGCGATTGCCGTCATAGATATGTCTTTCCTGTCAAAGTCGTTTTCGGTTATTAGGATAATAGAGTCGCCTTCGCGCACCTGCCCCACAGGGCGAGCCGGGTTGACGCTTGGAACAGTAATAGCCGGGCCTCTGTAAATAACTTTTTTGCCTTCGCTGCGCATGCCCAGCTCACCGACTTGCCGCGCGTTTCTATAGAGGTTTCCTGACTGAATGCCGGAAATAAATGAATTGAAGTTAGGGTGCTCAACGCGCAATCCATTTAAGTCAAAACGCACCGCGCCGTTATGAAAACTGATAGCAAAACTTCCAAGAAGCTTTCCCTGCAACGGATATTTTGTTTCAGCGGTTGAAATAAAAAGCACCTGCCCCGCATTTCCGTTTATACGAATAATCGCCATGGCCGGAGCGTTAAGATATACTTTCTGCACCAAAGTGCCGGTTGCGTAATCAAGATACCTATTCCAATTGTTGGTGTGCACTTTTTCGCTATTAATATAGCGGTTTCCTACAGCCGTTGAATATGGGCGGTAGCTTGAAAAAATCCAGGACAGCATTGCCTGGATATCGTAAGCTCTAGCCGCATCTAAAGCTTCTCCGCTTAAGAGGCGAGAAATGGCCAACGTCCAGGTAGCGGGCGCGGATTGAATGTTTAGCCAGGAGTTGTAATCTAAGTCAAGTACATATTTATCGCCCTCTTTGCTGATTGCGGCATTATAGAGAGTAATTGCTTTGGCGTAGGCCCCGCTGCGCGTGCGGCTGGCAGCTTGCGGCAGGTCTTGCGGGAAATCGCCCCATACCGCTTTCCAGGAATTATTAAAACTACTGACGCGGGCGTAGCCTTTGCCGTCTTCGTCAAAAATAAAGAAGTCTTTAATCTGCCTTATCTCTTTACCTTGAGAATCTTTCTCAAACGCCCAGGAAACGACTACTTTATGTTTAGGTAAATCGTTTCTGCCTTCCCTGCGTAACTCGCGCACAATCCAGCTATCGCTTGGCGTCATACCGGCAATTTCCCTGCCGCCCCTGATGATGCTGATTTTAAACGGCTTTGCTTCGGCAGCCTGCGCTGATTTATCGATATAGGTTTTTGTTTGCATCTGCAGAGCCTGCGCAAGCACAGTATGGTCAATTACGTTATCATTGTTGGTAATAACCACTACCGTCTCCTGCGGGTGCTCGCGTGAATATCTATAAGGCAATTCTGCGTCAGTTGCCTCTTCTGTTACGCCAATCTTCAACGGCACGAGTTTTTCTTCCGGTGCCTCCGGTAATGTAATGCCTGTTTTTACTGCCGGTTCCGGTTTAACTTCATAAGGCGCAACTTCGGCCGGCTCAACCGGCAGGCCTGCGGCGGCAAGCTGCCATAATGCATACACTTTTGAAAGTTCATGGACCACCGGTTTAACCCTGTATACTCCGGGTTTTCCTGCAACCTCTTCAAACAACGATAAATACAGTTCATCCATGGTATCGCCTTCGGAAATCTGCCAGCGCTGCGGGAAAGTGGTATACCAGATAAAACCTTTTAACGTGCCGTCTTTAATAAAAGGCAGTAGCCCGTTAAAAAGCACCCAGGCGAAACGGGCCTGGCCTTCTTCTCCAATGCCTTCGACTACGCTTCCGTCTTTAGACCTGAAAAGCCGTGAAGATTGCCCGGCTTCGACAATTAACGCTTCTTTGCCCAGGCGTTTAACTATTCTCATATCGTCTATGATTCCGGCGTAATACTGCTCAGGCCTAAGCAGTTTATTCGAATCACGGTTTCCGCCAAACTCCTGCTCCCAGTTCGGGAATCTGTTATTCATAATATAGGTGAAATTACTTATGTTGCCGCGCAAAGCGCTCTCTTCTTTGTCGAGCCTGCCTAAACTCAAACCTATTTTTCTTCCTGCATCAACTGCTAAAATCTGGCCGGCCAAAGTATTTAATAAGTTGTATAATGCGGCGGGTTCAAGCCTGACAAAATGTTCGTAAGCCTCGCTGCGCGCCTCTCCCTGCCGGTAATAATAATTGATTTCGTTGCCGATTTTAACGATTATCCTTTCGCCTTTGGGGTCAACTTTTTTAAGCCACGCCCCAAGCATTTTTGCCTGAGCTATGAGGTAATCCTGGTTTTGCGCAAGGAGTTTATTGCCGGTTACATTATAAAAAATATACAGCCTTTTCTCGATGTCGCTAATATCGTTTACCTGTTCGCTTTGCGTTATGCTAAGCAGGGCTCGCAGCTGCTGCTGAATTGCCGGGTCCTGCCATAAGCGCTTAAAATCTTCCGGTTGCATGGAAAGTAATTCAGAGCCCTGTGCTACGCCTAAAATCTTTTTAACCTGGAGTTCTAACTCCGGATTCTTGGTGTGCTGTCCTGCTAACCAGGTTAAAATAAACTTTTGCCTTCCGGAGTGCTCTGCCATATACTTCTCCAAGATGTCAAGGTCAGACGGTTCAAGGTTGCGTATATACGGTAATGCTTTAGTATTGAATCCTAAACTTTCTAAAAATCTGTCCAGAGGTTTTCCGTCGCTGTTAACAAATTTCCCCGTGCCGATTAATACCTTAAGCGGTGTATCGTAGGCTGGGGTATCGCCTTGGACGTACTGGCTCTGATTACCGGAAAGGAAAGCCTGGCTGTGCTGGCCCAAGAAGCCAGCTTCTGCCTGTATGTTCTCATTGTGGCTCTTGCCTAAAAGAGCGCCTAATTCGTGGACAATTTTTGCGGCAACCTGAAGAGGTGTTGCGGTTTTGACGAAATCTGAATCTAAAATTATGACGCCGTTATGATTGGTAGCATAAATACGCGGCATGGTAGGATCAAGCTTCTTTGCTTCTTCGTTAATCGGCCCGGCGCGGATAAAGCCTTTCGATTTCAATTCTTCATAAAGCCTTGATCTTTCACGCTCTTTTACGGACATGATTAACCTTGCAACTTCCTGCGTATTCGCTTTCTGCGCCTGGGCTTCGGAGCCGCCTGAATTCCTTGCTACCGTAGCTCCTGCCGCTTCCAGGGCCTTTCTTTGGCCCACATTCAGCGGCTGGTCGCTTGCGGCAGCATCAGCAAACATACCGCTGAAATTACGCGATGGCGTCATGAATAAAACGGGGATACTTTTTAACCCAGGCAGCTGTAAAGATGCTTTTTCCTCTACCCCGGGGGTGACGGTGTCTTTACTATCTTTGGCCTTTTGTTGTCGCGGATTAAATAAGTGTTCTTTTCGTGCTCGCTGTTCTAGCTCATCAACAAACTTGGTAAAAGGCCCATAGGGTTCTGGTGTGCCCGTAAGAATATCTTTATTCTCTAATAACACTTCTGTGGCAATTTCCATAAACTTCGCCCAAGAAAATTTATTATAGGTTGTGATAAAACGCTCCAGTGACCCACGGGCGGCAATATGGCTATCGGAAATTTCTTCGTCATTTTTTCTATGTTCCCACTTCTGCAACCCGTCCTGATAGTGATAACGGCTCCTTAACTTATCAATATATTCTGCACTCTGGTCCGAAACAGTTGTCTGCAAAAATCTAAATTCTGCTACGTCACATAAAAACTCATGCATAGCTGCTTCATTATAATTACTTAACGTCTTAACAAAACCCTGGCTATATAAAATCTTATGGTAGGTTTCATGGTTCAATATTGCCAGAAAGATATACGGTTCCAAACTTAGCTCATTTACCCCTACGACAAATACCGACCAGAAACCTTTTACGTAGGCTGAAAATCTCCCGCCTATAGCACTCTTTGCTATGTCTAAAATGGTAGTCATCTTTTTTGTATCAGATTTTCCGTAAAAAGCTTCGTCGTAATTATAGAAATTTAATACTACCGCTAACCAATATAATTGCATTCTTTCTTCATGCGCTAACGGGTTGTTTCCTAACAATTCGCCCATCGTATTCTTTGTAGCCAACTCTTTGGAAGTTAATAACCTATGGGCATTCTCAAACCAGTTCTCTTCAAGTAGCAACTTTTGCGCTTCGCCACCAGGTAAATCTGCCAAAAGTAATCCTAAGGCATAGAAACGCACTTCAAGCGGTAATTCTGTAGTATTTTTTATCTTCTGAAGCACATCACTTTTGCCCCGGAAATTAACAATGGTAAAGAGGCTTAATTCAGGGTTTTTATCAATAAACTTAACCACAGCTTCTGCGTTGCCTTGAGAAAGAATTTTAGCAAATTCATCGCGAATTACTTCGTCCTTAATAAATACCGGCAGTAAGGCCTCGCCTATGGTACGTGTTTGACCGACTATCTGTTCTTGATAAGAGTACTGCAAAAGTATTTTCAGAGCCAAACCCGCTGCATACCAAGCGGTTGAATAGACGGGTTCCTTTGTATACATATCTACTAACGCATCAACGGCAAACGCATATCTACGTTGAGCAAGATGTTCTAAGTGGCTATGTGGCAACGATCCTAGGTCTTCCACCATCTTACCTTGTCGCATGAGAAGCTGTAACGTCTTAACGCTTCGCTCTAAGCTCTTTACAGCAAGAGCCGTATCATACTTTGCTTTAAAAAGCTTTGGTTTAAAGGCAAGCGTGAAAAGCAATTCGACCCCTGCGGTGCTTAATTCTGGGCTTTCCTTAATTATTTTTTCTAACGCGGGAAGATGATTGATGATAGCGTACAAAGTCTCGGCATCCTTATAAGCTTTCACTTCCAACTCGACGATGTCCTTAGGCGACTTTATAGCATCAAACGTTTGGCTGGTTTCTGCAACCCGAAGAGTTGTTTCCGGTTGAGCTAAATCCCTCTCTTTCTCTAATAGTTCTCGAATTAATACTGGAGAAACATCCGGCCAACCAAGCAGGATACGGTTTGTTTGCGAAATATAAGCGCTACGATCGCTAACTTCATTCTCCGGGAACCCGCTGGCATCCAGCGTTAAATTATCATTTTCTGTAGCAGGAAATTTATGTCCTTTTTCTATAAGATAACTATAATATTCATCTTGTGCCTGATATATTTGGCGATGTCTCATGCCTAACCCGTGTAATGCTTCGTGGATAATAAGCGTAATCAACGATTCTGCCGGTGTTATTTGTGACCGGCCATTATTATTAGACATGCGCCCTGGATAAACAAAAAATAACCCATCTCCTGTATAAATTGTTGACTTGATGCCGCCGGCTTCTTTAGTATCAAAAGGAAAACCAATCATTGCGATAAATCCTTTACCCAGGAATGAACGATTTTCAGGGGAAGCCTTAATCTCTAAATAATTATCCATCGTAGGATTACCGCCTTCTTCGACATCTTCCAATTGCGAAGGATAACGAAATTCAATTCTTTCAACTTTAAAACTAAACTGGCCGCCGCTTATATAGGAAAGAACCCGATTAGCATCTCTGATTAGGCGTCCAATATATTGTGAATCATGCGATTTTAATGCTAAATAAAGAGGATCTTGCAATATAGACGCGCCAAAATCTTTATGTAATTGCTGCGCTAAATCCGGCTTTACGAATATACGTAACGGCACTTCTTTACGTGAAGCGTAGTGCCTAAGGTCCCCCAATAAACAACCGAAAGAAGGCTGGTAGGGCATTTTTTGTTTATCCATAATTAATTTCAGCCTTCGGACAGTGGAATCTAAATGCTGTTCATGCGGGACAGCCAAAAATGATTCATAGTCTCCAAGTATAAGATATACATCTTTTAATTTAGATTGTAGTAACCCTAATAATTCTTGTTCCCCTGATTGTTCTTTTATTTTTAATTGACGCGTAAGGTATTGCAAAAGTTCTTTATAGCGGCCCTGGTCACTGTAAAGATACATATACGTATTGATTTCTTCAGTACCATGCTTATCTTCAGTCATTCCTTTACTCTGCAGATATTGTTTATAGGTTTCTAAGGCGGCCACATCGCCAGTAAGATATTCCAATCTCCATAAATCATCGAGCGATTCGCCTAATGTTGCGGTAGAAATCCCGCGCGATTTTATTATTTCTCGAAGAGCCTTGATTTTCCCATTAACACTACTTTCTTCTTTAGCTTTTTCATACCTTTCTTCCGTTTCTTTCTTCGTGTCTGTAGTTAGTAATTCCTTTGCGTCAACATCGTCTGTAACTAGCGTAGCGTTCTTGTCCGTCTCCGGCTTAGTAGCCTCATAAGGCACGGCGAATACTCCAAGATCAATGATTTTTACTGTGCCGTCCGGTTCAACCCAATACATATCCACGTTAACGATTATCTGCGCCTTAATATCATTGCCTAACGTATCTTTCGGATGCCCCATGGCAGTAATCACAATGTTAACATTGCGGCTCTTTCTGGCTTCGCCGATATCGCCTTCTCTTCCTGTTGCGTCTGCGCTAGGCCCGGGATAGCTCGACTCATCTTCTGCCATGGCGTGCTGATGCCAGTCGAGGCCTGCGGAAATCGCATAAGATTTTATGTCATTTACATAACCGCCATTGTCATCGGATAGGGAGGTCATTGTCTTAGGCCAGAGAATTCCATTTCTGAATATCCAGGAACCGCCAAGTTCAGTATTTTTATATACATTTATATCATCCCATATATTGCGCCCGATTTCTGCTAATACCCGAGAATCATGCAAACTGTTGTTCAGCTTAATTAAAAGATAAAGCTTAAGATTAGAGATTTCTGATAACTCCGGGCGTTCACTATAGCGATGGTCCAATCTGGGATAAGCCTTCTTTTGATATATCTTAGATGCAGCAGAAAGAAGTTTCTCTCTATTAAACAACAATTCCTGCTCTTCTGCATGATGCGCGAGATAAACTAACGTAATAAACTGTGCGGAATAAAGCCTTTCTCCGTTAGCCTCAAGCCTGGCGGTGAGTTCTTCCACTTTAGAGCGATTAAGCTCGCGGCTTGCCGCTAAAACAGCCATTAAAACCGAAGGATGCACTTCGGATACGCTGAATTTTTCTTTCGCAAATGCAATTATGCCTTTAAATTCTCTTGAAAACAGGCGGGTGTATGCCATGCTATCATCCTTGAGTGCATCAAAAAGTTCTGAAAGCCCCGTAACGACTTCTACGGAGTTCCTTGAATCATAGAACTCCCTGACTGCCTGTTCTGTGAATGCGCTAAATTCGGGATTATTTAAATTTGCTACAACTCCGGTGCGGGCAGCCATGGCAATTGCCGCTCTTACGTTCGCGATATCCCACATGCTGATTCCCATCTTCTGCAATTCTGCGAAAGTTTTTTCAAGATGAGAATTATTCTCCGACAAGAGCGCTTTTCCGAAGAGCGTTAGAATATCTTCGTAAGCAAGAATTCCGGGCTTATCTGTGATAACCGCTCTGTTTTCGGGGAAACTATAGCCTTGAGGCATCTCTACGACCGGAAGCATTACCTCTGAAGTTTTTGTGTAAAAATCATTCTCTGCTTTAAGGTTTTCCTCATGAGTTTTGCCTAATATGGCGCCTGCCTCATGGATAAGCTTAGCCGTTATCTGTTCGGATGTGGCGGTTTTTAAGAATTCTGAATCAAAAATAATCCAACCGTTATAATGAAGAGCGTAAATTTGAGGGAAGTTTAACTGCGGGAAAGCTTCTTGTAATATTTTGTTAATTGGGCCTGCACGAACAAGGCCTCTTGCTTTTATTTCACGTAATAGCGCGCTGGCCCTATAATCATCAAGTTGGGCTGCGGCAGTTATGTGCGTCTGCATAGCCCCGTTTTTACCTATAACCATAAAACCGTCAAAATGGTTTTCAAGTAAGCGTTGCGTTGCGTCTATCTGCGCTGCGTTTAACGGTAACCTGCTTGCGGCGGCATCGGCAAATACAAATCTTCCTGTTCTATATTCGCTCAGCGGTAAAGTAAACGGATTGTGGCGCATATAGGAAGTTTGCTGCGTTACATCCTGCTTGGGCAGCTTTTTCATAAACTCGGCTTTTTTGGCTTTTTCGGCTTTGACCTCGGGTATTACCTTAAGCAGCACTTCTGTTAATCCGGAGTTGTTCGATAAACGAACAAGCCTTTCTAAAAGCAGATTAGCCATCGAATCGCCGCCAAACGCTTTTTCAAGCATTTTCTTTGCGGCTTCTTTCCTGGCGGAAGATTCACCTTCCAGCATACTATTACGCAGCGTAAAAATACCGTCAACAGGGATTGTAGCCGTACCTCTATTTTCTGCAAAATCAACAGCTTCCGTTGAAAAGTTAACGCGGAAATAACCTTTGGGATCTAACCTAATTCCTCCCACTAACACGCCCACATGATGCTCGCTACCCCAAACATGCCCGGCTTGAGGGTAAAGTTCGGCATATAATTTCAATACATCTTTCGCGGTGCTGCAAGCGATGAGGCCTATCATCCCTCCTTGTTTAAGGCTGCTTCTTAAAACCTTCATTTTTGCAAAGTCATCTCTTGAGATGTAATGCCGTTCATCTTTATGCGCGTCATCTCTGGCTTCAGCGGTTAATAACAAACGTTTACCGTTACTGT
>JAQTOI010000083.1 GCA_028713415.1 Candidatus Omnitrophota bacterium
AGAGTAAGTGCCGATTTTATTGGCGGCATCGCCGTTAGCAGCTATCCTGTCAGCGCCGACAAAAACCTTATCGATTTTCCCTTTCTGCATAAGATACGCCGCCATATTATCCGAAATTAATGTGCAAGGAATCTTGGCTTTAGTTAATTCCCAGGCGCTCAGGCGGCTGCCCTGTAAAAGCGGCCGCGTTTCATCAACATAAACATGTATTTTTTTGCCTTGAGCCTTGGCTTTATAAATTAGCGCAAGAGCTGTTCCGGCTCCGGAAGTTGCCAGGAATCCGGCGTTACAGTGAGTTAGAATGTTATCGCCGTCTTTTATCAGAGGCGCCCCGAGATCCGCCATATTTTGGCATAGAGCTATATCTTCTTGGTGAATTTTACCTGCTTCGCGCATTAATTCTTTCTTTATATAAGATACATCGTCTCTTACATACTTATCTAAAATACGCTCCATTCGCTTTAATGCCCAGGATAAATTGACAGCCGTGGGACGAGCGCTTCTCAAGCGGGCTATTGCATCCTTTGTTTTCTTTAAAAATTCTTTCTTTCCGTCACGACTTTTCTGAGCCGTAACTGCAATGCAGTATGCCGCGAATACTCCGATTAATGGAGCCCCTCTTACCTGTAACTCTCTAATAGCTTGATAACCCTGCTTCAGGGTACTACATTCCTTCCAAAGCTCCTTTGCGGGAAGCTTAGTCTGGTCAATGTAATATAAACGTTTATTCTTAAATTTTATGGCTCTCATATATGGCTCTCATAAAGGAAGATTACGCAAAGTGGAGCCCACCCGCCCTAAAGTCCGCGGGCTCCTTCCCCGAAGCAAAAGACATTCCGCAACTTCCTATCCCCGGACCAGGGATTTTGCGGAGGGGATTACAAATATAGTATTAGGCGCGTTTCAATAAACTGCTCAGTCCGCTTAGCAATTTCAACAGAAAACTCTTTTCTAAGTCAACGGCGCCGAACCGGCAGGCTTCGCCGCAACAGTTGCACATAACGCAACAACTCTGGTCAACGGCGAGGCTACCCTCATGTATCTCTATCGCCTGCTGCGGGCAGATATTTTTGCAGGCCAAACACATTTTACATTTTCTTTTGTTTATCGCAATCTTAAAATTAAAGAATAACTTTACAAATAGCGTGAGTCTCTTCGGTATTTTATTAAGTATAAATGGCGAAGGGAGCTTAAAACCAGTAATGGGTTCAACTTCAGATATGATTTCTAAGTCTTTGGGGCTAAATTGCCCTTCTTTAATAGCCTGCGCAATTATTGGGTGTTCTTCGTCTTTTAATCCCAGGAGCCTGCCGATAGCGTAATCAGTATAAAGTGCATCATCGCCTATAACCACTAGCCCTAATTTTTTAGGCCTGCCTGCCTTTGCCGGGCCATCACCTTCAAGGGCGAGTATTCCATCCACAATATTCAGGCGCGGTTTTACTAAACTATAAAGCTTAGTGATTACCTGAGAAAAATCTTGCGTTTGGGGATAAGCCTTGTGTAAATGGCTTTTATGCAGCCCGCTGATACAGCCATATAGGTTTTTTACAGCTAAAGTTAAAAGCGTCACTTCATGGGTTTTAAGCTTGGCTAAATTTACCATTGCAAAGCCGCTTGCCCACCAGCAAAGCGGGAAGCCTTCACGCATAAAGCTTTTATCCGGATATAAAAGCTCAATATTTAAACGCCTGGCTACGTCAAGCATGCCGGTTTCTTCGTAAATATAATCAATGTCTTTTTGCTCTAAAAAACCTCCTGGTGAATCCGCGAGGAAAATATTTTTTGTTTGTTCCTTGAAAATATCGGCAACTGCTTCAACAAGAGCCGGATGCGTCACTACGGCATCCTCTGGTTTTGCCGCCATAAGTAGATTGGGTTTGAGTAAAATTTTATCTGTTGCGTTAAACAATGTATTAAGAGAAAAATATTTAACAAGAGCTTCTTTGATTTTTTTCTTTAAAACCACTTTATCGTAATTATCGATTTTGAGGATAACAACTCGTTTCATAGTTTGTATATAATATATGTCATGCTACATACTACAAGCTACAAGCTTTTTGAAGCTTGAAGCCTGTCCCGTTTCCTATACTATTTTATTAAGGTGCGGGACGCCCAGAACCTTAAGGTAATTATTAAGGGTAACGGGGCTGTAGCCTGAGGCCTGCAGCGTTTTATTTTATATCTACAGCGAAAAGAATTTTTTCACGTTACTAAGGACCACTTCCTCCAGCTTTTCCTGCTCTATGCCTTTAAGTTTAGCTGCGTAGCAATAGACTTCTTTAATATCCGCGGGCGTTGAAGCTCGTCCCGCTATTTTCATGTAAGGAGAATCTGTTTCTAAGAAGAGGCTTTCCAAAGGGCAATCTTTAAGCGACTCGGTAATAATTGGTTTTTTTCTCAAAATATTCAAAGAAAAAGAAACAAGCCCCTTTTTTTCTATAATTCTTTTAAGCATGCGCGTATCATACGAAAAACAATGAAATACGATTTTTTCATATGTTTGATAAAAATTATTTAGAATATCAAATATCCTTGCGTCCGATATCCGGTTATGCAGCATAACGGGCAATTTTTTATCAATGGCAAGCGCTAGGTATGCCTTTAAAATCTTCTCCTGTTCATCAAGGGGGGTGTCGGCTGTCTCATCAAGTCCGATTTCTCCAATTGCCACAACTTTGGAATGCTTTGAAATGAGCCCGGTAAAACTATCTATGGTAGTTGAGCTGAATTCTTTTGCGCAGAAGGGATGAAAACCTAGCGCAGAATAAATGGAAGAGTTATCTTGTGATAATGCGATAGATTCAATTGAAGTAGAGATGTTGATGCTTGAGTCTATGAGGAGATAGCTCTTGCATGCTTGTATAACTTCATTTCGTTGTATGCCCGACAATGAATTAAGATGGCAATGCGCGTCAACTAACATCGATTCGAGGAAAAAGAGGAGATTCTCTGCTAATAGAAAAAGTAAGCCTGCCAGACCATTTGGCGGCAGTTAAATTGTAATCTACCTTTTTTATTCCAACTTGGCGCAAAATAGATGCGCTTGAATAGGGTATAAAAGGATACAGATAAAAAGCCACAATGCGTATACCCTCAAATAATACAGCCAGAAAACTACGCACATCATCTTCTTTTTTTTCTTTCCACATTGCCCAGGGTTTTTTATCCTCGATGTATTTATTCATCACGCTTATGCATTTAAATATTTTTTCAAGAGCTCCCGGAAAATCTAATTCTTCCATGCATTGCGCATAATTAGTTTCTAAGTCTAGAAATGGCGCTTTAAATTCTTCAGGGACTGGCAGGCTTTTTGATTCAACCGTGCCGCTGAAGTATTTCTCTGCCATATTAAGCGTGCGATATACAAGATTACCCAAATCATTGGCAAGGTCGCTATTGGTTCGGCTGACCAAAGCCTCCCAGGAGAAATTTCCGTCCGCTCCCGCAGGCACCTCGCGCAGCAAAAAATACCTAAGCGCATCAACCCCTGCGCCCTTTAAACCAAGCGCCTGGACCAGTTCAAATGGATTAACTACATTGCCGCGCGATTTAGATATTTTCTCTTCTCCTATCTTCCACCAACCGTGCGCAAACACGACGCGGGGCTGCTCTAAATCAAGGGCCCTGAGCATAATCGGCCAAAATACCGCGTGTTGCTTTAATATATCTTTTGCCATAAGATGGATATCTGCGGGCCAGAGCTGCTTGAAGCGCTTATCGTCTCCTAAGAATCCCACACCGCTTAGATAATTCAGTAATGCGTCAAACCAGACATATACAACATATTCGGTATCAAACGGTAAAGGTATGCCCCAACTTACCCTCTTCTTGGGGCGCGAGATGCATAGGTCACCAAGTTTGTTATTATCAAGGAATCCCATGACTTCATTATAACGAATCTTTGGCTTTACGAAGTCCGGATTAGCTTTCAGATATTCTTTGAGCCAGCTTTCATACTTAGACATTTTAAAGAAATAATTATCTTCTTCGATTTCGCTAACCTCGCGTTTACAATCAGGGCAACCCCCTGCTTCCTTTATCTGCGACTCATTCCAAAACAGCTCACAAGGCATGCAATAAAAACCGCGGTACTTCGCTTTATAAATATCTCCTTTCTCAAAAAGCTGCTGCAATGATTTCTGCACCACCTGGATATGGAAAGAATCGGTTGTGCGGATAAAAAAATCATAAGAGACATTTAAAAATTTCCAAAGAGTTACGAAATTTTGCGACACCTCATCCACAAAATTCTTAACTTCTTTGCCGTTCTTCTCGGCGGCTTTTTTGATTTTCTCTCCGTGCTCATCGGTGCCGGTAAGGTAGAAAACCTCAAAACCCTTCATGCGTTTAAATCTGGCGATGCAGTCGCCGATAACGGTAGTATAGGCATGTCCTATGTGAGGGCTGGCATTAACGTAATATATTGGCGTAGTGAGGTAAAATTTTGAAGCTTTCTCAGGTTTACTGCAGGCATTTTCCATAATTAATTGTGAATTACTTAAAATATTTATGCTTGAATGATCATATGAGAAAGTTTCTGATTCCAGAGATTATAAATAGATTACGGAGATTGGGATCATCGTAGCTATTTTTTAAATCTCTGGAATCTTTATCCTAATCTCTATAATCAAATGCTTTTGCAACCAACTTGGTGAAAAATTTACTCATGTTCGGCTGGGGGAGGTTCTTCGGGAAAAACTATCTTTTCTACCCTGCCGTCTTCCATTTCCAGGTTAACGAGGCGCTTTAAAACGTTGACCGAAAGGACTTTCCCTTTGCCGGCAGGGGTATCGATAATCTGTCCGTCTTTAGGCAGGCCGCGTGAAAGGTCGCGGTAGGTTTTATATTCATAGAAAAGGCAGCACATAAGCCTGCCGCAGATGCCTGAAATTTTTCCGCTAGTTAACGGCAGGCGTTGTGTTTTTGCCATTTTCATGCTTACCGCTTCAAAATTTTTCAAAAAACGCACGCAACAAAGCGCCTGTCCGCAGGGGCCCACTCCGCCAAAGATCCTGGCTTCATCACGCACGCCTATCTGGCGCATCTCAATGCGTATCTTAAAAACTTTCGCCAGGTCTTTCACTAACTCGCGAAAGTCAATTCTTCCTTCGGCTGTAAAATAAAAAATAATCTTCTTTCTATCGAAAGAATATTCCGCATCCACCAGTTTCATAGGAAGTTTATACTCGCGAACCTTGCGGGCACAGGTTTTCATCGCTTCCTTGGCTTCTTTTTTATTTTCAGTTATTTGTTTTAAATCTTCAGGGGAAGCTTTTCGCAGTATATTCTTAGCAGTATTTTCTTTTGCGCAAGGCTGCGCGCACGCCTTATCACAGATTGCTTCCGTTGATGAAGCTATCTCTACAATCTCTCCGTAATCTAAACCTCTATCAGCCTCAACGATGACGTAATCGCCGATAACAATATCATCCCCTATCTGATAGGTTGTCAGCTGCCCCGCATCGCGTAAACGCACTAGTGCCATCTTCATAGTTCGCTAATTTCCCACTAATTTTAGATCGCTAATTACCGCTAATTAAATTCGTGAACATTCGCGTTTTTTCCGAATTCGCGGATATTCGCGTTTACATCTTCATCCTAATCATATTCAGTGCCAGATTTTCATTAATGCTGGTGTATACGCCGTAAACTTCAAGAATGCCGTTTAAGATATCCTGTATTTGCCCGATATTGTAACGTTTCCTGGAGCGCAAAGATTCCAGAATTATCTCATAGTCGAGCGGTTTAAGCAACTTATTATTCGCCGGAGCAGTCTCGCTAACGAGGTAGTCACGGAATATCAGCGCAAGCGTAAAAAGAAATGAAGCAAAATCTTTGCGGTCGGAAAAAACGGACCTACTTCCCTCCAGAAAAGCGGAGATAGCAGAAGGATCTGCTTTTATATCTAAATGCTCGCAAAAAGGCAAAAATATCTTACGGCAGCGTGAAATTATAGTAGGGAGCATCCCTTCTTGAGTCGAAGCGCTAATTGCGATAAAAGAATGCTTCGGCGGCTCCTCTAATGTTTTAAGAAAAGCATTAGCCGCTTCAAGCCCGAGAGCTTGTGCGTTCTTTACCAGAATTGTTTTTTTCGGGGCGCGGTAACTTTTTAAACTTAAGAAACTTTGGCTTTCCCGTACTCGTTCTATCTTTATAGTAGTAGGCTCCGGTTCAATAATAAATAAATCCGGATGAGCGAAAGCGCCTATTGCCTTGCAATCCCAACAGGTATCGCAAAAACCCTCCGTCTCTTTGCAATTAATTAATTTTATTATATCCTGGACCAGCGAAATGTTATCGCCGATAAAAAGATAGGAATTGCCCAGAAGCCCGTCTTTTTTTAATAATTTAAAGTAATTTATTATTTTTTCCTGGTTCATGGTCAGCTTCCAATTTTTAAAGGAATTTATTTTTTAAAACCTTCTCCACTCTTTTATAGATATCAGACAGCCTGCCGTCTGCATCAATCACTTTAATGCGATGAGGGTATTTCTTTGCCAGCAATAGGTATCCTTTTCTTAATTTATTATGAAAGACAAGTGGCCGCGATTCTATTCTATCCTTATTCTTAATCCTGCGTAAACCGTCTTTGGCCGGCATATCAAGAAGAAGAGTTAAGTCCGGAATTACTTTCAGAGAAAACATAGTAACCGCTTTTTCGACGATAGCGCCTAAGCCAAGGGCGTACCCCTGGTATACGAGCGTCGAGTCAAAAAAACGGTCGCAAATAACTACATCGTACCGTACGAGAGTATTTTTCAGCTGCTCTTCTATCAATTGCGTCCGGGCAGCGAGATAAAGCAAAAGCTCAGTATGCTTTGATAATTCCATATTGGCTTTATCTAAAAGTATTTGCCGTATCTTTTCTCCAACCTTGGTAGAGCCTGGTTCGCGAAATATGATGACAGAAAGCCCTTTTGCTTTAAAGTAGCTTTCTAAATACCTGATAACGCTACTCTTGCCGCTGCCCTCTAGGCCTTCTAACGTAATAAAGAATGCTTTTTTCTTCATACATTCTCGCTTTCAGCTGTCAGCTTTTAAATTAGATCTTTTTGCGCCAGATGGTAACGTTTTTACCATCCTCTAAAATAATACCCTTTTTCTCCAATTCTTTTCTTATATCGTCCGCAAGTTTATAGTTTTTCTCTTTGCGAGCTTTTTCTCTCGCCTCAATCATTCGCTTAATTTCTTCGTCATTATAAATTTGCATGTTCAAGGTGTCTAAACCTAAAGAGAAAATGCTTGATAACTCCTTCAATAATTGTTTAGCTTCATAAATGAAGCTGAAATCATCCATGCGCTTATTGGCCATTTTCACCAAGTCGAAAATTACGGCTAATGCTTCAGCGGTATTAAAATCATCATCCATCGTTTCTATGAATCTATTCCTCATGCCTTCAATTACCTCGACAGGTTTTGATGCTGCCTTATTATGGAATTCAGGCTCATGGGTTCGAAATAAAAAATTATTAATTCGCTCTAATGAACGTTTTGTTTCCTCTATCTTTTTATCACTGTAATCTATGGATTGTGAATAATGCGCTGCTAAAAAAAATAATTTAAGAATATCGGGGTCTTTGTACGTATCCATAAAATCCCGTATCGTTACAAAATTCCCCAAAGATTTCGACATCTTCTGTCCATTTATGGTAAGTAAGCCGTGGTGTATCCAAAACTTTGAAAAAGTTTTGCCCGTAAGTGCCTCTGCCTGGGCAATTTCATTCTCGTGATGCGGAAATACAAGGTCTCGTCCGCCTGCGTGTATATCAAGGGTATCGGTTTTTAAGTATTTCTGGCTCATTACCGAGCATTCAATATGCCAGCCCGGCCTCCCCTTCCCCCAAGGGCTATCCCAGAAAGGCTCTCCCTCTTTGGCGCGTTTCCAGAGCGCAAAATCTAAGGCGTCTTTTTTTAATTCTGAAGGGTCAACGCGAGTGCCCGTCTCCATCTGCTCTATGTTTTGCCCGGAAAGCTGCCCGTACTTGGGAAATTTCCTCACATCAAAATACACATCTCCACCTGACTCATAAGCAGAACTTTTTTCTATCAGAGAAGTAATATACTTAATCATGTCAGGGATATTTTCTGTGGCTCTTGGCTCAGAATCCGCCTTATCTATCCCCAGGGCTTTTAAATCCTCATAGTATTTGGCGATGTATTTTTCTACCAAATCCTTCCAGTCAACTTTAAGCTCATTGGCACGGTTGATAATTTTATCGTCAATGTCGGTGATGTTACGCACAAACGTTACCTCGTAGCCCTTGTATGTTAAATATTTACGTATCACATCAAAAATATACAAGCTCCTGGCGTGTCCAATATGGCAATCATCATAAACAGTTACCCCGCAGGTATACATTTTAATCTTATCTTTTTCTTGCGGGATAAATTGTTCTTTTTTCCTGGTTAAAGTATTATATATTTTAAGCATATTAAATTTCGTATTACGGGTATCGGCCGCGTAACTGGAAACGTTTAACGTTAAAAGTCAATCGTTCCGTTTCTAAAAATGTTGTAACGATATACGATAACCGGTGGACGATTCTAGCTACGTAACCGTTTAACGCTAGACGATCTAAGTTTTTACGATGTAACTTTAATCTTGTATTTCAAACGACACCGAAGCTTCCAACTTTCCTGTCCAGGCATCGG
>JAQTOI010000084.1 GCA_028713415.1 Candidatus Omnitrophota bacterium
GTTTAAGCAGCCAAAATAGCAATTCCAATACTTATAGCAGCAGTTCCACCCAGCAGAATTACCAGCAAAAAACAACCAGCCCTTCAACAAATTACAATGTCTACACTAAAGGTGCTGGAGCGAATACAAACTATGTTCCGGTTATAACTGATAATTACCATCCTAAAAGGAATCAGGCAGCTTCTGCTCTTAGCCCGCAAGAGGAGAACGTAGCTAACGCATATCCGGCTGATTTTGAGGAAATGTCAATACCCAATCAAGCCAGCGGCGCTAAGGCGGCTGATATTAAAAGTTTACGGCCCTATTCAAAAGCCACGCAACCCGGAGGAGGCTTGACTGCCAAGGAACTTACCATTAAAGCTTCGGATATGTCATTTCTTGAGAAGAATTTAATAAAAACGCCTGAAGATAAGCCAGAAGGCAAGGGCCGAGAAGGCCATTTTCCGGGCCCTGCTTATGGAAAAGAAGATGTAGCAGAACACTACAAGGAGAGAAAAGAAGACGATACTGCTTATATTTACGACCCGAAAACCTATAAATAAATTGCCAAAGCATTTTCATTGCCGGCTTATTATTATATGCAAAAATGGTAATTTTATGTAAGCGTTTTCTTTTCAATGCTGATAAGGGTTTTTTGAGCTTTATCGTATATATTATTTTATAAATAGCATTGACAGTATAATGATAATTATGGTATATTGCAGATGAGTAAGAATGTTCTTAGAGGGTTATAGAGGATAGTTTAAAAGAGCCACGGGATGAAAGAATTTCCGTGGCGAAAACAAAAGTATATAAGGAAACAGGGGAAAGGGGAGGCGAATGAAAGCCTTCCCTTTTTTATTGGGCTTGTGCAACTTAAAATGCAGGAGACAAAAATGAGAAACATAAAAGCCCAGACACTTAGACTTGGCATATTTGGCAAAGATAATGCTGTGAGGTTATTTTTTTGTCTTTTTCTTTCTTGTTTAGTGTTCTTTTCTTTCCTAGAAATTGTCTTTGCCCAAACGGACTGGGGAACTAGCGCTGCTGGGGCAGGTACAACTACGATAGTAGGCCAGAATGGACAGGACGGGAGTATAAGAACAATCGGCGGGCCAAAGGTAGAACCTAAGAAGGCACCGGAGCAGTCAAGCAGGCCTGCAGCGTCGCCGCAAGGGTCTCCCGGCCAAGGTACACCAGGCCCCGGCGTCGTACTGCCAGCGCTTAAGAGTACCGTTGCTCCAGTTGCTCAACAAGCTTTACAGCGTGCCCGGCAGGTCGGGCAGGATGCAGCAGCCATGGTGAAAGCTGCAAAACCATATGTTGCAGCTGGAGCTAAGTATTTAGCTGATCAGGCACGCGCAGCTGAAGCCGCACGAGCAGCTGCCGCGAGGGCCCCGGTAGTAGTTCCCGGAATAGCGGGCCAGGGTCCACGTCCTATGGCGCCAGCGCCTGGCGGTAGGGCAGTTGTTCCAGCACGATCACCTGGGCAGGCGCCAACAAGCCCTACGGTGGCGCAAAACCCCGATAATAACCAACTTGCAGGAAATAGGTCGCAAATCATTCCCTCAAGGCAGTTAGCTCTGGCGTCCCTGCAGCCGAGCAACAATAGAGACTTAAATAGACAATGGGTAAAACCAGCTATTAATGTAGCTCCGGCAATAAAGCCCGTAGCTGCTTTAAGCTATTCTTTTAACAGCGAGTTAAAGAAGAATTTAGCAATAAATAGTTTTAATACTAAGGTTGCGCTGCAACCCTATGAAAATTTAAGAGCCGCAGAACGCCTGAAAGCCATAGCGCCGATAGAGATGGTAAAAATGAATTCCCTGCAGTCTGCGCGCGCGATAGCACAACCCAATCTAAATGACATAAATAAGCTTAAACCGCTAACTTCTCTGGCTAGCAGGCCATTTGCGCAGCCACAAGAGGCGTTAAAAACACCCGAGCGTATAAAGGCTGTAGCTCCGCTTGAAATGGTAAAAACGCCTGCCATGCAGCCTTTACGGGCAATGCAGCAGCCTGGCATGAATGATATAAGAAAGCCCATACCTTTAAATTCCCTGGCTAATAAACCTGTTTTACAGCCAATTGAAGCGCTAAAAACTCCTGAGCGCATAAAAGCTATAGCGCCAATTGAGATGGCGAAAATGACTTCGCTGCAACCTTTACGGGCAATGCAGCAACCTTTCCTAAATGATATAAATGCGCTTAAACCGTCAAGTTCTCTGGCCAACAAGCCATTTACGCAGCCTCTAGGGGCGCTGGAAATGCCTGAACCTATAAAAGCAATAGCGCCTTTACAAATAGTTAAATTTCAATCATTGCAACCTCTGGTTGCGTTTAAGCTCTCTAGCCAGGATGTAAATAAACTAGCTCAACCGGAACCTATATCCGGTGAATTCATTTCTAATCCGCTTAGCCCAGCGAAAGTATCGTTTAATGCACCAGACGTAAATAGCCTTGCCCCAAGAGAAATTACTTTCAATAGCGGAGCGGTAGCGCAGCTAGGTAAACCCATAGTTTTGAACGCAGGAGACGTGAATAAGCTTGCATCTTTCACGCAATTCAAGCTACCGGAAATTCATCTTACTCCAAGCGCTAACCTGGCAAGTTTATTACCGCAAGAGTCCATAAGCTTGGAATTCGCAACTCAATCACTTGCTATGAAGCCATTTGAATTTGATTCAAACAGTATTAAGGCGCTTGGAGAGCAGTCCGCGATGTTTAAACTGCTGGCGTACTCACTACGTAGTTTAAGCGGCCAAACCGACATTCGAGTTTTGGGCAAGAGCTCAATCTATACAAAGGTGCGCCAGAACAACGAATTTAAGGATTTCGTACGTATGCGGAAAATGGAGGATATGCTTGCTGTTCGTCCCGCTTCTATCCAATTGCGCACACCAACAGCGATTTTGCCCTTAACCAACCAGATACAAACACCCATAAACATGTCCCGTTTTACTCATATTGAGGAAACGGTTGTGACGCCCATGCCTCAATCTTCCCAGCAGTTGCCTATTTTTAACGCTATGGTTGAGTCTGCCCAGCTTCAAGTGGGCACCCCCAGAAAGCTTCGGCTTATTCAAGAATGGCGCAAAGAGTATAACAAATTTGAAATTTTATCCAAACAGCTCATGGCTTTAAATAAAAGAGGTTATACCGATACAACCGTGTTGGCTAACCTGGAGCAGACAAAACACGATTTAGATATTAAAGCTCAGGAAGCCAGCCAGCTAGGGTTGTTTGAAAACAATGTGCCCTCACCTAATCTAGCGGTCATGGACCCAGATCCCGTCAAAACCCCTTCGCCGGTTATTATTAATCATTAAGCTAAATCTATATTATTTAAATACAATTTATTGTATTTAAGCCACAACACCCCTTTACGTATTTACGTATTTCATTTTACCCTCCTGAACTTTTCCTAAATAAAATAGCAGACGTTTTACGTAACTTCATTTATAGCAAGATATTATGCAATAAATGTCTTGAGCTATGATATAATAAATTCATGCCATTTGCTGCAAGAAGTCATCAACTAAAGCATTCTCTTCTTTACCATATTTTTAATCGAGGTAATGGTAAGAAGGAAATTTTTCATGAAGCAGAAGACTATCACCGCTTTATCAGATTACTTTCTGATTATGCCAATAAACATGAGTTTGTAATTTATCATTGGGTGCTAATGCCAAACCATTATCATTTTATTCTAGAGATAGCTGATCCGGAAAGGATTTCTTCTATTATGGCAGGCATAGCCAGAGCCTATGTGCATTATCATCACAAAAAGTATCAATCAGCAGGGTATCTTTGGCAAGGCCGGTTCAAATCACAACCAATTCAAAAAGAAATGTATTTATTAACGTGCGGACGTTATGTAGAGCGCAATCCGGTTAAAGCTGGATTAGTCCAGAACGCTTGGGATTATGCATATAGCAGTGCTTGTTATTATGCAACGGGGAATAATGATGGTTTAACTACAGAAGATCCACTTTTTAGCGCATCCGGAAGCCACACTGAAGAGTGCCGGCGTAAGTATCAAGATTATTTACTTACATTTGAGAATGAGGATGAATGGCTGTTTGAAAATCTAGAGGCTCCCCGCGGTTCTGAAGAATTCTTGAAAAGACTAGTGAGAGAAAAAGGATTACTCTTGCCAAGAAGGCGAGGTAAAGTACCTAAATGATTTAGTTTGTAACTTATTGTGTTTCAGCGTAATCAGTAAAACGTCTTCTTATCTTCCAAGAAGGCGAGGTAAAGTACCTAAATGATTTAGTTTGTAACTTATTGTGTTTCAGCGTAATCAGTAAAACGTCTTCTTATCTTCTCCTTCCGCCGATACGGCTGCCAATATTTCCAAGGGCGCGAGCACCGTTCCTTACCGGTTGTCCCCTAACAAATTGAAATTTACGGTCTCCGCCGCTACAGGAGTCTCCGCTGCATGATGCTTGCTGTTGAGCAGGCTGTATCCCCCGTGCGCCCGGACCTGCATTGTAGATTTTAGGCTGCTCTGCAGGCTGAGGTATTTTAAATGCAGTAATTTCTGGTTTGTAGTCTGGCATTGTCTGAGCTTGCCCGGGTGAGATATTAGTAGGGTCATAGGGTTTTACCGGAGTGTATATGCCATTCTTACCGCGCTCAAGAAATATAGCCGTGTCAGGTAGGTAAGGTTTTGTAGTCTCGGATGTCGGTTGAGCGCGCGGTATGGGTTGTTCATTTGGGCCCAGCGTGCGCGGGGTAGATGAGACTGAGCGTGGATTGTCGCCAGAGGCGCTTTGCGATGTAGCCGGAGTGGCTAAAATCACGATTGGTTCTCTCGTGCCTCCTTTTCCTACTAAAGCAACCTGTTTGCCGTCCGGGCCTTGTATTTCAACATATGTAGGAAACGGAGAACTTGGTGTCGGCGCTGGTTTCTCTATGGCTGTATAGCCGTCTCCGGTAACTACTGCACCGTTCGATAATATGGACACTACTGGTTTACCATTTGAATCTTTGATTACCTGGTAGCTGTCTTCCGCAATTTTTACCTTTCCATCGCTTACATCAAAGCGAATGGGGGTAGGATTATATACTTGTCTCTCTAGAGTATATGGTTGCGTATTGGCATCAGAGGGAGAAGGGCTCGCAGTTTTAGGCAATACATCTGCAGGCTTTGTTGCCCTATCTGCTTCAGCGGGTTGTGAAGGCATTACACTGCCGGCATTAGGGGAAATTCTTACTCCGGCATCTGCAAGCCTGTCAAGTTGCGGTGCCTTTACGGAAGATTGTATAGGCTCCCATGTAGCGCCGCCGTCTCTTGTTATTTCCTGTTTTCCGTTAGTATGGGTGACTGTCCACGTGTTGGCATCATCACCCTCACGATGGACACCCGTGGCAAAAACTTTTCCATCCTGACTCCATGCCACCTTATTTGAGTCTGTCGGGTCTCGTTGCGCTACAACATTAAGATCTTGCCTGGACCGAATTTCGCCCGGGACAGAGCCGGGGAATTTCATATAATTATCCTGATCCGGAGCCGGAGCTTCGGTGGTTCCACGCGGAGGCCCGTACAGGTTTAAGTTTGGCGATTGCATGTCATAGCCGGGTGACGGCTCTATTTCGCTTGCCGTATCCGCCGCGCTGTAAGCTCTGTCAATGAGATTGCCGGCTTCAACCATATTCTTAGGAGTGGAAGTGCTGACTACTCTGTCAAATTCTGCTAATTGCGCAGGGTTTACTCCCTCTTCTTTCAAAGTCTGACGGGCTGCTTCTACGTATTTTTGTGGACGAAGATCAACTGGTTCAGCAATCGGCTTTTGAGAAGCGAGTGCGGGTTGCTTGAAGGCAGCCATGGTTTTTTCAGGAGTGAGTTTCTGGCTAATTGCGTTATTCCATTGAAAGCCTGGGGTCATCTTGTCTATAGCGCTGCTTGAGTATCCTTTCGCAAGCCCGGACTTTATCGGTTCGACATATTGTGTATGGGCCTTAAAAGCTTCCAGGGTTTGAGCAGGAGAGAGGTCGCGACTTAAAGCGCTTCTCCATTGATAACCGGGAGTCATGTGGTTAATCAGGTCATCGGGCCTTTTCTGCGCCAACGCAGTTCCTACATTACCAACCCACTGTGCGTGTGTCTTAAAAGCGTCTAAAGTTTGGGTAGGATTGAGGCCGCGATTATAAGCGCCGTTCCACTGATGACCAGGTGTCATATGGTTAATCAGGTCATCAGGCCTTTTCTGCGCTAAAGCCGTCCCTACATTATCTACCCACTGCGCGTGCGTTTTAAAAGCATCCAGGGCCTGGGTTGGACTTAAGCCCCGATTGATTGCGCCTCTCCACTGGTAGCCAGGTGTCATATGGTTGATGAGGTCATTAGGTCTGTTCTGTGCTAAGGCCGTCCCTACATTACCTACCCATTGTGCATGCGTTTTAAAAGCATCCAGGGCCTGAGTAGGGCTGAGGCGCATATCGATTGCTTTATTCCATTGGTAACCAGGTGTCATATGGTTAATCAGGTCATCGGGTCTTTTCTGTGTTAGAGCCGTCCCTACGTTACCAACCCATTGCGCGTGCGTCTTAAAAGCGTCTAAGGCCTGAGTAGGGCTGAGGCGCATATCGATTGCTTTATTCCATTGGTAACCAGGTGTCATATGGTTAATCAGGTCATCGGGTCTTTTCTGTGTTAGAGCCGTCCCTACGTTACCAACCCATTGTGCATGCGTTTTAAAAGCATCCAGGGCCTGAGTAGGGCTGAGGCGCATATCGATTGCTTTATTCCATTGGTAGCCAGGAGTCATGTGGTTGATGAGGGCGTCAGGCCTCTTCTGTGCCAAAGCAGTACCGACATTACCTACCCATTGCGCGTGCGTCTTAAAGGCTTCTAAAGTTTGGGTAGGATTGAGGCCGCGATTGAGTGCACCGTCCCATTGCTCACCCGGTGTCATGTGGTTAATAACGTCATCAGGCCTGTTCTGTTTTAGCGCTATGCCTACATTGTCAGCCCATTGATTGAGGTAATCTCTTCCGAGGCTCATTGCTTGATCCGGGTTGAATCCGGCGGAGATAGGCTTGCTCATATAGTATCCGGGAATCATATTTCTAATAGTTTGGCCAGGTATATTTTGATCCGATTCCAGGGCCAGCTTGATATTTGGCGACCAAACTTTTGTCTGTGAATCGTCAGGGCCAATGCCGGGGGAAAGGTGAGACAGCCCTGCCCATTCATGCATGAGTGCCCGGCCTTCAGAATTATCCATACGCGTATTAGCCATAGAGCCGAATAATAAGGCTTGATTTTGAAGTTGCCGGTTCTCTTCGCCGCTTAAATTAAGTTTTGCTCCCGCTTTCGATACCATCATAACGAGTTCGCCGCTAGACATCATACCGGATAATGCTTCCGATCTTTGCCGCAGTTCCGCTCCGCTCCGCGAACTCATAACGTATTCTTTATGGGTCACCCATGCGCCGGATTTATTATCGTAGAATTGATTAGTTTTTCCAGTAGCTTCATGCCGTCCGGCCCAAGTCTGTCCGCCGTTATGCGTAATCATAGTTACAGGGTTCACATTACCATTTTGGTCAACGCGCCTGACTGCTACACTATTGCCATTTCGATAATAGTAGTCTGTGCCGCCATTATTACTTGGGGATGGCTTTGAACCGGCATATGCCCAAGTGCCACCAGAGCTACGCGGTTGAGGAGCGGTACTGCCGCTACCAGCGGTTGATTGTTGTGAACTTAAGCTTTCTGTCTCAGGTTCTAAAGCATTAACTCTAATCGAAGTAATTAACAATAAGAAGAATAATGAGGTTGTAAATAAACTATTAAACTTATTTTTCTTCATCGCGCCTCCCCTTGCTACGTTCTTACCTATATATACATTTGTGTTTGTTTTATCAACCCACTTTTTACCCCGTACCAGATCTCATTTCACTCGCACGGTGCATGGTTTAATTCGGCTACGCGTTTTACTTCTCGCTTTGCTCAAGTAAATCTGCTGCCTCATTAAAAATAAAGCCGGGTTACCTTTTTGGATTTCGGTAACCCGGCTGACCTTGCTCGTTTCGCTAACACACAGATTAGCACAGATTTAAAAACGGATTAACACAGATGACTTTATCTGCGATCATCTGCGTTCATTAATCTGCGGCCATCTGCGTCTAAGGTTCCGTGGTTTTGCGCCTCCCGATTACTCGGGATTTGCCTTTTCGCCTCCCCGTGAAATAATATGCTTAAATATACCATATCATTTAGGCTCAAGACAACCGATTTAGGGGAAAAAATCATGATTTTTGTAAACGTTTTCTATTCCATGTTTACGATAAGCTACAAGAGATAACGGATAGTTCTCTGAGCGTGGGTTATTCGCGCAGGCCTAATAATAAGGCCGTCCGGCTCTCTCCAACAAAAGCCGGCCCCTGTTTCATGAGGATAGCCTGCGTAAGCCCATAGATACATATCCATCGAGAATGCGTATTATTAGGTAATAGTGCCAATACACAAAAAACAAGGTTTATAAACAGAGTTTAGAAGCCCAAAATGAGTTCAGCTAAAAGCAAT
>JAQTOI010000085.1 GCA_028713415.1 Candidatus Omnitrophota bacterium
TCTCGATTTCGCCGACATTTCTCGGGTTTTTAAAAAATTCTTTAACTTTATCCGTATAATCCCACATAGTTTCTCCTATTTATATTCAAATCCCAAGTAACGTCTATCGGCTACGGTTACGATACCCGTATCGTTTTTCGGTTAGGTCTTACGTCTTATTTTTTTGGCGTTACCGCTATACTTAACCGATACGGGCTACGTTACCTTAGCCGTTGCCTAAAACTTAAGCAAATGAATTCTACTGTGAGTATGCATTTTCGTCAAGGGCTCCAATCAAGAACGTATCATAATAAGAAGCATCTTATATTTTTCTACTGCTTTTAAGGAATGCGCAGAGCCTCTAGGCATAATAAGCATCTCGCCGGCTGTTAAATGAAATACCTTCCCGCAAAGTTTAATTTTCGCTTTTCCTTCAAGTATATACACTATAGCATCAAAAGGAGCAGTGTGCTCACTTAAACCCTGGCCTTTATCAAAAGAAAAGAGCGTAACTGTCCCGGTGGATTTGGCGATAATTTCCTGGCTTACAACAGAGTTTTTCTGATAACCGATAAGCTTATTTAAATTTATTCTTTTGCCTTTTAGACCTTCTGTGTTTTGTTTCATTTTGTTATCCTTTTTTTAAACGCGAATGCCCGCGAATTTGGGACGAATTGCCGCTAATGTATTCGCGTAAATTAGCGTTTAAAATTAGCGGTAATTCGCGTCTAAAAATTAATTTTTTCCCCATTTATTATTTCAGGCAGTTTCTCTGAGTCAATACGCATTCCTCCGTCATGTTCAATTTTTATTGTATAGAGAAGCCCGGGGATAAATTTTGTGCCCGGGGCCTCTATCTGGGCGTTTTTTACGCCTACCATTTTACTGGCTTTGGGGTCCAACGCGTAACGCCAAAAACGAAGCCATAACTTTTTTTCAAAATAATTAGCCGCGCCTGATACTGTGTAACCAAGCGGTACCTCGTTTATTTTGCTAATCTCAAATATTTCCGCTTTATCCTGCGCTAAACAAAACGCTTTCATAAAGAGATAAGCGCTTTTTCCTTTAAAGGAGTGCCCTGACTTAATATAAAAATCATCGAAGCGTATAACCATTGACTGAAACTGGATGATGTTTCCTGAAAAGGTGAAATATTTTGGGGAAAGAGGGTGTTGGCGGCTGTCGTACTCAAGAAATTTTATGGTGGTATAAGTTTTACCGGTGAAAGTATCGAGGTTAGCTTTAGTTACTAAAACTTCGGCTATGCGTGAATCTGCGCTTAAGCGCTCAATTACTTTTTGCAGGGTTCTGCGTTCGTAAAACACGCGAAAAATGCAGAAAGACGCAAAGAGAATTAAGACAGCAAGAATAACATTGAAGGTGAGTTTTAGAATTCGCATGCGTTATCACGAATATCCACGAATTCCTACCTGTCGGCAATAGAAAGATGAATGTCCACGAATTTATTTGTGGTAATTCGTCTCAAAATTCGCGGTAATTCGCGTTATCTACTTGCCTTCGGCTTTAACCTTGCTTATCGACGGCAAGATTACTATTTCAACGCGCCTGTTTTGCTGTTTTCCCGCCGGGTTATCATTAGAGGCAACCGGCTTATATTCTCCATAACCGTTGGCAGAAAGCCGCTCTGGCGCAACTTTCGCTTCATCGACAAAGTAATGCAGCACAGCAAGAGCGCGGGCGCTGGAGAGTTCCCAGTTTGATTTCCAGCTGGAATATTTTATAGGGTCGTTATCGGTATGTCCTTCTATGGCAACGTTTGAATCAGGCACATCTTTATTGAGCACCTGGGCAACTTTTTGGAGAGATTCTTTGCCGTCTGTACGAATCACATCTTTTCCCGAATCAAAGAAAACCTCCGCCAGAAAGGTTATAACCAGGCCTCGCTCGGTCATTTGCAATTTTGCTTTGTAGTCTCCCAGTTCTTTTTGCAGGCTCTTAGCTAACTCTTCTTTTGCTTTTTCCAAGCTTGAAACTTCTTTCTCTTTTTCGCTTAAACAGCGTTCCAGCTCCGCCTTGAGGCGCTCTATTTCTTTTCCGGAATCTTTTCTTTTAAAAAGGCTCGCACAGCCGGAAAGACCAAGGCAGGAAATAGCCACTATAGTAACAAATACAATCTTGCTTCTCATAAGTCTATCCTCCATTCTTGTCCTCCACGATAACAGTAAAGTTTTATGGTTACGGTTACGAAGCCCGTATCGTCCATGGGTTACGTCATTCGTCTTGATATTTTATAATAAAAGCCGTTGCCCCTAAACGTAACCGGAACTGGCTACGTTACCTTAACCGTTCCCTGTTTTACCTTACCTTCCATTCATATTTTCCGCTTGAAACATCAAGCACTTCTATCGGTGTCCCGCCAGAAGCTGATTCCTGAAGTTTCTTTGCGTATAATTCCTTTACGCTTTCAACGGATGTCCCGTTTTTCTTAGCAATGCCCTGATAAATAATCATCCTATCGTTATTCTCATCGTTTATTAACGCATTAACGCTCACGTCGGCTCCTGCTGAATCGCGCAATTCCACGAGGCCTGATTTACTCTCTCCAATCACACCACGCTCTTCCCAAGAAACGAGACTGGCACGCCTGTCTTTACGGCGCAGCGCAGCTGCTTCTACTTCAGGGCTTAAATCTTGCGCGAGGGCCTCTTCAATGACGTACCGCAACATGCTCTGGGTAGCGCTTGAGCTTGTGGCAGTAGAGCTTCCTGAAACGATATTCTCAATATCATCTATGTCTTTTGCCACATGTTGATACACGTCCAGGCGCATGGAAATATCGACTTTGATTGGTTCTTTTGGCGCCTCAACGCGCACCCTGGCGCAACCTAAAACAGCAAACGTGATGCATAAAAAAGCTAAAAAATACATTTTCATACTGCACCTCCTTAATTTTTAGAATTATTGTTTTTACTCAGGTTGAGTACGGTGTTTATGAAATCATGCACGTTTATTTTGAGGTTACTTCTGCCCTTCTCGCCTTCAAGTAAAATACCTAAAGCAAGAGTGCCATCCGTTATAGATAAATCCGTAATCCCCTTATTATAATGATAATCCGTAAATCTTTCCACTAAAATATCTGCGGGTGTTTGAGTCCTTATTGCCATGTCTTGGAGAAATTTCTTATCGGTAATGGTAAGTTTGCCTCCCGGGGCTAATGCGGAAAAATCTCCGTCAAATGACCGCACATCAATTCCTTCGCCGTAGCATTGCAGCCTTCCCCGCCAGTGGCCGGTCATCTCAAATTTTTCTTTCAATTCTAAATCTTCAGCTATTTTTCCGGCGTCTAGATTATAAAATGCAAGTTTAACTGCATAATTAAAGGGGGCGCTGAAGGATAAAACTATATCTCCGTTAATTGTGCCTCCAAATAAGCGGGCATTTATCTGCGCAAGCGATATCTTGCCCTGGCGCACGCCGATATTACCCTGGATATCTTCAAGTTTTATTTTATTGTAACGCGCTTGCTTAACCATAAAAAAAGCAGGGGCATCGCTAGGTGTAGTAAATGATGCTTCTTCGATATTAAGCTCACCGAGCGCAAGCGAATCTAAGAAAATTTTTCCTTCGAGCATTTTCTGACGTTCCATATCGAAAATTAATGAAGCGCTGGCGCGCATACTAATATATTTTGTATTCAAATCAATGGTACTTGAGTCTATTTTGACTAACTGCACGTTAAATAGCCCGCTTGAGCCATACTTAATGTATTTAGTTAAATCTAAAATATTTTCCTGTGGGCTAGATACGGTAATGGCGAGATCGTTAAGGGTGAGCTGTTTTATAGTTTTTTTAAAAAGCGAAGGCGGCGTATAGTCGATACGTATTTCTTTGAGTTTAAAAAAATACGTGTTTTCTTTTTTGATTTCTACGTTATTAAAAATAAGCGCATTTTGCGGAAATAACCTGCATTCTCCTATGGAAACTTCGCTGCCTAAAAAAACATTTTGAATTTGTTTCTTGGCAATAAAAATAATTATTTGCCGATGGAAAACGATAAGGGCAAGAACTGCAACTAAAATAAGCAACCCTGCCTTGATCTTAACCCTGAAATTACCCACCCCTTCTTTTTGCATAACCTTTCTTTTTTGCGCTTTTGCGGTATTTTGCGCTTTTGTGGTAAAAAAATAGGCGGCTATACTTATCCGCATAGCCGCCTATCGTAAACTTTACTTACTTAACCTGGTTCTCGATAGAGACTAGGCTTAATTCTCCGTTTACATCTTTTGCAACTACCGTTACTGCCGTTGTGCTATCAGCTTTCTTTAAGAATTCTTCAACTTTGGCGTTGGAATCCTTGTCAAACTTAGAAAGTTTTCCGCCTGCAAAAATAGCATAACCGCTTGAAGCACACGTTAGAGCACACTCTTTTGTATGGGTCTTTACAAAAGCTGCCAATTCTTCCGGCTTCTGGGTACCTGCGCACATGTTGTCAATAATGGTGCCTGTAAGTGTTACTGCCGCTACCTCTGGTGCTTGTGTGCCTTGAGTTGCAGGTGTTTCCTGCGCGTTGGCTACCACAAAGCCCAACGACAACGCCAGGCATAGAGCAATACTGAGAAAAACTAGCTTCTGCATCATGGTTCACCTCCTTTTCTTTTTTTGAAAACTGTTTTTAATTGGGGGTTAAGAAACGCGTACTGCTTTGTGGGTTTAAAATTAGATAGGGATCATAGGGTATAGGGTTAAAAAATAATTAAATAAAGGCGTAATGTATCTACCAAATGGAATTATATTTATCACTCGCAACCTACTTTGTCAAATGAAATATTGCAGGCTACAGGACGCAAGCTGCAGGCTTTAAGAATAGAAATATTTTTTGAAGCTCACCCGCCGCAAAGCGGCGAGGTCTCGCCCTGCGCCCAAGGCGCAGAGGCGGACAGCGTGCAGCCTGAAGCATTAAACCAGATTAATTTCTACTTCCTTCGTATGAACAACGGTATTATGAATAGGGCAGTTCCTGATAAAATGCATAAATACCTCCTGCTTATCCGTGAGGTTTGCGTCAGTGTGCACGTTTACCTTTATATTAACCAGCCGAGAGGGCGTATCTTTAGAAAAATCAGCTTTCGCCTCAATCTTAAGTTCTCTAAATTCAACCGCATGCGTAGTCAGATAACGTAAAGCGTACACCCCTACACAAGCGGCCAACGAAGAAAGAAACAATTCCAAAGGATTGGCTCCTGTGGCGGGTGAACCTTCCTTTTTCTTATCCACATGAATTTTCACATCGTTGGTAAACGCATTAATTTCGAATTTATCATCGCCTTTGAATTTTAACTCTACTTTGGTTTCCATTGGCCCTCCTTTAATGTCCGCCATTCGCCAAAGCGAATGGCGAGATTTCGCCGAACTCTTAGATTTTGGCGAAACGACACAACTTATGGACGACCGCGTTAGCGGTCAGGAACATAAGTTGTACGCCGGAATTAAACCCGGCTCTTTCATACATTAAAATAAATTATTTAACGGAAGTTACGGGTGTTACGAAGGTTCCGAAAGTTACATTCAAAATAGCTATAATTATTGCAACATTCGTAACCTGCTTAACTTTCGTAACTCTTAAGCGTAACCTAAAAAATAATTATTAACCTAGGTATTCAAGCAGAATGGCGGTAATGTCGTCAAATTGAGGAAGGCCCCTGGAAAACTCAAACAGCTTCTCGGTCATAGAGCTTAAAGCAATATCAGCCTTAAGGCCCTTGCTTGTTCCAAATGCTTCTTTTAAGCGCTCCATACCGAACTCTTCGCCTTTTTTATTACGCGCTTCAGTAAAACCGTCGGTGTATAAAAGAATTCTATCATTTTTTTCTAAAGTAGTGAGGAAGGTTTCGTACTCTGCTATATCAAGTACGCCTAATGGCGGGCCTGCTGCGGGAAGAACTTCGTTTGTCTCTCCCGCCGTAACACGCGTAATAAGAATAGGCAAATGGCCGGCGCAACAAGAGCGTAAAAGGCGTTCTTTGGTATCGAATACTAAATAAAGGGCGGTGACAAACCTGCCTTGCAATACCTGGCATAATTCCTTATTAAGATTTAGCAGCACATTAGCGGGATCCATGCTTGCACGCGCAAAGACCCTAAAAAGGGAGACTGCCTGTGCCATAATTAAAGCCGCCGGGACGCCTTTACCGGATACATCTCCTATAAATACGCCGACTTTATCATCGCTAAGGCGCACCACATCATACAGATCCCCAGCGACAAATTTAGCTGGTTGTATAAAAGAATGAATTTTTAACCTGGGCTCGACCTGGATATCCTTAGGCAGGAAACTTTGCTGTATGGCGGCTGCAATATCCAGCTCTTTTTCTAATAACTGGCGTTTATGGACTTCTTCGATAAACTTATAAAGCGTCAGGGCCACGTAAGTAACCGCTATAATTAATAGCGGCAGGAACAAATCAATCCAAAGTCCTGAAAAAATCAATCCCGTAGCACAAATAAAGTAACTAACCGCAAAAATAGCCATTCTGCCCAACGCTTTAAAGGGAGGAAAATAAAAACATAAAAAAAGGCTAACAAGAAAAGCGATAAGATTTAAGAATGAATTGGCAAGAGGGCCAGCGTCAGTTATAAATTGTTTTTTAATTATGCTGTTGAAAATGCTTGCCTGCAGGCCAAGCATCGGATAAAGCTCTTCAAAAGGCATGCCTTTACGGTCGTGGGTGCCTGTGGCGGTTAACCCGATAAAACAAATTTTCCCTTTGAATTGATCAAGCAGGGGGCTTGGTTTTCCGGCAAGATATTGCTCGTTATTAGCCTTAATAAGCTGGGCATAAGAAAAATGCTTATATGCCGGGGCCCATCTGTCGGGATAATTAACCATAAATGAAGTATTATTTGAAACAGGCAGCGAGAGCTTCTCGTCAATGATGACGCGCCGGCCAGCCAATTTAACTTTGCGCACGTCAATGCCCAGCACATCACAAGCCATTACTAACGCGATATGCGGCACCAAAATATTTTGATATTGTATAAAAAGCGGGACCCTGCGCAGTTTACCGTCAGGGTCGGTAAAAACATTCATGTGCCCGCTTGAGCGGATATATGGTTTAAATTGTTCATAGAGCGAAGCGGAATATCCGCGAGCCTTAGGCGGGGAAAAATTAGAGAGAGGTGCCGTATTTATGTCAAATGCTTCGGGCAGATATACATTTCCGCTTTCTTTTATCGCCTGCGCAAACAAAGCGTCGAGATCTATTGTCTGATACGCTAAGGTTCCTTGTGCCCCGGAGGGAAGTTCTGACCTTGCGACGCTGGGGTCGCTAAAAAGAATGTCAAAGAAAACCGCTCTTGCGCCGGCGCTTTTTAAGAAGCTTAAAATGGCGGCGTGTGCGTCGCGGGGAAATGGCCAGGAGCCTAATCTGGCTAAGCTGTTATCATCAATTTCAATAATAACTATATCTTCGCTCGTCTTAAGCGCCGGTCTCAGTTTCAGGCGAAAATCATAGCTAATAGCCTCTAAATTTACGGCAAGGCGAAGATAGGAGACAACAAAAATAATTATGCAGGCGGATAGAATCAGCCAGAATTTAAGAGGGATTTTTTTAAGAAGGCTCATTTAAAAAGGTTACATAAGAAATTACTTCAAATGACCAATATCAAATGTTTCAATGACAAATGAAGCACCAACAAAACAATATCCAATGGAACATTGTGGTTTGGGAATTTATTCGTCATTCGGATTTGGCCATTGGACATTAATATATGCTATAAAAGTAACTTGATGTAACCTCATGTAACGGTTGTAACTTTAGGTAATTTTTAGCAAGAAATAGTGGCCATTGGCATTACTTTTTATTCGTGGTAATTCGTCCCCAAATTCGCGTAAATTCGCGTCTTTTAGAAGCTATACTGCCAGCCGCCGGTAAAGACGTTTTCGAAATACGTTTCAAGGTGGTCGTTAGAATAGTTGTTCCGGCGCGTATAGTAAGCAGTGAGAGAATTATTTTTATTTAATTGATAAGTTGCCCCTAAAGTTCCCGCGTAGTAATTATCTCTCTGCTCGTAATCACGCAGGGTTACCGTGCGGGAATAATCCTTATGCGAAACCAGAGCCCTTGAGAAAAGGCGCAAAGAACTCAATAATTGGTAATCCAGATAAACGCCTGCTTCATAGGACTTGTAGTCGTAAAAATCCTGATATATGGCGTTTGAATCATTTATGGAGTACTTTCCGTTAAATTTCAGAAATAAACGGGGAGTAATATTCGAAGCTATACTGTAATCAGCGCTATAACGGTAGTCGTGGCGCTTATCGTCCTGCAGCGTGCTTAAGGTTTCACCGATAGCATCTCTGTTGGTGTAATGCTTGTATCCGGACTCAAGGCGCAGCTGATGATAGGCTTTTTTAAATATATTCTGCCGCAGGAAAATAAACCCTTTATGCATCAGAAAATCACCGTCTTCGTTATTAGGATAATAGAGAATCCCCAGGTCATAACCTGTCC
>JAQTOI010000086.1 GCA_028713415.1 Candidatus Omnitrophota bacterium
AATCAGTTCTTGTTTATTCATTACGCAAGGATTATACAATTTTTTTGGTTATTAGACAAATTATACTGAACATCGTGCTTATCGGCGAGGAGAAAGATGAAATTTCTTATCTTCTATGCAGCTATCTCAACTCAAACAAAACGAACAATATCACTTATATTCATTTGTCTAACGCCTATGGCGACAGGCGCGAATTTTTTAAAAGCGTAGTTTTTTCTCTTCTGAACGGATTCATTAATCAAGAATTTAATATAGATTCGTTAATCAATTCTAGCGAAACTGTTATTCCGCTCACTGCCCATTATATAAAGGATGTATTCAAAAAAGGCACATTTTCTTTTTTAGAATCTCTCGAAATTATTAATAAATTTATAAATGAGACTGGTAAAAAATGCATTTTTATTATTGAAGAGTTTTTAGACCTGAGCGATTCGTTCCCTTCGTTCTATCAGGATTTTTCAAAATTTATTATCCTGCAACGCGACTGCATGATTGTGCTTACTGCCTCACGCCCTAAAGATGCCGAAAAAGCCTTAGGAAATGAGCTCAACCTTCTTTTCGGCAATTTTGAAAAAAATTATTTAAATGAACGTGTTTCTATCTCACATTACTTATATCTCAAAATTTTATTGACGGGAATAAATCCTTCCCCTTTATTTATTTCTTTTTTTGTAAATATTTTGGGTTCAAACATTATTTACTACGATTTAATTTCGCGTATAATCAACGAGACTTACTGCGCTGAGGATGAAGTCGGCTCTATTTTGCTGGTTCTCGAGCGCTCCTTATATACCCAAGAAACTTATTTGTTCCAAAGGTTCCTTAAAAAAATTGATTTTCTCAAAAGCGCTTGTAAAGATTTCCCTTCAACACTTAAGCTACTATTAGCCTTAAGCGATGGTTATCTGCGCGAAAAGGAACTTGGTTCGCTGGGTATTTTTGATACAAAAAACGTGGTATCGCGCCTGGAAAAGCTTACAGAGATAAACTATATTATTAATTACGGGAATATCTATAAGATAAAAGACAATTTATTCTCCTTCTGGTTATCTCGTATATTTAAGATTTATTTTTTGCCTTCGTTTTTCGATTCTGGCAAGCGTAATATGTGCTGGCGCAAGCAAATGGAAGAGGAGATTGCCAATTTTAAAGCGGAATTTTTAAAAGACAAGGTGAGCAGGGTTTTGCAACTAATGTCTTCTTTTAAAAATGACGTGTTGCGGACTGCGAACAATAAATATACGCTTCCGTTAATAGAGCGAACAAAAATACTTTCTTACCCGGATAGAAACTTGCATGTTTTTATCGGTGAAGGAAGAGAAATAATTTTTGCTGCGATTAAGGAAGGCGACGCCGAAGATAACGATATTATCGAATTTTTAGACCGTGGCAGCAATTTGAAAGGAAAGCGGGTAAAGAAAATATTTATTTCGACAAAAAGTTTTAGTTCGGCTGCGCAATTGATTGCCAAAAATCATAAACTTATATTATGGGATGCAAATGATATCAATCGTTTATTAGCTGTATATAATAGGCCAATTGTTCCTTTGGAACAAAACTGTAGCTCAAACATAGAAAATGCGAATTCTGGTAATTTCTGACACCCATATTCCTGTCGTTGAGAAAGAGTTGCCTCAAATTATACGGGAAGAAGCCAAAAAAAGCGATTGTTGCCTGCACGCGGGAGATTTCATTACTGCTGAAGTATGGGAGGAGCTTTCTCGCCTGACAAAAGTATACGGTGTCTATGGCAACATGGATAACGCAGATGTTTGCAAAAAATTCCCCATCAAACAAGCAATCAAATTTGATAATATTACTGTAGGCCTTATCCATGGCAGGGGCGCGCCAGCTAATTTAGTGAGTTATATCAAAAATCAATTTTCGCAGGAATTAAGCAGTCTTAGCGTTATTATATATGGCCACTCGCATTTTGCGGACGAAAAAAAAATTGACGGTATATTGTATTGTAACCCCGGTTCTCCTACGGATAAATTATTCGCTCCATTTCGTTCATACGGAATCCTGGATATAAATAAAGATTTGGTCAAATGGAGGATTTTTAAAATTGGATAAACTCTGGGCGCCTTGGCGAATAAAGTATGTTACGCAAAATAAACAAAAAGGCTGTATTTTTTGCAAAGCTCACAGGGGGAAAAACGACCAAAAACATTTAGTAGTATTTCGCTCTTCGCATTGCTTTGTGATGCTGAACGCTTTTCCTTATAATAACGGCCATGTTATGGTTGTTTCCAACAGGCATATTGCTTCACTAGAAGAATTAAATGATGCCGAAATACTGGATATCAACAAAACTCTTATTCTCATGATTCCGGTATTAAAGGGCCTTCTAAAAGCTCAAGGTTTCAATGCCGGTGTCAATATGGGTAAACTCGCAGGCGCCGGGGTGGATAAACACCTTCATATGCATTTAGTTCCGCGTTGGCTAGGTGACACAAATTTCATGCCTACGATTACCCAAACAAAAATTATTTCCCAGAGCCTTAAAGAGCTATATAATCAAATCACGAAGGTTATGAAATAATTACTTTAAGCTGCCTTGGGAATATAGCAAAAAATGAAAAAGACAAAAAAAGCGCATGGCAATTTTAAATTAGAAAAATCCGCAAGACAAGACTTTTGCAGCCTTACGCGGGAAGAAATAGAAAGGCGGGAGGGGTTTTTTTTATCTCCTTACGCCATGAAATCAAAAGATTCCCTGGGTCGAAAACATCCAGAAAAAGAACACCCTTATCGGTCAGTTTATCAGAGAGACAGAGATAGAATAATCCATAGCGCTGCATTCAGGCGTCTTGAGTATAAGACGCAAGTATTTGTCTATCATGAAGGCGATTATTACCGCACGCGCCTTACCCATACTCTTGAAGTAACTCAAATCGCCCGCACCATCAGTAAAATTTTATGTTTGAATGAAGATCTTACAGAAGCAATCGCACTAGCGCATGATCTTGGGCATACGCCGTTTGGCCACGCCGTCGAGGCTGTTTTGAATGAACTTATGGAGGAGGAGGGAGGATTTAACCATAATACGCAAGGACTAAGAGTTGTGGATTTTCTTGAAGAGCGCTACCCTACTTTTAAGGGGCTTAATCTTTCATGGGAGACGCGGGAAGGTATAGTTAAGCACAGCACAACACATCTTAAGAATTGCCCGGATGATTTTATCTCGGGTTGGAAAAAACAGCCGATTTTAGAAACTCAAGTGATGGATGTTGCTGATGAGATCGCCTATGATGACCATGACCTTGACGATGGCATAAAGTCAGGCATGATTACGGAAGAGGATTTAAAAAAAGTAACTTTATGGAACATCATCCATAAACAGCTGAAAAAAGAATATTCCAATCTTGATAAAGAGCTATGCGTCTATTTAATAATTAGGAATCTAATCAATTTGCAGGTAACGAATTTAATTGATACTACCCTTGAGAATATAAAAAAATTCTCACTTAAGAGTTTCGAAGATGTAATAAACTGTAAAGAACGCATCGTTACCTTTGACGAAGAACTGGCGGCTTTGCGAAGGGAGTTGCGCGCATTTTTGTTTAAGCACTTGTATTGCCACTGGAGAGTCCTGCGTATGACCGACAAAGCAAAGCGTTTTATCCGCGCTCTTTTCCAGATATATTTCGATAACCCTGAATTACTACCGCCAAATGTGATGAAAGGTTCAAATATTAAGAGAAATATTTGTGATTATATAGCCGGCATGACTGACCGTTACGCTTTGGAAGAATATAAACGATTATTCGACCCTTATGAAAAAGTATAAAACAATATTTTCCATATTCCATACTATTTACCGTCTTACTACAACTTCAGATGATATTGCTAATTTTATGATCGGGGTTTGCCGTGTTTACAAGAGCGCATTTAAGGCAGATAAGGCAGTGATGGTATGTAAGAATATTAATCCTAATGGTTTTATCAAGATTCGTCTCGAGGATAAGAAGCAATACATTAAAAAAGGCGGAATTTCCATACTTACGCGCCGCGAAAGGGACATCCTTAAGCAGGAAAAAGAAATTTTTCTCGATAACCGTTTGGTTTATCCTTTTATTTTCTCGGATACCCTGGGGGCAATTTACATAAAGCGCAGGCCACAGGGCACCGCATTTAGTGAATTGGAGCGAAGGTGGTTTTTGGCGATTTGCGAGGAAGTAAGTGTTAGTTTAAAAATCTTTGGCCTTTATCGCGAGTCCAAACGAACCATGATAAGCTACATCAAATCTTTTACTAAACTTTTGGACCAGTATGTGCCAACATCGTATATACACACTAAAAGTATTTTCCGGCTTATCCGGGCAGTTGGCAAAGAAATGAATCTTTCGCAAGCAGAAGTCAAATCTTTAGAATACGCTTCCCTGTTGCATGACGCTGGAAAGATTCAGCTTCCTTCGAAGATACTTAAAAAACAGAAACCGCTTACTGATGAGGAATATCGCCTTATCATGAAGCACCCCAAGAGAGGCGTCGAGCTAATAAAGGATTTGGAGATTTTAAAACCCGCTATCCCTATTATTTTGCATCATCATGAACGTTATGACGGAAGCGGTTATCCTTCTCGGCTAAAGAAAGAGGAAATCCCTCTAGGTTCACGAATTTTATCTGTTTTAGACGCATTTGACGCAATGTTTTTTGGCAGGCCTTATCGTAAACGAAGGTTTCTTGAAGAAATTGAAGATGAGTTTAGGCGTCAGATTGGCACGCAGTTTGATCCGAAAGTCGTTGTGGCGTTACTTAAGATATTAAAACGCAAAGGGATAAGAAAATACTTGCAATCATTTTTGTAATTCTTATAATACTCCCATGAATGAGAAGCAATTGCATCTTTTTGGTTACGACGAGGCTAAAGAGTCGAAAAAACGCTACACGGTGATCTTGCCTCTAGATACTTTAATCCTTCTATTGATAGTTGTAGTCCTTCTCTTTACGCTTTCTTTTTCCTTAGGGGTGGAACGGGGGAGAAAAATAGTTTATTTAACCGCTGACGATAAAAATAAGACTCAAAGTGCTCCCGCTAGCAGTTTTGAGCAATTAAATATGGCAGCTTCAGGACAGAGTTCTGTAAAGACGGATAACCTTTCAGATTCAAAAGTTATTCGTGAAGTAGTGAGCTCACTGGAAACTAACGCGCAACCAGTAACTGGCCAACGTCCGCAAGCAGAGAAAGGGGGAGTATATAAAATTACCATTCCCGATAAAAAAAGTTCGAATTCATCAGGAGACAATATTCGAAAACGTTACGCAATTCAAGTTGCATCTTACAATGGAAATGAACAAGCGCAACGCACAGCAAAACTTTTAGAAAAAAAGGGTTATCCCGTGTTTGTATCGAAAAAAGGAAAATATATCGCAGTGTTTGTGGGGGAGTTTACCGATAAAGGCGAGGCGCAGCGTAACGAAAGACTGCTCAAATCTACGTACAAGGATTGTTTATTGCGGGTCCTGTAAATTTGCGAAGTTAAAAAATAATGGTTATCCAAAGGGCATTCTTAAAAAACAGCTTATTAAAGTTTTAAATCGAGAGGGTTAAGGAGGGTATAATATGGGCTTACATTCATCGTTGAAGAGAGCGGAAAAAATGACAGTTGCGCGTTCTGTCATGAAACGCAGCGAACGCATAAAATGGCTTATGGAAAAAGGCCTCTGGAAGGAAAAAGATCGCGTTCTCGGCTTACCTAAAATTAAAGTTCTCAAGCTTAAAACCGCGAAGAAAGAGAAAAAAGAAGAAGCAGCAACGCCGCAAGTTGGTGAGCAGCAGGCGCCGGAAACTTCCGGAAAGCCAGCAGCAGGAGCACCTGGGGCAAAACCAGCAGCAGGGGCAAAGCCAGCAGCAGGGGCAAAACCAACAGCAACAGGAGCCGCAAGGCCTGCGGAAAAATCCAAATCTGCGCCAAATAAATGAAATTTTTTTTCGACAGATGAAAACGCGTGCGCGCCTCATTTTATTGTGTTTACCTCTTTTGCTGGGCGCCGGCTTTTCGGGGCAATACTACCGTGCCATCAAGGACGGAGTGAATGTGCGGCTAGATTCAAGCCCTATGTCGGAGGTCTCAGGCAACCTGAAGAAAAACGAGTTAGTGGAAGTTTTAGAGGAGAGATACGACTGGTACAAAATAAGGCTCCCTAAACGCTTTAGCTGTTACGTATCAGCTGAATTTATTCAGGAAATCGGCCCAGGCAAAGTCAAGGTCAATGCTTCTTTGCTTAATATGCGCAAAGACCCTTCGCTTGATTCCTATGTGATTGGTAAAGCTAAAAGAGGTGATATTCTAAATATTGTTGGTAAAAAAGACGGCTGGTATAAAGTTTCGGGTTACCCTTATGCTTTCGGCTGGGCGCATAAGGATTTTTTTAAACGTGTGCTTGAGCGTTACGTAAGCCAGGAGGGGGTTATACTCTATTTTAAACAGCGCAATTGCGAAGCAAACTGCCTCCTGAAGAATGATAAAAAATATCCGCTAAAAATAGTGTCTAGGCGGAATCAAAAGTTTATTAATAAAAGAGTAAGGATAATCGCTAAGAAAATGACTGATGGTTGTGATTACCTGCTTGTTAAAAAATTATGTTTTAAACGGTGAACATATTTTTTTTAATCATACTGCTTATTGCATCAATAACTCTGCACGAATTTTTTCATGGACTGCTAGCGTATAAATTGGGCGATTACACCCCAAAAGTTTCCGGCCGGCTTACCCTTAACCCCTTTAAACATTTAGATTTATTTGGTACTGTTATTCTTCCCGTGTGGCTATTTCTTATTAGCAGAGGAACATTTTCTTTTGGCTACGCAAAGCCTGTACCCATAAATATGTACCATTTTCGGCACCCAAAACGCGACCTTCTGCTAGTCGCTCTGGCAGGCCCCTTATCTAATATTATTATCGCGTCAGCTCTGCTTGGTTTACTCAAAACAGGGGTTACGGTTATAAGTGAAGCCTTGCTTGGAGGGGTAATCATTAATTCAATGCTTGCAATTTTTAATCTTTTTCCGATACCCCCTCTGGATGGTTCAAAGATTCTTGCAGTTTTTCTGTCACCGCAGCTTTCCTACAAGTATTTAAGGATGCAAACAATAGGTTTAGCCGTTATTTTTATTTTAATATGTTGCAATTTTTTTAATTATTTTACGCAAGCGTTAACAGGTACTATTTTTTCCTTTTTAGGAATAAGGAGTGTACTATGACTATTATTAATGTTAAATTACAAGAAAATCCCTACGATATTTACATCGAAAACGGTCTATGCACTAAACTTTATCCTTATATAAAAAGCCTAAAACTTGGCGATTTTGCACTCATCATTACCTCACGCAAGGTGTATTCACTGTACGGGCGCGTAATCGCCCAGGCTTTTAAAGCCTTGCCACATAATATAATACCCGTGCCTGATGGAGAGAAGGCAAAATCGTTTAGTTGGTTCTTGAAGATTTTGTCGCACGCAGCAAAACTTGACAGTTGGAATAAGCGTTTATTTATTGTATGCCTTGGTGGAGGGACAATCACCGATTTAGGCGGTTTTGTTGCCGCAGTATATAAACGTGGCACCCCCTATATTCAAATCCCCACAACTTTGCTCGGCCAGATTGATGCCGCCATAGGTGGAAAGACGGCAATTGATTTAAAAGAAGCGAAGAATATAGTTGGGGCGTTTTATCAACCGAAAGCAGTTTTTATTGACCCTATTTTTTTAAATACCCTTAGTGACGTGCATATCAAAGAGGGTATTGCGGAAGCGATAAAATATGGGGTAATAAGCAATAAAAACCTTTTCTATTTTTTGCGGGATAATTATAAAGCCATATTGGGACTAGAGCCAACAGCCATTTTACGGGTTATCGGCGATTGTGTAAGGATTAAGGCGCAAATAGTTGCTTGCGATGAGAAAGAAAAGAAGGGTTTACGTACTATGCTTAACTTTGGACATACCTTTGCGCATGCCCTTGAAGCGGCTAGCGCCTACAAGAATCTATCGCACGGCCAGGCGGTTTCCCTGGGTATGCTTTACGCTGCCAAGCTTTCATTATCTTTGGGCAAGTGTTCAGGGGAACAGGGAGATGAACTTACAAACTTAATACGTCTCTTTTCTTTACCCACACATTGTAGATTTAATTACCTAAGTTTATATAAGGCAATGTGTTATGATAAGAAATTTATTTCCGGAAAAATCCGCATGGTTT
>JAQTOI010000087.1 GCA_028713415.1 Candidatus Omnitrophota bacterium
AGTTTTTCAAGTTTCTCAAAGTAGCCCAGAGCCTCTTTATATTTTCGCAATGCGTGCAAGCTTACGCCTAGTTTAAAAAGAACATCCGGATTATCTGGTTCAATTTGGCTAATTTTTTTAAAATATGAAACCGCCTTTTGATTTTCTCCTAAAAGCTGATACACGCAACCTAAATCATAATAGAGCGAAGTGGCTTTCGGGTTCATGGTGAGCGCCTTTTGAAATAATACGATGGCAAGCGGGTAATTTTCTTTAAACATCTGTTGTTTAGCTTCAAATACATATAGGGCGTATTGGCGGGAAACTTTACCGGAGATTGCTTCGTTACACATATTTAAAGCCTCTTGCGCGCTAACGTAAGAAGGGTGATCTTTCGCTATGCGCTCAAACATTTGAGCGGCCTCTTCAAACTCACCCTCTGCGGCACGAGAAAGAGCTTTCCCGAAACTAGAAGCAACCAGCCGCTCTATATCAACCTTGCCTAATTTCGGCTGAAGAACTTGCCTGCCCCGAATTTCTTTAACGTCCTGCATCTGATAAACGCGGGGTATTCCCGCTACGCTTATCTCAAGCTCATTTTGAGTTTTATTGGTAATAATACCGTTAATTTTCTCGCCATTTTGCAGCAACACCACTGCCGCGTGGACAGGAAAAATTACGCAGCTAGACAGAAAAATAAGCATAATAAAAGTTAGGGGCAGTTTAGGAATGATGTGCATATACAAAAAGAATACCATAATAAAGCTGATTTATAAATAGACGTTTTTGCCAGGAATGCACTTATTTCATTTCTTCGTACGAACAAAAAAGGCTAATCAACAGAAATATATTCGTGGTAATTCCCGCCTCCGGCCCGCGGCTTCGCCGCGAGGCGAGCGAGGTCTCGCCGAAATAAATTTTATGAGGCGGACGCCTTTAATTCGCGGAAATTCGCGTTAAAGAAAGTTTCATCGGGCAAATATTAGAAGGAGTACGCTACGCTCATTTTATACCACCTTGAGTCAGCGTCGATGTCCTGCAATTCCTGATAACTTTTATTGAATATATTGGTGCCCTCAAGACTAAAGGTGAAATTACGGATTTGTTTCTCCAGTTTCAGGTCAACGGTAGCATATTCACTCCGGTTGACCGGCTTTGACAGGTGCGTGATGAAGTTTATTTTGAGGCCTCTTGCGTCAAATCCTATATTGCTTAGAAGGGCGTGCCGGTTATAATCAAACACGTATTTTGAAAGGCTTTGGGGGCCGCTTTTATTCAAATTAAGATAGGTATAACCAAAAGATATGGAATCGAGGGCGCTCTTGCTAAATTTGTATCCGGCTAAAAAATCGGCGCCGTGAACTTTCAGGTCCGTAACATTATCTGCCTGCCAGACGTCGACAGGCGTGTTTTTGCCCCAGTCAATGGTTTTTGATTGATTGCGCAGGAAGAATGCCGCAGAAACATTTAAGGCTTTAATGGGCGAAAAATCAAATCCCCATTCGTAGTTATGGGAGCGCTGCGCGCCTAAATTAGAATTGCCCATATTGGCGGGATCGCTGTAATAAAGTTCTGTAAATGAAGGCAGGCGCCATAACCGGTCATAAGAAAATTTTAAGTTTAGATTATCGCGCAAAGGATAACTTAATCCGAAATGCCCACTCTCCAGATACTGCCAGCCGCTGTAATAATCAAGCCCTGCGCGGATATTCAGGATAAATTTTGCTATTTCCTTATCTTTTAAACCCAGAAAAAAACCCTTCTTCAGGCGATAGTGCTTGGAAAGGTTGGTAGAGTCAATGGTTTCCCTTTCCAGGTTTAACCCTGCGAAAAAGTCATTATAAAAATCGAACTGGTTTTGTAAACCGTAAATATAGGTAGTGTGGTAATTGGTGTAGAAGGACGGGTCATTACGGTTTAGAATAAATTTATCTCTATGGCGGCGCAGATAAAAAGTATTATTAAGCGTAAATGCTTCTAATTCTTTGCCTATTTTAAAAGAAAGAAAACGCTGGTTTATATGCTCTTCTTCCTGGTTAAACCTGGAAGAATAAAAACTATCCGCTCCGAAGTCTCTCTTGGTTTGGCCGAATAGAAGTTCGCTTTTTAGGGTATCTGCCTCCCATAAAGAGTGAAATGAGAAATTATAGATATCAAAATCGGTGTCATGGCGAGAGCCCTGAGCAACCTTATGTTCTGCAGAGATCCTGTTTTTTATAGAAAAAATAGGAAAATTATAGGAGAGCAGATTTTCCCAGAGGGCGTGCTGGCCAAAAGAATTTTTAAGCAGAAACCCTTTGTCGGATGGCTTTTTAGGGACGAAATTTATTTTTTGCCCGTTTTTATAAATATCTACCCCCTCTAAATCGGCAGAGGTAAAGGGGAGTTCTAAATTAAAGTGCCCGGTTTGCGGGTCATTAACGACAACATCGCCTATGGCAATATCAGTATCTTCAAAGACAGAGCCGCGCAGGGAAACATCCTGTTGTATCCCGAAGCTGGAGCGTTTCTTTAGGTCCACACTCGGTGAATAATCAACGGCTTCTTCGGGAGATTTAAGGGGTAGGCGTTCTAAGTCTAAAGCGCTATAAGCTTCGAAGCTATCCGCTGTAGCGCCCTGGGGCTTGCGCACCGTGATTTGTTCCAAAGAGATATTCTGGGAAAATGATAAAGGCATACATAATAAAGATGCGGCCATTACGCACATTAAGATGGCCGCACAGAATGAACGCTTTAACCACAATGGTTTAAAGTTTATGATTGATGAGCTGTTCATTGTTGTATGTTGAAAATGTATTTTCACCTCATGAAAGACTTAAGCGCCGGCTCTTCTAAAGCCGGGCAAATGATTTCTTCCGTTTGATGAGCATATTTAACTGTAACGGCCACTAAAGAGCTGTCTGTTACGGTATAACGGGCGACTATCTGCGCTGCGATTTTTTTTGTTTCTTCATCCAGCCTTCCCCTGCCAAGGGCTGTAGGGCCCGGTAAGTCTTTTGGCTCCAAAATCACATCTTCCGGTTTTGCCAAGGCAAGTATTTTTTCATTCTGCGTTGCGTCTTTGCCCACTACGAGCTTAAAATCCGGATTTAAGCGAAAATGCCTGCCAAGATGCAGAAGCGGTACATTCTCGCAGGTGAGTTCTTGATGCTTTAATAAATCTTCTATCCGCGTGCAAAATGAAGATACAGTCAGCAAACACCCGCCTCCGGGTTGCGAGTATTCAGTCAGGCAAAATGTTTTCGCTAAAGCAAGCTGCGCTTTCCTCCCCCTTCCATTGATGCCGTATAGGCTTTCTTTTTTGACCCAGCCTTTCATTTCATGAATAGTTGGAGGCAAGGCTGTTGCGCAAAGCGGGCGCAAAATAAGGTCTTCTAAGCCGGCTTGTTTTTCGATTTGACGCAAGGTCTCTCTAAATTGCGACTTTGGCCTCTGCCCCACTACCTCGCCGCTTACCACAAAGGAAGCGCCTTCGCCCTCAAGCAAAGCTTTGGCGCGGCTAAACATAAGAATCTTGCAATCAATGCAGGGATTAAGATTCTTGCCGTAGCCGAATTTAGGATTCCTGATAATCTCGAGAAATTCATCGCCAAGATGAATTACTTTAAGCGGAACGCCTAAGCGCTCCTTAACTTTTTCAATCAAAGCCGCTTCATCGCAAGCGCTAAAACGCGCAAAAGGGGTCACGAAGTGAATAGCCAGGACGTCTATTCCGGCCGCAACCATTATCTTTATGGCGAGCATACTGTCGAGGCCGCCAGAGAATAGGGAAAGTGCTTTCATAATATTAAGCTCTCAGCTGTCAGTCGTCAGCTTTCAGCTTAGAAACCTAAAAAAAGCTGATAGCTGAAAACTGTAAGCTGATGGCTAATCAATTGTTACCCACTCTTCCTTAATAATATCTCCCTTAATTCCCACTGTAATGCATTTAAGAGGGATTTTACGCTTTGCTTTAGCGAGCGCTTCTTGGGCTATAGCGAGCAGCCCGCCGCAGCAAGGAACTTCCATAATCATCACGCTAAGCGTGTTTATTTTTGCTTCGTCAATTATGGCGGTTAACTTCTCCAAATAAATATCTTTTCCGCTATCAAGTTTAGGGCAGGCAATGGCCAAAGATTTACCGCTTAAATATCCGGTATGAAAATTTCCAAGCGCATATGCAACACAATCGGCTGTCAGCAACACGTCTTTGCCTTTAAAATAAGGGGCACTAGGTGCGACCAGATGCAATTGCACCGGCCACTGGCGTAATGCCGAAAAACATTCTTCTCCTGCAGGCTCTGTTTTGGCCTCAAGCCCGAATTGCATCATTCTTGCCCCGGGACAACCTGCATGTTTGCTATGAGTAGCTGGCTTGCGCAGTTCCAGCGGCATCGAGATATGGTTTTCCTCTAAAAAACTTAGCGCCTCTTTTAAATAATCCATTTGCTTATGGTCCCGCAGGTGTTGGAGATGAGCTTTTATAACATTTGGCCCGCAAGCAACTATATTCTTCATAACTTTTCGCTCATCGTAGTTTTCGGCTTCTCTTTCTTCTATGGCTATTGCGCCTTTAGGGCAATGGTCAAGGCATGCACCAAGGCCGTCACAGAACAAATCGCTTATAAGATGCGCTTTTCCGTCAATAATTTGTATCGCGCCTTCGGGGCAATTTGGAATACAAAGCCCGCAGCCGTTACATTTCTGTTTGTTGATTTTAATAATTTTTCTTTTTGCCATGGCCCTCTCTCCTCGATAACGAAATACTGACAAAATCCCATATGTTTCGGCAATACCTTGCCTAAATTAGTAGTATCTTACATATGCGTTTTTTTCTGTCAATGTTTTTAAAACTGAATGACGCAATCCTAAAGGATGGAATTCGAAAGAAAGAATAGAAAATCTAAATGCGGATTTTATCGAGGGAGTATTACGTCATCGTTGTCATCAAGTATGGGGATGCTGCGGGAAGTATAGGCAACATATTGGTTGATAATATAATAATCAGGGTACAGCTCGCGAACGAGCTCTTCTATGGTCTGTTTATTCGCTATAACCAGCGTGGTGCCGTCAATACAATTATAAGGGGGCGTGCGGCCAAATACGCAGAGGGCATGTGCGTTATCTTTTCCATTTTCCTCTATAGTAACTACCCACGAAGATATTCCAATTTCCTGCAAGAATGCCTGTGCGAGAAACGCTAAATCCTCGCAATCCCCGCTCTCAAGCATCAAAGTTTCCTCAGGCTTCTGCCAGTAATCGCGCTTTTCCTGAACTGTTTCGTCGCTCTTATATTGAATGTGTTTTTCCAGCCACTGTGCAATTTCTTCAGGGGTCTTGAGATTATAACTTTCAAGGTCTCCCAGGTTAGACGGCTCTCCCCGTATTTCCCGGCTGCGGCTTGAACACTCATCCATGAACTGCTGCAACTCTCGTTTTCGCACATCGTCTGCGTAGAGATAAGCGCCTTGCGCGTCGCGCACCGCCGCCTCGTAATAGCCAAGGGCTGCTAGCTCATCATTCTTACCGTATGCTTCTTTGGCTTTTTCGTAGTTTGCTTTTGCTTTCTGAAAATAATCGCTGCTGTATTTTATGAATAGTTCTTTGCGTTTTTCTGCTGTTTCAGTAGAAGCAGAATCCTTCTCTGTATAGAAAGGCAGCCGCTGGCGCGACGCCCCCTGGCCTATGAGTTTACGGAAAGTTTTACCTTGGTATTCATAGACTACAGAAGAAGAGTCAATACTGATTATCTTGATTTTTCCTGTTACATCGCCTTCTTTTACCAGTTTGCCATTTACAATAGCTGTGTACGGCCCACCTTGATTCGTTTCAGGCGAGGCAGGTGCGCCTGCGATTATGCCTGAAATATAAACGTCGGGTACGCTATCTTCTGTATTTTGGCTGCTTGGGGCGGAGTTTTTGCAAAAAGAAAATAGAAATAAGCAAAAAACCGGTAAAATAACAGTTAATTGTTTCATATCTAATTATTATTTTATCAGATTCTGGAAGCTTTTAAACTTTTCTTTGGGAAGATTAAAGTATCCCATCTTAATATGAGGAAATTCCTGAGCAACTGCCTCCAGTAAAAAAGACATGCCTTGCGGGAAAAAGTTTTTAAAGCGCAGGCGCCGGATGTAATACTCCGGGTCAATGTGTAAATTTCGCCATTGAATCATATCAATGCCTGTATTCCTGATAAAGGCAAAAAGCGCTTTAATTTCAGCAGATGAGTCGGAAATTCCCGGGAAAACCAGTAGGTTCAGCGAAACAAATTTATTGTATTTTTTTGCAATCGCAATCGAGCTAATAACATCGGAAAAGCTATAACCGCGGGGTGAAAAATAACGCTTATACAATTTTTCGTTTGCGCTGTTCAAGCTTACCCTGAAGGAATCCACTCCCGCCTTGCATAAAAGCGTAATCCCTGCAGGCAAACTGGCGTTGGTATTCATGTGAATAGTGCCGCAGGCTACCTTTGAACGAACCTCTGCTATTGCCGAAGATATTGTTTTAGCCAAAAGCAAAGGCTCTCCTTCGCAGCCCTGGCCGAAGCTGACAATGCCATTGTGCGCTTTAAGCAAAAAATTGCGCGCGGCCTCAACAATTTCCTCCCTTGTGGGTATAAAGTTTATCCTTTGATGAGAAGCTTCGCAAGCTGTGCTTTGGTACGAGATACAGCCGATACAGCGGGCATTGCAAACCGATGAGGCCGGTATACCCGCTTCCCAGCGTTCCAAGAAAAGATTCTTCGCGTTTAAACAATTGTAATTAAGGGCGCAATGCGACAGGTGCCTATACAGCCGGTTAGCGGGGTAATGTTTAAGATAATTTTCTATTGCTTTCTTTACTAAGGCAGCTTTGTAAAGGTGCGGGGACTGATGAATTCTTGAATCTACTCTTCTTGCGGTAACATAAAAACTTCCTTTATAGAAACCGCAGGCAGTGTAAGCCCAAAGCGGCAGCGCTTTAAACTTTTTAACAACGTAAGCGGGGTGAGACAGGCGTAAATACGCGGGGGGCAAAACGGCCGCTAAAGCGTATACGGCATGTCCGTTAAATTCTTTTAACGTTTCAAAACTCCGAGCCGAAGGGTTGAAGCCTACCGGAAACCTGTGGGGTAGAAAAAAAACCGAGCTGCCGCGGGGCATGCTTATAAGCTGGTTTTTCTCCGGAAGAAAGTTTTCTCCAGAGCTAGAGGCTGCCATGCGCAAAAATGGGTGAGAATAAATTTTTCCGTTTTTATCGCTGAAGGCTAAATAAGGGCAAGACATGCATACTCTTTTATTGGACAAAGGCTTTTATGCGCAGGGTGGTGCGTTTTGCGCTCTTGGTTAAGGTGAGAATATCTTCCTGTACCGGCCCTTTATATTCGCTCGGGTCAAATTCAACACGCACTAGATAACGCATTGCGCCATCAGGCCCTTTTTCTCTGGATGCTTGGGCCTTTATGCATTCACAAAGGGTAACCAGGTTGGTAATTTCTTCCGGAAGCATAAAATCATGCTTTAAGAGCGTTTTAGAAGAAACCGCGCCGAAATCATATTCGATTAAGGGCGCAATATCTCCGGCGGGGCATGACAGATGTAAAGAAAAGAAAAAAACAGCCAAAAGTGCATATATTCGCAATAACCTTGTCATAATCTGAAATGTATTGTTTTTGCAAAATGCATGATGGCGTTTTTAAAAATATGGTAATAAAACGTGAGCGCATAAACAATTTCTCCCCAGATAAGTAATAATCCCAGAACAAAAAATATGGCCGCCATAATTATTTTTATCGCGCCGAGATTGTTGCGCAGGAGAGAATTGAATTTTTTCGAGCTTACCCCCAGAAGCGATAGAAGAAAAATAACTACAAGCGGCATAACAAACATAAGATTATAAAGCAAGAGGTAGGACAGCGCTTTTATTTTTAAGGGGTAATTTTGGAGAATAAACACTATAGTCGGCACATAAACCTGGCTTGTGCAGGCAGCCTCAAGCAAAGAAACCAGGCATCCTATAAGAAACGATGAAAACCCTAAATCTATAAGGCCCCGGCCTTTTTTTTCTCTAAGCCCTCCTCCGATTACACCGTGTATTCTTTTCTTTATATTCTCGGGCAGCTGCAGGAGAAGCCCGGAAGTTTCTTTGGTCTTCTTGTACTTTAACCAGTCGTAAATTGACAGCCCCGCTAAAACAAAACAAAAAACCGCGGTTAAATAGTAAAATATTTTTATGAC
>JAQTOI010000088.1 GCA_028713415.1 Candidatus Omnitrophota bacterium
AACTATCTCTTTCCGACATTTCCCATGGCTCGAGTCTTGATAGATTAATATTGCCGTAAGTAAACGCAAGTAACTTTTTGCAAAAACCCAGCAATGCTTTTTCTATGTGGTCATAATCAGCTTGTGTTAATTTCCTTTTTAAGGACGCTGCGTAATCTTTTATTACATCTATTTTCTGGTTAATTAAATTGATTAATCCTCTGACGGCAGATTTTGTATGCTCAAATGAAAAATTAGCGGATAATCTAATTCTTAACTCTTCTTCGGCTCCCGCTATAACATTACGTGCTTCTTGAGCCAATTCGCTTGCTTTTTCGGTTATAGCTCTATCGCCTGCAATAGTCTTGCAAATATGCAACGCTTTATTACATTTATCTATTGCCACCACTATGCTTAAACCTTGTTTTATGAATTCCCGCGCGCAAGCTACATATTCGCAGGCAGCTCTAAACGAAGGCATATTCGTATTCATCCCGCCTTGAACGTGCGCCATAAGTTGCGGATCATTCTGTAAAGCTGCCGATATTTCATTAAGGCTGGCCAACACCCTGCGTTCACGCAACGCATTTGCGATTTGCAGTGTTGAAAGTGGCTTTTGCGCCATTGTTAATACCTGAATGATATTGTCCTGAAGAAACTCTTCTCGCGCACCCTCTTCCAGAGTGCCTAATTCTATTCCTAAAGCTTTTGCTATTTTGGTTATTGTGGAACTCTTTGAAACACGTTTTCCTGTTACAAAACTATTTACTGTTTCTAAAGACACTCCCGCCCTTTGAGCCAATTCTTGGTTACTCCAATTTTTCCTTGCTATCGCTGCCAGAAATTCTTCCGGCAAATTTACTTGTAGGCATGAATCAAACATTGCCGCTGCAGCAGCTTCAAGAGACTCATGGTTAGATGGCGAGCTGGCGGTTTGATTAAGCTTATGATAAATAACTATGTCTTCAGCATGGGCGTATCTCTGCATTTCCGGGAAATCCCTATAAGCCGGTATTTGCATGGCTTCAAGTGTTGCGTGGATGCCGCCGGCCTTGAGCACTTTAACGATTTGGGACTGAGCCTGCCTGATTTGCTTAGCGGAAAAGAATCCCCGATCAAAAACCTTACGGTCAACCACCATAGCAAAACGAACGCTAAATGAACCGGGTAGCTCAAGTAAATTGATGTGATGAGCATAAATAGGAAATGAAGGGTAACCTTCCCTGTTATAATTTTTTGCAAGATTTTCATCCATTACCGATAAATAACCTTCGTCGGCGCAAATTATGTGAATGGCTTTTAGTTTTGGAAACAAAAATGATAAAACGAAAATTTCATATGCGTCAGCGCCTAAAATCAGCAGCTCTTCTCCCGAAAGCTCCGCATCAAAAGGCATCCGAAGCGCCTCTTCGCGGAATTGATTTACGAGCGCAAGCCGGCTAATAGTTGTTTTTAATTTCTCGGCGATATCGGCGAACGGATCGTTAAATCTTTCGGTTACGGGAGAAATTCCCTTTCTTTTAGAATATTTCTTACTGACCATAGCAACCTCTTCAGAAGAGAGCCATTCGCTTTTTTTAAATACGCTGAACCTCGGCTCTTGCCCCGCATACTTTGTTTCTTGTTCCGGCGAGCTGACCTGCGCTTGTTCCGGCAAAACTGGATGGATTTTTTGCCAACGCGCAGAGGTAATTAAAGCCGGCAGCCAGCTATTGTCTTCCAACCTGATACCATATTCTTTAAATAAGCCGTTAATGCGCGGATTTTGTATCAAGTAAGCCGCTGATCTGTTTTCGGCCATTTCAAGCATTTCAAGTGAAAAACTATCCGCGATTTGTTTTATAAAATAAGATTGGGCTGTTCTTACTAATATAATTAATTCTTTCAAATGTTCTCCGTCATGAAACCTTTGCCGAAGCTGGGGCGCTCCCGTTAAAACACGGTTTATTTCCCCTACCAAAGGTTCTCTGTCATCTTCAGATAAAAATTCCGCTAATTGTAAAATAGTGCCCCAACCTTTTACCTGTAGGCCTTGCCAAACATCCCAAATAAACTTTAGAGTTACAAAAAAATCTCTTGAGCGATAGGAAAGAACATGCCTTACGAAATCCGGTACATCAGGATGGCTTTTTTGGAAATTTTCTAAGGCCTGCCGTTCTGCTTGATAGCGGCTTTGCGCTAAGATGCTTTGGATAATTCTTGTGACAGCTAGCCCCAGTTCTTCTTCGTGTTCATATAGTTGGCGTAACCCTCTTTCTAAACTGAACCTGCCCCCGGACTCATCAAGCTGTTTTAGAAATTTTTGACTTAAGCTGGCGTCATACGGATCCAAGCTGCGCACACCGATACTGTTAAGCCCTAAATGAGTATCATTTTCTTCCCTGAGGATATCTAAATAAGTAGCCACTAACACTCGTATTGCGCGATTATCGATAATTAAGTGCAGCAAGCTGGTTTCTATCAAGTGGCGTAAGGTTTCGCGCAAGATCATCTCATGATCAGGAAAAAATAAGCCTTCATCCAGCCGCGCTATGCCAAAAAGAAAATCTCCGGAGCTTGGCAAATTTCGCCAGATTTCGATTACGTTTATGTTAATTAGATATTCAGGATGCTTAGAAAAGATTAAAACATTAAGATAATCTTCAACTAGTCTTCGATAATCTGAAGGCATATCTCCTGTTAACATAACATGGCTGTCATCGAGGAGTCTGATCCTCGCTCGGTAAAGCAACCTGGGATCCTTAGAATAACTTTCAGCCTGACTTTGTCCTGCCGGCGAGGAAGAATTAAGAGCACCACTGATGACATTGCTTGTAACCAATCCTTTGATTCTTGGTAAAAGGTCATTCTGGATAATATCACTATGAACTGTATGACATACCGCGGACAGGGCCTTTGAAATTCCGGAACGTAAAGCAGGCAGTCTCTCCGCAGGAATCGACCGCATAGCTTGAGAAAACTTTTGAGGGTCATGTCCTAAAGCGGCGAGTATAAGAGCAGAAACTGACAGGTTATGCGTAAAAATTATCTTAGTATAGTCCGGGCCATCCATAGGGCATTCATGGACTATCTCAGCCAGCTGTTCTTCTGTATAGTATATACCTTCGCAAGCTTTCTCAATTGCCACCGCGGCTAAAAATACTTCTAAATCGAGTGAGGCTTTAGCTACTTTTACTAATGAATTTAAAACATATTGTTCATCTTGTTTTTTGCTGCGAGCCTCAAGCATGTAATCAACAATTGCCGCAAGCGCGCGTTTCGCCTCAACGACATTTTTGGCAGCAAGCGCAGCCGCTGATAAGGAAATGGCAACCGCTACTCCGGGATTAATATAGGACTGCCTAGCCGCATCGATTGCTTCATACGCCTCTGGACTCCTGAATTGCGTCAAATCCAGCTCTTCTTCTAAAGGAAACGGGGTCTCAAAACTTTCTATTAACTTCTCATCTATAAGGGAGAAATACGCCTCTACTTCGCTTGTATTTCTTGTTTTCTGTACAATGATAGGAAATGTTTTGAAAAGTAAACTGCACGGTAAATAACCCCGCTTTAGCAGCATTAAACCTTTACGCAAGGCTATAACTCGCTCTCTGGCGTTGCGCGCTACTCGCCTAACCTGAGGGATTGAGGAGCCAAGCAAAAATTCTACTTTAATGTTGCGCGCCCTTGCTTCGCGTAACAGGCCAGACTCCAGGCCGCGCCTGAGAACCGGCGAACTGGAAAAAGAAGCGGCTGCAACAGAGAGAAGGCCCCATCTCCTACTACGTTCAAAGAGCCTCATAGGACAAGCAGCCACTTCGTTATTTAACACGGGATGCGGCGGCACCCGGTTCCTTCCAGCCACGGTGAGGTAAACCGAGTGCGCCCTCCCGACAATTATATTAATCCAATTATTGTAATCTCTAACAACTGCAGCTTTAAACTTGCGGCTTGCAACCTGAATTAAACTCCGCCGCAACCGATCATTAAATATTTTTTCTCCAGCGTTCGTGCTTAATGCACCAAGCGCAGAAGAACCGCGTGCCTCGTCAGAAAAGTTTCCGGCTGTCTGAACATCGGAAAAACCTGAACGTTCAACAATGCGCTCTTCTAAATTAAAAACACCGACAAAATAAGCTACTTTTCCTTGTGTTGATGTAACGTAAGTGCTATTGGGGGAAATTTTTTCCGCCAAGCGCTCATAGCCGAAATCAGAACACCTCCAATACAAAGCCGCTTTCCTTGCGCCCAGATTTCTAAACTGAGGTAATAGAATGCCTCTTGTCCACTCTAAACCTATCCCTTTACGCCGCAAGTCCGGTGTTTCAGCTAACCAAGGTTTGAAAAATACTGTTTTAGAGTCCAGGTCAATTGCCACCTCCAACTGCGCCAGGCAGCGCATGCCATAAAAGAGCCCTAAAGTAATGAAGGCGTCTTGCGTCAAACGCATGCCAAAACACAGGCAATCGCCATCAGTCAAAGCTGATATACGCGCGCCTTGGCGCCTGTTGACATATAGTTGTTCGCCTCCGAAGTCAAATTTGCCCTTAATGCCGGCTAAAGGAAAAAATCGCATTACTTCTTCCTGTGTAAAAGCGCAAAAGATATTTGAGGAAGACCTCTTTTCGTTTATATATCCTATCTTAAAAACCTGGCTGCTTTTCGCCGGCGAGCTGGCGTGGGAACCATGTTTAACATGAGCGATAACTTGACTTTCGATTTCTTGTAATCGCCTCGTAAAAACATTATTAAACCTCTTATCATATCTTTTCATAAATGCTGCCATATGTTGCCTGCTTTCTCCCGTTAACTTTAAATATGCCTTCACAACAAATTCTATAAACTCTGGGCTCAATGTTTCAATTGCTCCCCCCGCAATCATATTGCTAAGTTTCCTATACTTTCTCTTTCTGACACAACCTGTAGGCAGCTGATATCTATGCATTAAGGAAAGGAAACATTTATTGCACCGCGCACATTTCTCAAAAGCCCCTGATGCGATATGGCATATATCCGCATCTATAAAAGCTTGTCTGCCTATGCCGACTAAATCCATATTGCCTTTTTCTAAATTAAGGAGGGCTACATACGGTAGGGCTTTACAAAATGTACTAAAGCCTGAACCTATTACAATAGCATGACTTAAATTCTGGGAAAATAAGTAATCCTTGGCTGCTTTTGCATATCGAAAAAGAGGAAAACTTTTTAAACGAGATAGTGAGAATTCTGGTGGTATTTTTTGAGGAGATATTCTATCGAAAGTTAAAAAAGCGTTACCGGCTGATATATTTACTATCTCCACCCCATCCCTGACAAACTCCGCAATCATCGCGCATGGCTCTTTCATATCTTCGCTCCTTGTTCGCGGTGAAGCAGTGCCCATACCTCCTGAGACTCCTTCGTACATTGATAGACGTACGCTTATTTTAAAATTATTATCAGGGATTTTCTTGCGTATCCCGCATATGATTTCTCTGACGATTCTCATTCGATTATCTAAACTTCCTCCGTATTCATCTGACCTCTGATTATAGGGCATCAAAAAGTTCATCAATAAACTCATGTGACATGCTTTGAGCTCTACACCGTCTCCGCCGGCTTCATACACAACCTGGGCTGCATTGATATAGCGTTGAACTATATCTCTAATTTGGGCTTTTGTGAGCGTCAAATGTATAGGCATTTCTCGTTTTTTGTTCCCTTGTGATTTTGCTTGTACTGCCAATGCTTGCGGACTCGTTGCCCTGTAGTTTATATGAAACAGTAATTTACAACGGGGGTTTATTGTCTTCACGGCTCGCACCAATTTACGAACGCCTTTGGCATGTGCTGGGTCTACACATAGATTATTAGCTCTCCAAGCTGAAGGCTCCGCTACAAGAGCATGTTCTACGATTATTAAACCAGCTCCTGATCGCGCATAGCGTTGATAGCGTTCTATGGTTATTGCAGAAGGGTTCCCATTAAGTGAATCGTTTGAATTCATAGGCTGGATACATAAACGCGATGGAATCTCGACGCCGCCAACCAACTTAGGCCTTTGTAATTTTAAAGAAAACTGATTTATTATTTCTCTCTTCCGCAGCCTCTCTTGTATGCTATGCAAAATTTTTCCGGCAGCTTTGAAAGATGTCCTCTCTATCCAAAGTCCTATAATAACCCCTAGAGACAAAATAAATTTTTCCAACTCGGACGCCGTCATTTGCGAAATCAACAAACGTAACCTATCTCTTTCTAAAAAAAGATATTCATCTCCATCAAAAAATACTATCCGTTCAGGCTCAAATTCTTTTACCAATAATCGAATGAGCTTTTGAGAATCAATTTCTGAACCGTTACGCCAAATGATGTCTTTAAGTTCTGGCGGCCCCCTTATTTTTTTAATATCTATCAGATAAAGCATTTTTAAAATAATATCCGCGGCGGCAAGCAATTGCTTACCGGGCTCTCTTGTTATTGCCGGTGAAGATGAACCTTTTATACTTAATGACAGGCTAAGCCCTGAATATTGAAGTTCTTTATTATCTACCGGCGAGCTGGCACCGCCTGTAGCATACGTGTTTTCTCTTACAAATTCCAAATCCTTCGCAAGGTTTTCCGGAACTAAATAATTCTGTAAAAAATAAATAGTGTTTCTATCGCTTACTCTGCGCTCTGCGCGTAATGAGCCATTTTGCCAGCCAAACCTTAACGCTTTCCGGACCGCGTCCAGCAAAAAGCGCTCTGAAGGATCGCTGCCAAATAGCTCTTCGTTAGAGTAATTATGCGTAAACATAAAATTGATGATGCCTTGGCTAGAAAAACCTATCCTAAAATATTTATAATACGTTCGAACGATATTCATGAGATATTCCAGCCTTTCTTCGTGCAGCCGCGTTAAATTTGGCTTAAAAACCGTTTCTGCTAAAACACCTGCCATACAATATAAATGAGGGGACCTTAAGGCAACCCTGTCCTGCCTCTTTAAAAAACCACGTATGCTGAGCACCCTTAATGCATCCAAAAGAGCTTCGTAGCAAGCCCTCTTGGTTAAGCCTCCAAAAAGATCAATTTTTAATAATCGCCTGTCTTGCATAAATCGTAGCAACCTCTGCGCAGTAAACCAATGGCCTGAAAAACTCTTGTAATCACTTAAGACTTTCGCCAGATAATCGGCTCGCCTGATGCTGAAGCTGCGTAAATCACGCTGCCTACGCGCCTCCTGCCTAAACCATACTTCGCCTGTCGCAAGATGATAACAAGCCACGCATATATAGCCTTTATATATTCTTATTTCCGAAATCTTATCGCCTATCCCATAAGGCGTAACAATAAGCATTTGCCCGGAAAGATCCTTGTCGACATAAAAGTAATCATCCTGCCAGCTGATATCACCCAAGGAATCTACTCTCTGCAGCTCCGCATTCCCTATCCGTTTAACGTCTGAATCTGCTTCTAATAAAGATAGTATCGAAAGTTCTGTGTGCGCATCATCCACCCACACACATTCCAAACCCTCATTTGCCAGGCATTCATCGAATTTATCGCTATCTAAAAGCTCTCTTAGATCTTCTAAGGCAAAAGGTATTCCGTATTCATTTATTAGCGCTTCATGCAACGCTTCAACGTCTACTATATAATAAGGTTCAGCCTCGGTAGTTTCTCGTGCCCAAATGCCACTTAAAATAGCTACTACTGCTTTAAAAACATGAAATACGTTTCCTTGAGAATGATCGGCTTCTACCACACCACTTTCTTCAGCTAATACGCAATCGGAATAAAAGCCAGGTACCAATTCTTTCTCTTGCTCCCACGCGGTTGAAATGGATTCGCGTGATTCTTGTTGGCCGTTTTCTCGCGGGAAGCTTGCCGCGCTTGAGGCTTTAAGCGCGCCTAACATTTCCAGGGCTTCCCCGGATACATCAGCGTAATGTACAAGTTCTCGGTCTTCTTCGTCAACTAATTGAAAACGTTTGGATCTATCGGGATCACGGTTGTAGTAATTGAGTGCCTGATGCAGTATGGCATTGTCTGTTCTTTGATAAAAATCTTTGCCTACACAGATAATAGGCCGGCGCGGCAACTTTCCTGTTTGCATTTGGACGGTAAGCGCGCT
>JAQTOI010000089.1 GCA_028713415.1 Candidatus Omnitrophota bacterium
GGCAACAAAAAAGGGTAGGAGGGGAACGGCATTCTCTTCCTACCCTTTTCTATTTATCTAATTATCTTCTAAATCTTCCGCCAGAATAACCGCCGCCGCCACCGCCGTTGCCGTAACCGCCTTCTCTACGTCCGCCGCCGCCGCCGGTACGTGGCTGCATCTTGCGTGCTTTGCTTACTCTTAATGTCCTTCCATTCAGCTCTTTACCATCCAGAGCCTCTATCGCTTGCTGCGCTTGCTCTTCGGTTTCAAATTCCGCAAACCCGAAGCCTTTTGATTTCCCTGTGAATTTATCAGAGATTATTTTAACTTCTTTTACGGTAATTCCTTTTTCTTCTATACTCTTGCGCAATTCTTCTTCAGTAACCCCAAATTCCAAATTTCCGACATACAACTTTTTTTCCTCGTCCATGTTTTCGGTCTCCTTTAGCTCCTTTAACTTTGCTTTACTCTAACGTGATACAAATCCCGTCTGATCCTAAAACTTTTTCTTTCGTTCCCTCCTTTTTTGAGATGGTTTCGTGTAATATTGCCGTTCCCGACATTCTCTGATAATACCTTCGCGCTTGCACATTATACTAAACTTTCTAAGCGCTTTTTCGAAATCTTCTTTTTTTTCGATACGCACTTCTGCCATGAATCCCTTTTTTTATTGAGATATTTCAAAAGTATATATATCATATTTTCCTGAATTTTCAAGCAAAATTTAATAAATTATTGTTATTAGTTTATGAAACCCTTACAATTTTTATTACAATAAACTCTTATCAAATATCGGCTTTTTGGTATAATTGAAAAGACTGGAAAATTTTTATATTTTCCAGTCTTTTCATCCTGAGCCCCTGGCTATCTGGCGAAGCGAGAGGTAGGGGCGAAGGATCTCAAATATGAATAGAGATAAATATCGAACTGGATACGTATATATTCTTGCAAATCAAGGTAGTTCAGTTCTGTATGTTGGTGCCACAACCGATCTACTCAAAAGGGTTTATCACCATAAACGGAAATATCTACATGGATTCACAGGGCGATACAATTTAAACAAGCTTTTATATTACGAGGCCTTTGTTGATATGGATAGTGCTCGCATTAGAGAGCGCAAGATAAAAGGTTGGAAGCGAGAAAAGAAGATAAGTTTAATAGAATCAATGAATCCGAAGTGGGAAGATCTCTATAATGAATTGAAGAAAGATTCTTAGGCCTTACGGCTTCAAGGATTTAATACCTCACTAATTTAAAAAACTCCCAGAGAGGGTATATAACTAATCCTACATGGATAATAAAAAAAATATGCCGGAATTCGATGTCTTAGCCGTTAACGCTGGCCCGCTCCTGGAGCAGGCATTTGCCCTGCGCAAAAGCGTTTTTTTTGGCGAATCCGGGAAAGAGCACGACCAGTTCGATAAACTCTGCGAGCATATCGTAGTCATAGAGCGCAATTTAAACCGTGTGGTCGGCACCTACAGGCTTCTTTTAGGCTCAACCGCAGCAAAGAATATCGGGTTTTATTCAGAAACTGAATTTAATCTCGAAAATATCAAGAAGAACTGCCAGCCGGAACTGCTTGAAATGGGCAGGGCCTGCGTTGACCCCGAATACCGCAAATATCCTATTCTTGCATATATGTGGAAGGCAATAGCCTCATACGTTAAAGAACACAATGTTAATTATCTTTTGGGTTGTGCCAGTATAGAACACCCGACCGAAGAAACGATAGGAAAGATTTTCACCTTCCTTAAGGCCAACGCTTTTTCGCCGCAGAATTTACGCGTCACGCCCTTAGAAGGCAAGGCTTACCCTTACTCGAAAAATATCGGGCACTGCGAGGCAAAATCTGTAGTAAAACTGCTGCCTTCTCTTATGCGCAATTACTTAAAAATAGGCGCGTATGCCTGCGGCGAGCCGGTGTGGGACAAGGTATTTGATACAGCAGATTTCTTTATGCTCCTTGACTTCAAAATTGCGAATATGCCTTATTTGGGAAAATTTATCTAAATGCGTTTAATAAAAGCCTTTATATTAACTTTAGGTATTTTTTTCTGTATCATAGCGCTTATCCTTGTGCGTTGCGTTTTCGTGTTTTTACCTCACTTGGGCCGCAAGATGATCCCCCATGTTGTTTATATTTTCGGTAAACTACTTGTTTTTGTCCTTGGCATAAAAGTCATTTTAACGGGCAGAGGAGAACTCTTAAAAAGCAAAGGTGTTTTGTTCGTCTCTAATCATTTAAGTTATCTTGACGGCATTATCGCCACAAGCCTGGCGCCTATTGTGTTCATCGCGCGCGCCGATTTACGCAAATGGCCTCTCTTTGGGTTATTTTCATTTCTCTCAAATACCATATTCGTAGAGCGTATCAGGCGCGCGTATGTTCAGGAAGACGCGGATAAAATTTATAAGGCCTTGAAGGATGATATAAATGTAATTCTGTATCCTGAAGGCACGTCCGCAGACGGCAGAAGCCTGCTGCCGTTTAAGTCGTCATTTTTTATGGCGCCCATACTAGCGCAAGCTAAGATTGTCCCCTTGGCAATAAAATACAAGAAAATAAATTCTGACGATATTAACGAAAAAAATAAGGATTTATTATATTGGTACGGCGAGATGGAATTTATCCCTCACATTTTTAAGTTTCTTACTTTACGCAAAATCACGGTTGAGGTAAAAGTCTGCGAGCCTATTATGCCGGTAATTGCAGAGGGGGATAACCTTTCTATCCAAAGAAAGATTTTGGCTGATGCTTGTCGCAAGGCCATTGAAGCGGCATTGTAGTAAAGCTGGATCTGCCACAGGATTTGAAATTCCGTATCAGGTAACAGGTATCAAGTGCCAGGCTTCCAGAAAAGACGTGTTACCTGTTACTTGTTACGTGATACTGAATCTCTCTATAATCTTCGTAATCTTTCCTTTAATCTGTGTAATCATTTTTTAAAAAAGACACCCTCCCCCAAACACCGGGAGAGGGTCCGTGGCTTTGACCTCCTCTCGGAGGCCTTCAATTAACAATAACACGGATTCTCTATATTTTTCAAGGGTTTCAGGGGGTATAATTGTAAGCGTTTACTTTCTCTTAATAAAAATCTTCACTTTTGAGGCCTTTTAGGATAAAATAAGCCCGAAATGGCTCACATTGATGCGGTCATAACTGGAATTGGGGTGGTTGCGCCAAGCGGCATAGGCAAGGAAAATTTCTGGCAGGCGCTTAAAGAAGGTAAAGATTGTGCTACCCAGATCACTTCTTTTGATACCAGCAAGTTTTCCGTAAACCGGGCAGCTGAAATACAGAATTTTTCCATTCAAGAACATCTTGGCCCGGTAAAAGGATTGCGTAACATAGATAGGACCACGCAAATTCTTCTGGTTGCCGCCAAGCAGGCGATAGATGAATCAGGCATCATTATCAATGATTCCAATACCGACTCTATTGCTGTCTCTACCGGCACTACCTTTTCGCATCTATGGTCTATCATAGAATTTGATACAGAAGTGCTTCGGGACGGCCTTGAATTTTCTAACCCGGCGCTTTTTCCATCCACTGTCCTTAATGCCGCATCTTCTCAAATTTCAATCCGCTTTAACATTCAGGGTTTTAACGCCACAATAAGCACCGGATATACTTCAGGCCTGGATGCCTTAAAATACGCTATCGATGCCATAGAAAGCGGCCGGGCTGAAACGGTTTTTAGCACCGGAGTTGACGCGCTTACCTCTTCTTTATTTTTCGGCTTTCACCACTTAGGTTATATGGCCGGCCTTGGCAGCGTCCCGGTGAGTTGTCCTTTTGACAAGCGCAGGAACGGGCCCCTCTTAGGTGAAGCTGCTGTCGCATTTTGCGTTGAAGATGAAAAGAAAGCAAAAGCAAGGGGAGCAAATATAATCGCCCGGATATGCAGCGTTACGCCTTATTTTGACGCCTTTCGAATGGGTAAGGTCCATCCGCAGGGAGAGGGGATTGAGAAGTCAATAAGAAGCGCGCTTGATAGTGCAGGTATCGGCCCTTCAGAAATAGATTATATTTCAAGCTGCGCCAATTCTTCGCAGTCGCTTGACAGTATTGAAGTGAAAGTTTTAAAAAACGTATTCGGACAGCAATTAAAAAATATACCGGTAAGTTCCATTAAGTCCATGCTGGGAGAAACTTTTTCTGCTGCCTCTGTTTTGCAGATTGCTTCTTGTGTCGGAGCCATGAAAAAAGGGTTTGTCCCGCCCACCATAAACTATCAGGAGGCTGACCCTCAGTGCGACATTGATTGTGTCCCTAATGTTTCCCGGAAAAAAACCGTCAAACGCGCCTTGGTTATTTCATCCGGGCCTGGAGGCTATAACAGCGCGGCTGTTTTGGAAAATTACGTTGGTTAATACGCTTTCACTGCTTTAAAAAAATTCTTGAAGAATAAACCAATTATGCTTAAATATTGGCACACGCAAACGCAAAACGGTATGAAGATAAAAAGTTTATTACTATTAGTTTTCTTGTGTATTCCCGCCACAGCTTTCGCCGCTCTGGGAAAAAATACCAAATCAATAGCTGTTAAGCAAGCTCTAGACCAGTTCGAAGCGCAATATTACCAGGTTAAGCCGCAATGCTCTTCAGAAATTAACCTTGCTGAAAATGAGGGTCTGAATCAGGAAAGCGAAAAAAATTCTCAATATGCCAAATCTGTAGAGGTGTACCCCACTGAATCCTTATCAGCTTCTGAAATTTTCTTCAAAAAGCATACCCCGCAAATAGGAACAGAAATATATTATTTTCACTATAAAGAGTCGGGCGTCACGGAAGATGGGCATATGGCCGGCTTAGCCGGCTCCTACGCTTATCATGACAATATTATGGGTAAACTTGAGGGAAGAGCCGCCTACGGGCAACTGGACTATGACGGTTCAGGAGAAATAGATGATGTCGATGATTATACCTGGGAGGGCAGGGGCTTAGTCGGTTATGATTTTCTTATCGCAGACGCTTACGCTCTTACTCCTTACCTGGGAGGAGGCTACCGCTATCTCAATGACGATACTTCCGGCATGACTTCTACCACCGGTGCAGTAGGTTACGAAAGGGAATCTCGGTATATTTACAGCCCCGTAGGTTTGGAAGCTATTAGGCGCCTGAATAATGACTGGTTTCTGGGTGCAAGTGCGGAATATGATTATCTCTGGCGCGGAACGCAGATAAGCCATTTGAGCGATGCGAATTCCGCATACAACGATCCGGAAAACCGCCAGAAAAAAGGCTATGGCATAAGAGGCTCTTTAAGACTGTTAAAAAAGGGCGAGAAAGTTAATTTTCTGCTTGAGTCTTTTATCCGCTACTGGAACATTAAGCGTTCAAATGATGTCGATTGGACCGCGAATGGAGTTTTACTGGGCTCTGTCCATGAGCCAAAGAATAACTCTACAGAAGTAGGCGTAAGATTGGCGGTAGAATTCTGATTGAGCATGCAGCGTGAAATGTATCACGTAACAGGTATCAGGTAACAGGTAGAAAGCCAAAAAGGTAAAAAGTAGAGGTTAAGAACAGCTTCAATTTTTCCTTTTTTTCTTTAGCAGCCTAGGAGGGAGCACTGCAAAGATGAACTCTTTTCTTACCATTCCAAAAACCCTTCTCAATATTCCCCTGACAAAGACACCGTTGTGAAGATTTATGGAGAGTATTGACCGTATTAAAACAAGCTCAAATAAAATGTATATGTATAATAATATTGACAAATAGCAATATATATGATACATTCTAAGCGTGGAAAAAGTTATCGGTAATTTTATTTGGAATTATGAAAAAGAAGTAGCTAATATCCATAAACATGGAATTAATTTTATTACGGCTGCCAAAGTTTTTAAGGATACAAAAAGAAAAATTTACATTGATTCCAAACATTCCGTGTCTGAAGAAAGATTTTTCTGTATTGGTAAAGTAGAGGGTATAGTTATAACGGTGCGTTTCACGTATCGCGAAGATAAAATCAGAATTTTTGGTGCTGGACATTGGAAAAAAGGAGAGAAATATTATTATGAGAAAGAAAAAGATTGACCATAACATGCCAATTGGCAAATTAACGAGGATTAAAGATTTTTTGCCATCACCTGATGAGTTGGCTATTGCTGATGAGGCTAAAAAAGTTACATTAGTGCTCAGGAAAGAAAGTATCGATTTCTTTAAGCGGCAAGCGCTGTTGCACCATACTAAATACCAGAGAATGATACGAGAGCTCGTAGATAGGTACGTTGAGCAATATTCACGGCAATAGAATATTATAACTTTCTTCTTCCTTTCTTATGGGGGTGCTCCTCGAAGTATTGTCTTTTCCTGATTTATTCTTCTGTACACTGCATTTGACAATTTAAAGTTATACTTTAAAACGGCGTAGACGCGGGGAAAAAACGAACAAAACTGACTTTTTTCTGCTTAAATATTAGAAAATTTGTGGTATAATTAGAAAAACGGATTCAGACGGATGGCTACGGATGTCACGGAAATACTTCAACGTGGTTAGCGTTGATAGGTAGCGTAGCTGGAAACGTCAAGCGTTAATCGGAAATCGGCATGGAAGATAAAAAGAGAATAAGAAGTTTTGAGGATTTAGACGTCTACCAGGCAGCATACAAGAATATGCTTATTGTTCATAGGGAAATTTTGCCTAATATACCCAAAGAAGAAGATTGCGATTTGAAAGATCAGCTCCGTAGATCCACAAAAGCAATACCACGTTTAATTGCCGAAGGGCATTCAAAACGGCATCAATGTAGGGGTTTTCAGAAATATATTGATGATGCTTTGGCAGAATCAAATGAAACTATTGTTTCTTTATGTCAAGCGCGCGATCTTTACGCAAGCCACGTAGATAGTAATCTCTGTAACAGTTTAATCGATCAGTACGATAAAATAAGCCGGCAACTTTACAATTTAGCATTATCTTGGGATACATTTAACAAACGCAACCGTAAGACGATTAACGATTCGAGCTACGCAACCGCTTAACGAAAGACGAATAGTGTTATATGAAGGAACTCAAAGGAAAAACAGCGATAATTACCGGCGGTTCACGCGGAATAGGTAGAGCGTGCTGCAGCGCGTTTGCTTCTGCCGGAGCAAATGTTGTTTTTACTTACAATAAAAGCAAAAAAGAAGCGGAGGAGTTATCTAAAGAGATAGAGGCGCAAGGTGTCCGGTGCCTGGCATTACAATCCGATGTTAAAGATTATGAGCAATGCAAAAAAGTTGTCGCTACAGCCTATGAGAAGTTCTCCGATGTTGATATATTAGTTAATAACGCCGGTATTGTCAGAGATAAAGCTTTGATGATGATGCTGCCTGAAGACTGGAAAGAGGTGATCGATACGAATTTAGGCGGCACATTTAATATGACGCGTGCCATAATTACTAATTTCCTAAAAGTAAAGAAGGGCTGCATTATCAATATGAGTTCAGTAAGCGGACTGGTGGGAATTCCGCGCCAGACCAATTACAGCGCGGCAAAAGCCGGGATTATCGGCTTTTCAAAAGCTTTAGCCAAAGAAGTGGCGGCATATAATGTGCGCGTTAACGCGGTATGCCCGGGCTATATCGAAACAGATATGGTAAAGTCCCTGCGTGAAGACGTAAAGCAGGAAATAGTTAAATATATCCCGGCAAAAAAGATTGGAAAGCCGGAGGAAGTCGCCCAGCTGTGCGTATTCCTGGCAAGCGACAAAGCGCCGTATATGACGGGGAATGCGATAAGGATTGATGGGGGATTGGCTACCTGATTGGCTGCAAGCCACAAGCCGCAGGCTGCAAGCTCTAAAAGCAAAAAGCCTGGAGCCTGAAGCATGTAGCCTGAAGCAGATAATTAATAACAAGGAGAAAATGCCCAAAAAAATTGACTTCGAGAAGCTTAAAAAAGAAATTAGAACGCTTGTATCTACTCTGGGTGA
>JAQTOI010000090.1 GCA_028713415.1 Candidatus Omnitrophota bacterium
TAATTATCAATTACCAATTATCAATTACGAAACCGATTGCTGTGTTTCCGGCAAAAACTCCTTTTTATCAGCGGTTGCGACTACAATGAGTAAAACAATATGAATAACAATTCCAACAGCGCCCCAGGCCATCATAGCCATTACCATAAAAGATGAGGACATTACGCCTAAAATGCAATTTAAAACACCATGCGCAATCTTTGCCCCAGCCGCAAAATAAAACATTTTAATTGATGATGGCTTCATTTGAAGAAGCCAGATGCAGGCAAAAAGATAAAATCCGTAAATTGCTAATTGCAGCAGGCCTGTTACTATCGACCAGGTATTATACCATTGGGGGAAAGACCATATTTTTTCCATCGTTTCAAACATGGCTTTAGCCTCTTGTCTGGATTGTTCTTCGTCCGATGATGTTTGATTCGCGGCGTCTCTTTCAATTTGCCGCGAAATATCAGAAAACATTTGTTTCTGAAATTCCATCATTTTCGGCATTACCATCGTTTGCGCTGCTCCAAGAATTCCAAAAGATGAAATCACAATACCGAATATTCCAACAACCGTCGCCCAGGTAGGTCTTTTTTTCATTGCGCACCCCCATTTTTAAACAATTACAAATTACGAATTACGAATTGGTAATTGTCAATTGGTTATTAGTTTATATCCTTCTATTATACTATCGCAAAGCATCTGGACTATGTTTTTGTAATTTCCGAGGTCAGCTTTGCCTAAAGCCATATAATATTTATATCTCTCATCTATGGTAATGATTGCCGGAGCAAACCCCTGGCTTAAAAGCTGCGTAATCGTGATAAGCCTGCCTACTCTTCCGTTACCGTCAAAAAAGGGATGGATGGCTTCAAAATCATAGTGGTCCTGCGCTATTTTTCCGATTGGGTCCCTCCCATAATTATTTATGTTTTTAAGTAACGTGCCCATTTTTAAAGGAACATCCTGCGCGGAAGGAAGTTGTTTATCAGCGTTGGTTAAATTAACTTGTCCGGTTCTATATTTTCCGGGTAATTTATTGTTAAAATTGTACATTACTATCTCATGAAGCTTTAAGATATAATCCTTTTCAATCTTAAAATCGGGCTTGATATTTTCTAAGAGAAACTCCAAAGCATTTCTATGATTAACGGCTTCAAGTACCTCAAACATCTCCTTACCCCTCACCTTCTTTCCGTCAAAGGCTAGTTCGGTTTCTTCTACCGTCATGCGGCTTCCTTCTATGGCGTTAGAATTATAGGTCATCTCCAAAATGAATGCGTACCGTATTTTTTTATCGGTTTTTAGAATTTTTACGGGGTCTTTGACTTTCTTGTGTAGATTTGCGACCATTTCGCGTAAATCCACATATTCTTTAAAGAGCTGGTCAATGTCTCTTGATTGCGCCGGATGAGGCGAAATGCCCTTGTCCAGCCATCTATAGACAGTTTTATAGCTCACCTCAAGGCGCCGCGCTAAATCAGAACGCGAAATACCCGTAGCTTTAATGATTTTCTTCAGTTTTTCTTTATCGTTTATAATGAATTCGCTCATACTTTCTCCAATATATACTAGGACATATGTCCTATATTATACTCAATTAGAATATACCATATGTCCTATAAATGTCAAGGGTGAATTACTGCCTAGCTGAAAGCCGCGTCCTCCATTATAAATTACGAATTATCAATTATTAATTGTCAATCAGTCATCGGCTAACGGCCGGTGAGCGGACGGCTGGGGGTTGAAGTTTCCGGCAGGCTTGGCGGAGTGCCGCCAAAAGTATAAGTTAAGGTTAAGAAGCCGCTTTTTTTGGCATAACCCTTGGAATGGCTGTCAGGCCGGGCGTCAAAATATTCACCGCGCAGGGATAAATCCCAGTTGTGGTTTAAACGATAACCTAAACCGAGGCTGGCGTAATGCGTGCGGTGAAATTGAGGCGGGTCCTGATCTTCATAGCCGATAGAAGTTTGCCCCTCAAGAAATAAACGCCGGTTGATTTGTTTGCTTGCGTAAATACCTATAGTGTAGGCCTGCATCGAAGAAGGGTTAAAATAACCGTTACTTTTAACGTCGCTAAAATCGGTATAATAGAAATTAGAATAAAGCTTTATATATGGGTCCTGGTGCAGGCGGTATTCCAGTTTTGCTGAGCCGGTATTTTGCGCGTTGCCATCATTGTAGCTAGCGTGCGAATATTTAACGTTGAAAAACCACCAGCGGTCCGGCCGAAAATCCACCGACATTGAACTGCTATTTACAATGATATGCTTAAAGAGGGCGTCAATGTCTTCAAAGCTTGAACGCGAAAAACCGGCATCAAGGCGCCAGTAGTCATCAGGGATATAAGTTACCCAGCTATCGGTGGTAAAAGTGGAGTAATCTTCGAAATCATATTTTGTGCCGTAAATGTAGGAGTTCAGGCCCAGGGAATCAGTAATTTTCGTGCGCATTCCCAGGCCGCCCCGGTTGGCGTGTATGGTGTTATGTTCAAATTTGCGCAAGCGTATCCATTCGTCAATTCCTTCAATCAGAAAATTTCCCGCATACATACCGGCGCGCGCCTCATGCGCCTGGATTGCCTGTTTGTATTTGTCTTCAGAAAAACGGTTACCCTGGGAAAAATACGGCTTCTTTGCGTTATCTACTTCCTGATAGAGCTGTTTTGCCGCATGTCTCTCTGGAGCAAGGGAAAAAAGTTTATCCAAAGTTACAAGTGCCAAATCATTCTGATTGCGCCAGTGATAGGCAAAAGATAGCCCTTCGAGAGCATCAAGATTATCTGGGTGGTTTTTTAGAATTTCAGTGTAGGCTGCGATACCCCGGTGATGATAACCCTGCCAGACAAGGATACGCGCTAAGCCGTTTTGGGCGGTTAAATTAGCCGGGTCAGTTTTTAATACCTGATCATAAAGCTTAGAGGCCTCCTCCAGCTTATCCTGCCAGCTTAATAGCTCTGCTTTGCCAAGAAGGACGATTGTTGATTGCGGGTTAGAAGTAAGAATCGCCTCGTACTCTTTAAGCGCCTCCTTGTGTTGCTTATTCCAGGCAAGAGCCTGGGCCAAGGCGTATCGAAGCTGTTCATCGTTGGGTTTGTAGCTAAGTGCTTTGTGATATTCAATTATAGATTTATTAAGCTGCCCATCCCATTTGTATTGATCGGCTAATTCAGAGATAATTTCTGCTTCACGCTCGGGATGGCTGCCTCGGACTTCTTCAAACAAAGCAATAGCCTTAGGGTGTTTATCGGCATAGGCATAAACCCTTGCCCATTCGATGACCAGGCCAGGGTCTTTACGCAGCCAGTCGCTAATCTGGATATATAGCTTAAGCGCCTCATCGTAGGATTTTTGTTGAACTAGTTTACGCGCTTGGTCAAGCTGCTGTTCCGGGCTATCAGCAAACACTTTTGCCGGGCAAAAGGCAGCAATAAATAATAGGGTAAAGATAAGAAACTTAATTTTCATCTTTTATCCCTGGCGGTCGAAATCCATTTCCTTTCTCCGCTTAATTCATCCCGAATAGCTACAAGATTGACTACGCTCTTAAATACGGTATAGGGCCAAAAGCCAAAGGCGTATAAAATGTACCAAAAAGCCGAGGCGCGGGGCTTAGCTGCGTTTCTGAAGGCAGCCAGCGCATGAAATGGGCCGCTTAATAAAGTAAAAAACAAGGCAAAAATAATATAGGCATTCACAGGAAGCACTATTTTTCCAAGAATTAACCAGTAAGCAAAGAGCACCGGAAATAATAACATGCTAAGAACGTCATAGGCCACACGCCAGGAGAGCAAGGTAGTCCAGAGAAATTTTTGCCCAAAGTTAAAATACTTACTCCTCCATACCTTGAGTTGATATTTAAATGAACACTCAAACCAGCCTTGCGCCCAGCGTTTGCGCTGTAACCAGAGGCTTTTAATCCTGGTGGGGGCAAGTTCCCGGGAAATGATACTGCGATCATGTACAATACGGTAGCCGGCCAAAAGCGTGCGCAGGGTAGCATCGATATCTTCCGTAAGCATGCCCTCGGAAAATTTGATATCTTTTACGACAGAACTCTTCCAATAGCCGTTTGAACCGCCAAATAACGCGGAGTCAAAAATAATGGATTTAGCGGTATGGTGGATACCGTAGATTATTTCAAATTCAACGTCAACAATACGGCTTATAAGCGAAAGAGTAGCATTACTCACCTTACAGCGGCCTTGCACCACGTCGTAGCCTTCGTCAAGCCAACGCCAGGCCTTTTTGAGGCAATCGGCATCAAGCAGATGGTCGGAATCAATCAGCACAATCATTTTCCCCGAAGCAAGCTCGATAGCATAATTAAGATTTTGGCTCTTAGAGCGGGAATTGTGGGCATTTGCCAGTATAAGCTCAGGCCATTTGATGGCCATATCGCGAAGCTTAAGCTCCAATTCCTCCATGTGCGGCGTATTGTAAGATAGAATCACCTCGATGCCGTCTTGCGGGCGCTCTACTTTCTGCAGAATATTGGTTAGTGTGGATTCGATTATTTCGGTTTCGTTAGGCAGGTATGCCACTACAATAAAAGTTGTCCGGGGCAATGGTTCTTTTTTTGCGCTAGGCAAGGCGTGGAATCTTTTTCTCCTAAAAACACTGCCGGCGTGTAAATATGCTATAGCTGCCTGAATAACCAGAATAGTAACCAGAAAATAATAGGAGATATCAAGAACAATTGGCAGATGTAAGGAAAAAATAAAAAAAATGGCGGTGGGCGCTACGACAATTATCAGCAGAACTTCGGCAATCTTAAACCATTCTCCGATATCGCTAAATTTCGTCTTCATCAAACAATAATTTAAGATAAAAGCGAAAGCATTTCTTTAATGAGGCTGACGTGGATAGCCTCTTCTTTTGCCAGCAGCTCAAGCTTTCCTTTTAATTCGGGGTCATCGATTTTTGCCGCCAAATCAGAATAAATGTCATAGGCATTTTTATCCAGTGCAAGCAGTTGTCGGATTCTTTCTTCGACTATGCGTTTACTCATCGTCCTGTTCTTTGTACTTTGTTGATAATTTCTGCGACAATCTGCTTATGCTTGATGGTGTCGTTTTTTATGCGCGAAAATGTATCATAAATTTTATTTTGAACATCTTTGGGGACATCAGAAGAAACAAGCTGAACTTGAGTTAAGTCAACAAGCAAACCCTCCATCACTTCCTCCATTTCAAGCCCGCGCTTTAGCCTATCCAAAAAAAATTCTTTGTCCATAGCACTTATCAAGTTTTAGAAATTTTAAAGTGTTTAGCAATTACTCTCCCTTGTATTTTTCAAATACTATCATCATTAGTCGCTTTAGTCAATGAAAGAAAGGTGAAAAGAAGCAGCTATCAGCACATAATACTACGGGCTTCAAACTCGAAAGGGGCTTCCAGACATAAAAAAACTCGCTCAAAAGAGCGAGCTTTTTTATGGCAGCCCCAACGGGATTTCACTCCTCCGCCCTTCGCGGAGTCGTGGATCCTTAAGGAGAAATAGCCTACATAGATGAGGATAGAACCGCGTTATTGTCCTGACTGCGGGCTTCAAACCCGAAAGGGGCTTCCAGACATAAAAAAACTCGCTCAAAAGAGCGAGCTTTTTTATGGCAGCCCCAACGGGATTTGAACCCGTGTGTTCAGCTTGAGAAGCTGACATCCTAGACCAGGCTAGACGATGGGGCCGTATGTTTATGTCCTTCGGCTTAGTCGCTTCGCTCCTTCGCTCAGGATTAATTCGCACTGTTATTTTTCTTACGTGCTGTGCACTTAGAAAAACAACGTGCTCATTTAACTAGACGATGGGGCCGAGCACATTCAAATATTTAATAAACCAACACATTCACGAAGCAATTTCTTGAATGCGTTACCGCTTTTATAGGATTTTATCTGCCGCTCTCTTCTCCGCGAGCCTTCTAAAGTAGAAAATTCTTAACTATATACCAAGTAGCATGTTCCAACGCTAACGCTTCGGAGGGCAAGCCAAAGACTGAAGACAAAAATGGGCATTGTAGAAACAGGTAAAAACTATTAAACCCATTTTCTTTTTTTAAAATAAACAAACATGTAAGCGCCTATGCTAAACATTATAGTAAGCGAGGCGAAAAAACCCCAATGTTTTTCAAGCCACGGAATATGTCTAAAATTCATACCAAAAATACCGGTAATAAAAGTAAGCGGCATAAATATAGTGGCGATAACCGTGAGCACCTTCATCACTTCATTAAGCTTGTTGCTTAAGCTGGAAAGGTAAATTTCTATTAATCCGGTGAGCATTTCCCGGAAAATATCCATTGAATCAATAATGTGTATAACGTGGTCCTGAATATCCCTGAAATAAATTCGCGTTGTATCTTTGATTAAATGCGATTCGCTTCTCTCAATACCCCGCAGGAGATCGCGCAACGGCCAAATGGATTGGCGCAGGAAAATCATCTCGCGTTTAAGATGATAAATTTCCTTGAGGACTGAAGCGTCCGGCCCGCTAATGGTTTCTTCCTCTAAAAACTCTATGCGGTCTCCGAACTGGTCAAGGACATTAAAGTAGTTATCCACTATGGCGTCGATAAGCGCATAAGCAAGGTAATCAGGCCCCATCTTGCGTATTCTGCCTTTGCCGTTTTTTATTCGCTCACGGATGGGGTCAAAAACATCACCAACATCTTGTTGAAAAGAAATCACAAAATTGTTGCCTAAAATAATGCTGATTTGCTCCAGCTGTATTTCTGATTCCTCAAACCCATAGGTCATCATTTTTAAGACAACATAAACGTAGGTGTCGAGATCTTCTGCTTTTGGGCGTTGATCAGTATCGCTGATATCTTCAAGGATGAGAGGGTGCAGTTCAAAACAGTTTGCCAGCTTTTCTAAAATTTCAGTTTGATGGATGCCATCAACATTGATCCAGGTAATGGTTGGTTTATCCTTAAAAGCAAAACACTCCTCGACTGCCTTGACTTCCTTTTGCTGGAAACTTGTTTCATTATAATCAATAACCGTAATCCGTACAGGCTCCTGCCGTTTGGGGGCTGCAGTTTTAATGGAAATATGCTTTAATCTTTTTCGTTCGGGTTTTATCATGATTGCGGCTCTTTTAAACTAATCCAGGATTGTTCTCGTTCTTAAATTATCCGGCAATGTTCTATAAGTATAAGATAAAGGGGCATATTTTTCAAGTTAAAATTATTGTCCGTATAATATCTGTATGGCTTTTTGGGCAACTTCCTGCGGTTTTATTGCGTTAAGGCACAAAAATCCTTTTACGCAGTTATGCGCCAGACATTCCACGCAGCCTATGTCTTTGTGAAAATAGAATGAACTTTCGCCAAGCGGCCTCCAGCGTTTCGGGGACAACCCCGGGTCATTCCTGCCGAAAATAGAAATCACCGGAGTATTTAATGCGGCAGCAATATGCACCGGTCCGGAATCATTAGAAATAAAGAGAGCAGCGCGCTTAAGCAAGGAGCCTATCTGAGAAATTGTCAATGCGCCGCGCAAGTCAACTGCTTCATTCTCGCTGACAATTTGCTCTCCTAAATCTTTTTCACTGGCTGATGAGATAACTACTATTTTAAGGCGCGTTTCGGATGTCAGTATCTTTACAAGTTTAGAAAAGTATTCGCTCGGCCAACGCTTTGAAACGCAGGAAGCACAGGGGTGTATTACGATAAACTCCTCGCCTTTACGTATGCCTTTTTGTTGCAGTATTTTTTCAACTGCTTGTTCTGATTCCTCTCTTACCGGAAAAAACGGCACCTCATCCTC
>JAQTOI010000091.1 GCA_028713415.1 Candidatus Omnitrophota bacterium
GTACTTTAGCGCTTGTGGTTTCGACCGGATTATGGAACTAACCGGGACTGTTAATATTGTACGCGCGCCGCAGTTATTTGTTGAGTTGCGGGAACAAAACATTACTACGGAAGTTGTGGTTTGGAAATCTCGAGAGGCCGTTTTAGGTTATGGCGAAGGATTTCGTTGGCTGACCTGGTTTATTTTGGATAATTACGGGGGAGAACAAGTATCTGGTAATGTGGTGGTTAAGTATGTAGACCCTAAATTTAAAAGCCTTCAAATGGTCGCGTATTCCTACGGAGCGTTTTTAGGTTTACCTCAGCCTATAAATAAGCTTCTTATACGTGCCGTACGAGGCCAAGGCATAACCCCGCTTAAAGAGGCGGAAATGAGGAGAGTGAAGAATGAGTTGCTAAAGCGTTTCCCCAGAGAGGCCTCCAGCCCCTTAATGGCAATTAGCAAATGGCCAATAGCTAATAGTAGCTCAGGCCATAAGCCACAAGCTATAAGCCATAGGCCATTAACTGCCTCCTCAAGCCCTACTTTCAAACATTTTAAAGGTGAATTAGAAGCCTACACACATATCACTGCCGATATTTTTATGGAGAGATTTTTGCCTGATATCAACACCAGCAGTAATTTTAACGGTCGATTAGAAGATTTAGAGAGAATGCAAGCCGCTTTAAGGGATATCAATAGAGTAATGGAAACTCCCTCTCTTCATCCTTTGTATGCAAACGGTGACAAGACTAATTCCTGGCTTCATTACGGTCTGTGCACAAAAGCACGCTGGCAGGAACTTCTTATTGGCTCTTGCGATATCAGTACGCATTATGTAACAGCGCCGATACTTAAGGCGTACGGATTAGAGTTTGTGACGCGCTCTGTGCTTTTTGAGCCCAGCAAAGCCTGCCGCATGCAGACTACTGCGATAGTAAACATTGCCGGTGTCCCATTTATTTTATGCCTTACCGCCTTTCTTTTCGAAGACATTGAAGCAAGGGATATTGGCATCGTGATGCTTCCGTTAGAGAAAGTAGACCAAAGATTGTTTTTCTATGATGCAAGTGGAGGCATATCAATAGAGCGTAGAGTGAAGGATGGCATAGAAACAAACAGCGAGAGCGGCATAGCCTCATTTGTTGAGCCTTATGTCAGAATGGATTCCGCACGCATATATTATGGCGCAGAGCGAGTTGCTTCGATAGGGGCTCCGTTTATGTATAGGCGCGCTTTTTCGCGTGGTCCGCGAGGTGAAGATATAGAAACCGTAAATGTAGATTTTGGCATGGTAACAAATACCGCGTTCAGTATCGCGCTCGGTGTCAATCATGTTTACCCTAGAAGATGGATTGAAATTCCAAGCCGAGATGATTTTACTGAAAGGTTTAAAAGATTATCCGTATCTATGCCTCAAGGTAACTATGTGATTGTTAACGGCGATAAGCAATATATAGTTCAGGAGGGGGGGGTTATCTCCAGTCCCACCTCAGAAGAGAGTAGGGAGACCCCCGCCTCAAGCCCCATTCGAACAAGTGCGGCAGAGAAAAGAGTAAGGCAGAATAGCCGTGTTAGTAGCGCGCTTGTTCCAGGTAAACATCAGCTTATTTCTCAAGGCGGCATCAGCAGACTATTACGGAACAATAGAGTTTTGAGACAGCTTTCCGTCGTTCGCGGTAGCTTTATCCGCGGCCCGCCGCACGGCAAAGCCAGGAGTAGAAATAATAACCGTAGTAACGCCTCCAGCCCTCTGTTGGAGACCTCGTCGCAAAGCGCCTCCAGCCCAATTTATACAGGGCTCCTCATTGGCGATGCTATGGTAATGCCCTCCCTGAGAAGGGGTGTCCTTAAGTTTGCCATTATAGCACCGGTTGGCAGGGCAACAGAAATAATCGCTGCGGGCTTGAAGGATGCATTAATTAATGATTTTTTAAGACATACTACCGGATTTGTTTTGACAGGCGGGCCTTTATCAAGAATTTTTAAATTACTCGCGCTAAACCACCTGAGAGATATGCTTGAGGGCCGCGTTGTTTCAAGAATAAACCTTATATCAGCAAGTTATCCGGAAGATGAAGTGAGTTCTTCCGCAATAACTGAAAACAAAGTTGCGCAAGGGCTCTGGTTCGACAGGCTCACCATTGGCCTTGAGCAAACGAAGAGTGTCGAAGGGCTCTCTTGGGGCCGCCTCCCCACTATCGGGGCTCCGGCAACTTTTGTTGAATACAAGGCAGGCATAGGCTCTTCCATTTCTACTATGCATCAAGAAAATGTTTTAAATCGGTTGCGGCCAGGGTCGCAAGAGTTTACCTCTTCCGTGGCTGGTGGAGTCTCTTCGCTTGCCGCAGCCGGTTTAATGTCCTCAAGCCCCACTCTGCCTTTAGCAGACATCCCTTCAAAGGTATTTGAATCGTTGATTTCAGGAGAAGGCGCCCTATACGCATTAGGCTTAGCAATAGGCGTAGCTTTTATTGTAGGTTTGCTGGGTGGAGAAACTCCGCGAGAAGAACTATTGAAGGCAATCAGACAACTTCATAGGGAGGCTTCAAAAGAAACAATATTGGAATCTCTATATAGCCGCCTTGATGTGTTATCCGATCTTTTAGAAACTGAAGCAGGAAAAGAGAAACTCATTCAGCAATTGCTTCCGCTGGAATTAGCCGCGCGCCGCGGCAGGCAGCCCGGAAATGCGGTAAGCGCGTTAGAGAGTTTATTAGAACGGTATCGAGATGTTATAACCCAGCCAGTAAAAATAAGAATAGCAGGGCTATCAAAAGCTCTTGCAGAAAAAGCACAAGCTCAAGTGAGTTCTGCGGCCTCCTCCAGCCCCTTAATGGCAATTAGCAAATGGCCAATAGCTAATAGTAGCTCAGGCCATAAGCCACAAGCTATAAGCCATATGCCATTAACTGCCTCCTCAAGCCCCCTATATTTAGTGACTAATGAGGCGTTAAGGAATATTGGATTAGCCATTGAAAGCCGATGCCCGCACCCACGCAGTCTTTCTGCAAGAGCAACACAAATTAAGGTAACGTTTGAGCCGCGTTCCAGGTTTGTCCGTGTAGAATTTTCAGAGCAGACACGGATTGTTGTTTATAGCGATGGCCGGGCATTTTCCCGGGTTACCTATGATACCTATAACCATACAACTTACGAGCAGCCTCTTATCCCTACTGCCTTTAAGAATTTAATGACAGAACTTGTAGCCATTGCAGGGCAGTTGCCAGAATTAGATAATCTTTTGGCTAGATTCTTAAAGGACGCCTCTACATCGCGAATAAAATATATTGAGATATTTGGCGCTGGACCGGAGTTCTTTCCTTACGGGAGAGGCGGTTACATTGAATTATATGATCCTCAAGGAGCACGTTACGATGTACGCTCAGATGGCACTATTCATAAAAATGGTAAGCCTGTTTTACCTCAAGAAGACCACACTCAACTTAAATATTTACTCAAAAGAATGAGCCAGGTAGCACAAATACCATCGGCACAAAAGATACTGTTACAGAAGTATCCGGACATGCTTACAGTATGGGAGACGATAGTGAGGATAAGGCGATATATGAGGGCGGTAGAGGTAAGTTGCATTGAGAATTTGCCGGAAGTTAATTCTTTCGAAGGAACAGTTACCTTTAAAACCCCTGAAGGCCCGATTCGTTTTGATAGCCGAAGCGGAGAGATATCCTTGCCGTCATTTCTTAGTCGTTTATCTACTAAATCGCAGTGGCGAAGCTTGCACAAATTGGTTTATGCGGCAGGTAGATTTGATTCACGGATTCTTTCGCTTTGGAAAGAAACCTTACGGCAGAGGCGAATTATCGTAAGGGCAGGTTTTAGCGGCCCTCAAGCCATTCCGGTTTTCTACGCTAAAACCTCCGTTGAACTATCCGCTCCCAATGGAAAAAGATTTACCGCTAATGCTGACGGAAAAATTCAGATACGTGAAGATGCCCAGACAAGACCGGCAACGGCCAAGGAAGTAGAATATGCAGGAAGAATCATTATGAAAGCAGAACCCCTCCGGCCCGGTATAGTTGAATTTTGGCAGAAGATTCTCACCGAACGAGCACGCCTTGAAGAGTTAGGATTTGAATATGCTGAAGGAGTGCCTTCTGGTAGCCATGATGGCATTGTTGTGCACCAGCCTTCCCAACCACGGCAGGTATTAGAAGATAGCGGTATAGTATGGTGTGCGGGGGCCGTATTTAGTAGAGAGGCAGACAATACAATTTTACAGGCAGCCGTCGCCCTGTTACGCCTTAATAATAAAAATGTATCTCGAGAATTTCTTACTCGGTTGCCGGAAATACCGGCTAAGCCTCAAAGAGGCACAGCGGAGTGGGTATTGCTAAATATCTGTGTAGCATTGCTGCGGTTAGACAATGAAGAGTTGTCCCTGCGATTCCTTGCCGCCTATGATAGAAGGGTGGCTATTCAGGCCAAAGGCTTACCAGGGCCGGAGTTTATTCCTACGTTGCAACAAGGCGTGCACGGAAAGGAGTTAAGCGGTTTTACCAGGAGCGGGGGTAAGTTTACAGTAAGCCGCCGAGGCACAGTTAGGATAAACGGCGCCTTGCCAGTGCAAGATACGTTGACTGCTGAAGTTGCTTGGACTGACCGTATAGTAACTTTGTCAGCAGGACTTGAGGGTGCAGATATTAGAGTTAGCCAGTTCTGGAAGAAAGCAAAAGAGTTCCGAAGCCGTGCTCAGAGGTTCCGTTTCGTTAACCCCGATACAGTACCCCATCGCGTCCACGGCGAAGAAGTATCTATGACTAGCGGCGTTACATCACAGCATTTTTGCATACAGGATGAAGTAACCATACCCTTGAATGGTCGAGAGTATTGCGTTAATTCTCAAGGAAAGCTCGTGTGTATGCTTGAAGTACAACCCATGCTTCCATATCCTCGTTTTCTTGCCAGAGCAGAGCAGGAGATTCCTCAAGACTTGTTTAAGGCTATGGATGAGGTTATGCGCCGGGCTGGGATGTTTGACCCAAGTTTTAGGGTGTTCTGGACAAAAGTTAAGCAGGAACGCAGTCAACGCGTATATGCTTGTATTTCTTGTATAGAGAAAGCCTTGGCTACGCCGGATCCTAAGAGTGTACCGCCTACGTACGAGGCATTACGGACTCTTGAAGCATTAGGTATAGCTTCTAAAAAAATAATTGCCACTTTAATAAAAGCAGCTCACCACAGGGAATTTGACCGGATTTCACCGAGGCATAGAGAGGGTTATATTGACGTCCTTCTTAGCCTCGGCGCCGGCTTGAGTGAAGTTGAAGTCTGTTTAAGGGAACTTCTAACCGAACCAAATGATGCCGTAGGAATGGCGGCACTAAGAGCATTGGTAGAGAAATTAGAGCAGCCTTACAGTCAAGCTACCCTTAGAGTATTACATATAGCGGCGAACGACCGCAATCCAAAAGTGTGCCAGCTTTGCAAAGCAGCATTAGCCCGCCAATACCGTAGCAGTCAGGTTTCTCTCGTTAACCCTCTCGCCACTTCCAGCCCCTTAATGGCAATTAGCAAATGGCCAATGGCTAATAGCAGTTTAGGGCATACGCCAGAAGTCATAACCGCTTATTTATCCAATTATTTATCCAAAGAATTATCCTGGCCAAAATTTAGAAACAGTCTGCCTTTTGTCCAGCGCGTAAGTTTACCCAAGCAAGCCCAATATTTCTCCCTAATAGAAAAGTATGCACTCATCAAAGCCGCTAATCAAAAAATAATTTTTGACCCAATATCGCCTCGTCCGGACATAGCCAAAAATATCACAATATTTCAAAAGTTTATCTTAAGTAATCTTCTTGAAAAATTACCTCTTGACCTTGTTCAGCGCAAAAGAGTGCGGCGCATCTTTGCCCGAATAATTAATGCCGCTACGCAGTTACAATTAAAGCAAGATATTAGCTTGGGAGTTTTTTCTGTAAGAGTTTTACCTGGGCTTGGAAGTAATGCAAGCATAGGAAAAGGTTTTGTATCGCTTGGCCAGGAACTTATCGAAAAATTAGAGGATGAAGCGTTAGCAATTGTAATCGGGCACGAAGTCGCACATTTATTATTGGGCCTTCAACCCTACACTAACGTTTCTGCCGTAGATCACCTCTACGAATATATGGCAGATTTTATAGGTTTACAATTAGCCCGGTTAGCCGGATTTGAAATTACTTCTCACACAGTAGTGCAATTCTGCTCCATCCTAAATCCCGAAGCAGCCCCTACTCACCCTTCGTCGATGAGCCGATCAAAGCTATTAGAAGCCGCACGCGCTTTTGATACGGGTGATGATTCACAGCAAAAAATCAGGTCTTCTATCGTTTCAGCCATAGAAATTTATAATCGCAAAAAAGTCTCCTTGCTTTTATCTGCTTTGATCCTCGAGGCTATGCAAAAGGACGCAGCTGCAGCCAGCCCGGTAATAGCATCAGGCCATCCTATACTTGCACCGCCGCTGGCCGCTAATTTGATTAAAAATATAGAAAAATATGTCGCCGCGGCCAAAACAGTATTGATAACCGGTGGTGCAGGTAACATCGGAAGCGCTATCTGCCGCCTTCTTTTACGTTGCGGGTTTTCCGTAGTGGCTGTAGACGACCTTTCTGCCGGCCACAGAAAGGCTTTGCCTAAAGATAATACGCATTTCAAGTTTTATCAAGCCGATATCGCCGACAAGGAAACCATTACTGAGATTATCAGAAGACATGAGATTGCTTCAGTAATCCATTGCGCTGCCTATATCGAAGTAGGTGAATCGGTCAACGACCCGCTTAAATACTACGATAACAATACACTTTCCACCATACGCCTTGTTAATGCCTGCGGCAAGACAGGATTAGTGAAATATTTTATTTTCTCCGGCACTGCCGCAGCTTTTGGCGATCCCGCGGAAGTCCCCATAAAGCGGGATGCGGTGAGGTTTGCCATTAACCCTTACGGAAATACTAAGGTTTTAGGTGAGAAAATAATAAAAGAGCTATGCGGCCGGTATGGCATGCATTTTGTTATTTTTAACTATTTTAACATTGTCGGCGCCGACCCAACCGCCCAATTCGGCGAGGACCATGGAGTTTTTGAAATAAATGGTAAAAGAGCCCCAACAGCCAAAGAAAGCCATCTTGCAGCCATAGCAAATCTTGTGTTATTGGGAAGGCACGCATTACCCGTGCTTAAAATGTACGGTACTGCCGATGCAGAAAAGAAAACTGATGATGGTACAGGTGTAAGAGATTATATTGACCTTGTGCGTTTAGCCGAAGCGCACCTGTTAGGATTGAGGCGCCTTATCGATACCGGAAGGGACGAATATTTTAATCTTTCCAGCGGCTATAACGTTTCGGTTTTATCGATGATGCAGCTTATCGAAGAAGTAACCGGCTTAAAAATTCCGTCTGTTGAAGCGCCCTGGCGCGAAGGCGATCCGGCGCGTTTATACGCTGACCCCGTGCAAGCCGTTGAGGTATTGGGCTGGCAACCCAACAATCCTGCCTCTGACGAGATAGATTACCGGCAATACCTAAGGCGCTTCCTTAGTTTTTCACTTTGGCATTACCCGGGTTGGTATCTTAAGCATCCGCGCCAGACATATTTCATAATCCGTTGGCTTTTAGGCACTTCTTTTTACAAGCGGCGATACAGCCAAGACCC
>JAQTOI010000092.1 GCA_028713415.1 Candidatus Omnitrophota bacterium
GGAGAAGGTTCTTTTGTTTCCGCGACTAGCCTGGTGAATAAAGATGTTCCTGAAAATACCTTTGTCGCAGGTATCCCCGCAAAACCCATAAGGAGTATTTCATGAGCAGAATAATGAAAATTATGTAATTATGCTATATTCCCATCGGGCATTTTATCATTTATTTATTAGATTGGTCTATAATCGATATTTTCATGCACGCTATAGAGTAATCTGTTCTGAAATCCCGGATGGTTCGACGGTGACGGAAGTATGTTCCGGAGATTGCTATTTATACGATAAATATCTACGTCATAAGGCGATAACCTACGTGGGGTTAGACATTGCACCACGAATGTTGAGATGGGCAAAGAAGCGCGGAATCACAACAAAAGAATTTGATCTTTGGAAAGATGTGCTGCCCGCCAGTGAGATAATAATAATGCAGGGTAGTTTATATCAGTTTATACCTCACGAAAAGATGATAATAAATAAACTACTGTCGGCGGCACGGAAAAAAGTAATCATTTCTGAACCCATTAGAAATTTAACCTCTTCTGATAGCCCATTGATTAATAGAGTCATCGGTTGCCTGAAACGGCTGGGTATAACTGAAAAGTTGTATTTAACTCAAAGATTTAACCGGGAATCCTTAAGGGATTTGTTTAGTTCATTTGAGGCGTTTGACCGCTCATTTATTATTCCCGGCGGAAGGGACATGATAGGATTATTCAGGGGCCAATTTAAAGGATGAGAAGTTTTTCTTAGAAACAAATTAAACATAACCGCTAAACAAGGCAGATGAAATATCGGGCATACGAATTGTCTTACGCATACGAAGAGCGTTATTGGTGGTATGTAGCCAGGAGAAATATCTTGTTGTCGCAGCTTGAATGCCTTTTACACAAGAGGGCTGCCGATACGAAGGGTAAACTTCGTATACTAGATTATGGCTGCGGAACAGGTTTAAACATGAAGTATCTCTCTAAATTTGGAGAAACGTACGGAGTCGATACCTCGCAAGTCGCTTTGGATTTTTGCAGGATGAGAGGCCTGGGTGATTATGTAAAGATTTATGATCCGGACAATTCAGGAATGAGTAATCCGTTTGATGAACCTTTCGATGTTATAACGGTGCTGGATGTACTTGAACACATTTCTGATGATAGACGTGCATTGCAGCATATTCATGAGCTTTTAAAACCAGAAGGCATATTGTTGGTTATGGTACCAGCTTATAAATTTTTAAGAAGCGGTGAGGATTTTGTTTCCGAACACAAACGTAGGTATACAAGCGAACTTCTCGGCGGAAAAATACGGGATACCGCGTTTAATGTCATTAAATTATCTTATTTCAATTGCATTTTATTTCCGTTACAATTCACGGTGGTCATAGGCAGGAGAATTTTTAGACCAAGCTCAATGTATCGCACCATTCTTTCGCCCCTGCCGCAGTTTTTGAATTCTATTTTAAAATCAATCATGTCTTTTGAGGTTAATATATTACACAAATATAATTTACCAATAGGGGGTTCTATTCTTTGTTGTGCCAGAAAAAATACGCCGAATGTCCTTACGTACCAAGAAAGAATAGAGGCGCTTCCAAAAATGAAAGCGCTTAAAGAAATTGGAACGAGGAAGGCATACCGGTATGTCCTCTACGAAATAGTATTATTCCTCTTTAAATTCATGCTCGTCTCACCCTTAAGGGTTTGGTTTTTAAGGATGTTGGGAGTCAAGATGGGCCGGGATGTAATTATGCATGATGTTAGCTTTTTTAATTGCTACAGAAAAGGGTTCCGTGGATTAAAAATAGGAGATAATTGTTTTATCGGTAACCAATGCCTTTTTGATTTAGCCGATGAGATTGAACTGGGAAATAATGTAACTATAGCGAATAGGGTTAGTATTATAACCCATTTAAACGTCGGGTATAAAGACCATCCCCTGCATAAGTTTTTTCCATCCACGAGTAAAAAGGTCGTGATTAAAGATAACAGCTTTATCGGTATTAACTCTACAATACTTTCCGGCGTAACCATAGGAGAAGGTTCTTTTGTTTCCGCGACTAGCCTGGTGAATAAAGATGTTCCTGAAAATACCTTTGTCGCAGGTATCCCCGCAAAACCCATAAGGAGTATTTCATGAGCAGAATAATGAAAATTATGTATTTTTTTCTACCACCGATTATATTTCTCGCGCTTACATTTTTTAAGTTAAATACTTTATCGATATACGGAGACGAATGGTACTCGATTGAATGCGCGCAGAATTTAGGCCGCTCGTTTATAGCGCTTCCTTATTTCTTACTATTAAAGATTATTATAACTTTCTTCGGGATAAGCGGCCTCCTGAGGCTTATATCTATATTTTTTGGCTTACTCACCGTCGTTACGTTATATTTCCTCGGTAAAATAATCATGGACTCTCGATTGGGTTTTATTTTTTCTATTTTAGGAGCCACTTCAGCATTCCTTATAACTCAATGTCAGGAAATCCGTTACTATTGCATTCTCGCTCTTTTTTCATCGCTATCATTGCTTTCTTTTTTTTATTACCTGCGTTATTATAAAAAGAAATTTTTATATCTCTGGTTAGCCGTTAATATCGCAATTTTTTTATCTCATCCCAATGTACTTTTATTATTCCTCGGAGAAATACTCTACATTTTATACTTCTATAATAGAAAATATTTTTGGAAGTTTGCTTTTATAACAAGTATAGGATTGATAGCTATAATTTTATTATGTTCGTTAAAGATTAATGCGTTATCATTAATATTTAAATTCACCTACACGGGAATTAATTTTACAGATTTGCGGCCGAGAGGGTTCGGCTTTTCTGCGCTCATAAAACCGTTTTTTGCGATCTTTAATTTTATCTTCGGACCCAGCGTCAGCCCATATAATTTCTTCCTCATTGTTCCTACCACAATTTTGTATTTTATACTTTTCGTTTTAGGGATTAGAAGTAAACTTAACGATGGAAAATATCTTTTCCATTATGCAATTTTCTTATTTCCTATTCCCTTATTGCTACTTTATTTTTATGCCGAGCCGCTAAGCCCACCGGAAGCAACTCTCCTGGGCCCTAAGCATGCGATGTTTGTTTTCCCGGTATGGATAACTATTATTGGATTAGGCTTATATTCCTTAAAAAGGCCCCTATATAAAAGTATATTTTTTGGATTAATATTGGTCATTAATTTTTTTATATTAAAGGAACTTTATTACTCTAACTTTTCATATTACAGCGAGAAGCGTTTTGTTGATTTTAAGAAATCGTCTCGGATTTTGAAAAATGAAGAATTGGACGGCGCATTATTTATTATCGATGGGCGCTCATACGATAGTTTTGCATTTTACAATAGGAATATTCTTAATAATAAACCACTAATGAGATTGTGGGACCTTGATGCCCGCGATGCGGAAGCATTAAAAGATTATAGAAAAATAATCTTTGTCTGCAACGATTTTCATGCCTATGGCATTACCGGTAATATAGATGAAATGTATAGTGGCGCCCTGTCAAAAATAAATAAATATTATTTTCTGAAGAAAGGTTATGTTGATTACCCATTTTTCTTTTATATTTTCGTTAATAAAAATTATACGCAGCTCCCCAATGCCATATTATCTGCAAGCGAATTTCACAGTTTTGAATATGCCGATTTAACATTACCCATAAAAGTTCTTGGCAGAGAAATTTTAAGTAGTTTTTTAGTTAAAAAAGGCAAACAACTATCTTTAGAAACTTTTCCGAAGCTACCCGATAATGAAAAGTTTTTAATTTTTATATCTTGCCTCGAGGATAGCGATCTTATTAAGGATGGCGCAAAGGTAGGAGAAATTTCTATTTTTTATCAAGATGGGACTATGAATAATGTAGACCTGATTAAAGGAACAAATGTATTTGATGCGTTTGCGACTTACTATAAGGATAAAATTGATAAAAATTCTATCGCCTATTCATGGATAAAATACCCGCTAATGACAAGCAAACGTTTCTATCCAAGCATATGGTTTCAGCATAAGGCTTTTCTTTATAAATTTGCTATTCCTCTGGAGAATAAAATAATCGAAAGAACAGTTATAAAATATTTTCCTTCCGAAGGCGGTTTAAGAATCTGGTCTATTTATTCCGATTCCCATGAATAATAAAAAATATTTCCTGATAGCTCTTTGTTTTATATTAACAGTAATAATTTTATTTTTCTGGCCGTGTTTCATCCAAGGTAAAGTTTTTATTGGCAGCAATTGGTTGGGGAGATGGTCTCCTTGGATAAATGCTATGAGTCAGGAAGATCTTACCTCTCTTCCTACCGATTCTTACGATTCAATAGCAGAACTATATCCTCTAAAGATAGCAGCTATTCGCCAATTAAAATCAGGCATTTTACCTCTTTGGAACCCTTACATTTACTGCGGCATGCCTTTGTATGCCGACAGTCAAACCCTACCTTTTCTTTTTACAAATTTTATTTTCTTTTTAGTTTCAAACGAGGCATATGCATATACGCTATATTTAATTTTTAATTTATTTTTTATAGGCTTATTTACATACTTATTTTTAAAAGAATTGAAACTAGAATTTTATGCTGCAATTTTTGGCAGCCTGGTATTTACCTTTTCGCTTCATCATATCGTGCGGTTACCGCATCCCTGGATTACAGGAACGAACATCTTTTTACCTCTATCGCTTTTTTTACTTGAGCGGGCCATAAATAAAAATTCCAAAATCACCTTTATCGCCCTCTCTCTTGTTACAGGATACATGTTTATTGCTGGTTGCATCCAGTCCAATGCTATTGTATTTCTTTTTTGGCTTGCGTATTTATTATTAAGATTATTTTTCTTGGACGGCAGTTTACCTTACAAACCGAAAATTGGATTTAAGATAATAATATTTTATATATTAGGTTTACTTCTGGGAGCAGTTGTTATATTACCAACCATGGAGTTGATCAGATACTCCTGGCGGGCTAATATTGCCCAGAGTTATTTTTCTCTTGGAATTAATAAATACCCCTTGGTTCATTTTATTACGGCTATTTTCCCTGAGATTTTTGGTAATCCCGTGGATGGTTTTTATATAGGAAGAGTTAATTTTACAGAAGGGTGCATTTATATCGGCTTCCTCCCTTTAATTTTTTCCGCTTTAGCTATCGGCGCATATAGGGCAAAACGAAAAACTGTTCCCTGGATATCCCTCATTGCCCTCGTTTTTGGTATTTTTTTTATTTTCAGATTCGATTTTCTTAGTTTAATTTTTTATCGATTTATTCCGCTAATGAAAACTTTTTATATTCCGCGATTCACCTTTATCTATACCTTTTCTGCTTCTGTACTCTGTGCCTTCGGTTTAGAAGCATTTATTCGGAAAGAATTGGATTACCGGATGTTTCGCAGAATCTTAAATATTTTTTTTATAATTATCAGCATTGTTTCTTTGATATTCGTAGCTAACTATTTAAACCTGATATTTAATATATTTAATTATTTACCTTACGCAGGAACTTTGTTAAAGTCATTTATTTTGCACTCCTCAGGCAGCCATATCACCTGGCAGGCAAATATCGATTCTCAATTGAAGGATTTATTCGCTTCTTTCTTTCTAAGAAAGTCTCTATATCTTGACTTCCTATTTTGTTTGATTGCTTTATTTATTATAAGGATATTGTTTAACGCAAAATTTCCACGCAAGCTGGCCCTGCCGGTTATTTTCTGTATTTATTTATTGGATATTTTTTATTTTGGCTATAAATATACTAACTTTCAGCCTCGCAGCTCGGCTTTCCCAGCTACCGGTTTAACGAGTTTTCTCGAAGGAAAAACTGACCATTTCAGGATTGTTGGCGTCAGAAAATATCGCTACGCGGGCATAGTGCGTCCCGGTAGATGGGTAAACCGGGAAGGAAATTTTATCAAAAATGACATTTATATCTTGCCTTTTGACACGGCCATTCCCTACAATATCGAAAGCTGCCTCGGTTATGGCAGCTTATACCCTAAATGGTACGCAGAAGTAGCTGCTTACTTATTAAACGATGGGCAATATTTGGGCGGAGAGGTGAGCTCATTCAAAAATAATTCAAGGTTTTATGATTTATTTAACGTAGGCTATATTTTATCATCCGAAGTTATTTCGGATAATAACCTGGACTTATTAAAAAAAATAGACGGGGTTTTCATTTATAAAAATAAAAACGCACTGCCAAGAGTTTATTGGGTACCGCAAGCTGTACCCTTTACGACAATCCGCGAGTCTTTAGAATTTTTAAATAGTTCTCGTTTCGCCCCTGCCAAGATGGCCGCTGTAAACGATCCTTTTGAGAAGTATATACCCGAGTGCGAGGCGCCAAACGATAACGGCGGAGGAGTAAACTTAAAAATTGTAGAACATAAACCAGGTAAAATCCTTATAGATATTTATGCGGAAAAAAATGGTTACTTGATTTTTAATGAAGCCTATTTTCCGGGATGGCGTGCGTACATTGATACTAAAGAGAAAAAGATTTTGCTTGCAAACGGATTAGTAAAGTGTGTTTTTATTCCCAACGGCAAGCACACCGTTGAATTTAAATATTTACCTCAATCTTTTATAATAGGCGGCTGCCTGACGCTGTTTGCGCTGATTATATTAATAATTATCGCGTTGCTATAAGGATACAAACGTACTTATTCCATGCCCAAGATTGATATTATAAAAAAAATCCCTCCCATACACTGGATAGCCACTTTATTTAATTTATGTCTCTTCGTTGCTTTTGTAGCTTTTTCAATTTCTACCCAGACCTACAGCTTTATAATTGCGTTCATAGCCGTCACCGCTTCTTTCGCACTGCTTAAATTACATGCACGCGTATTAACAAATTTGATTTTTTTCCTCGTAATGTTATTCATGCTCGGACAGAGGACTCTCTATATCGGCCAACATATACGAATTTCTCCGGCTGAAGCTATCACGTTATATTTAGTTTTTATGCTTTTTATCAGCGGCAAAAGGACTCAATACCGGTTTAAAGATTGGTTTACTGTTCCAGGAGCATTTTTCATTTTTTTTACAATTTTTGGGCTATTTACTGCATTTTATTGGGAAAAAGATTTAGATTTGGCATTCTCATACGTTAATTACCTCATTTATTCTTTGCCTGCGCTCTACATAATTCATTGCATCGTTAAAGAGATAAGTGTTATCCGAAAAATCGTTTTGTTGCTTGTATTTACAGGCTTCTTGACTTCAATATTAGGCCTTGCCGAGTATTTCAGGCTGGGCGCAACATCGTTGTTCCCGGGTTATTTTAATTTTGAATCTTATGCGGTAGGCGAGGAGTACCCGCGGGCAATGGCAGGTTTTTGGGGCGGACCGATACTTGCGGCTTATCTTGTCTTGACCCTGCCTCTGGCAGTCTCAGCCTTTTACGTTTTCAGAGGTAAAACAGCCTTGCGCTGGATGGTAATAGTTTCGTTTGTAACAAGCACTCTTTTCATAC
>JAQTOI010000093.1:0-5942 GCA_028713415.1 Candidatus Omnitrophota bacterium
GGTGTCGGCTGCGCTTGCGCTACGGTTTGCTCTCTATTTTCAGCTTGATCGAGGGTTATTGCCAGATGAAGTGCGACTTCCTCCTCCAATACCCGGGCTGCTTTTTCTACATCTATGTTATCCGTATCGTCCAGTATAGATTCACCAGGGATGGTGCCATTAACATTATCAATAATGGCCCTGGCAACTATTGCTTCCAGGTTCTCTTTTGACATTTGAAGTTTTTCCATCTTTGGCTTTATTGCTTCTTTGCCCATAAGCAATTCCACTATTTTAGAAAGCTGATCGCTGAATTGCCTAAGATCTCCGTGAAGCGCAGCCCATTTAAACTCGCTCATTCCTCCGCCAAGGGCGTGATACAATTGATAGCCTAAATCAATGCCTAAAACATCACTAATCGCAGTTTGTGCGTGGCGGCCCCAGGAGATTGCGCCCTTGTTAGGATCTTCCAGTAACTTCGCAATTTCGCCTAATTCAATACCTCCGATATGCTTTAAAATCGGGTGATTTGCAAAGAAATCGCCTGCGCCAATCACAGCCCCTATTTCTGCGTTGATAATCCACATATACCAGAAACTCTTCCAGAACTCTTTGCCTTTATCTATCCATAATTTATAATAAGGATGCGCTGCCAGGGCCTGCTTGCTGATAATAGGCATTAGCCGCAATAAACCCGCTATAGGAGAGGTGAGAATGAATGTCAATGCTATGGCCGCTGGGATGAGATAATAATGAATATAACCCGCAATCCTTTCTGTAATAGGCGCCAAAGCGATTGATTCCAATTCCTCATTTATCATATGCCTTAGGCCTTGCATGCCTCTATAATTTATAAGATTTCTTTCGGCAAAGAACCTAACTTTTCCGGCATCTAATTTTTTATCAACAAGGCCTCTGTAGATAAACTGGGCATTAAGCGAAGTATCTCTTACTCTGCTTAATTGAGCCTGAATGCCATTGCGTAAATCAATAAAGCCTCTGCTTATTATTTTGAGCATAAAGACAATCACTGCAATATGGAAAAGCCCCTGAAGGTTTAAGGAAAGTATTTTATCGGTATAAATATTGACGAATTGCAATCCGAATAAATTAAGAAGGTTCACATCGAAGGTACCGAATAAAAGTGCTGTCAAGGCATCAGCAACAAGGCTGCCTAAGAAAAGGATTTGCAACCTGCCAATGAAAAATTTGACCGTACCGGTTAATACAGGCAGGGCTGCTGCGGTTTGCAAAAGTTTTGTTTTTAAAGTATAGGAAGCAGTTTTGGTTTCTTTCTTTATTTGCGCATAAAGGGTTTTGAAGGAATCGCTGTTCAATAACTCCGGATTGTTTACGTTATCCTTTAAGTATTGCTGCCATGCATTATCTATCCTGTGATAATTCCAGAAGAAATCCAATAAGACCTTAAATAAATAAGGCGCAAGATAACCAATAACAGCGCCATACACGTAATATCTTACAGGCACAATTACTCCTAAAAGCGCTGCGCTGGCTACTATTGCCAAACCAACCGCCGCTAAGGCTAACTTTGTTCCCTGATGCGAAAGGGCCTCTGAAATGAAACTGCTTTCCTCTGGTGCCTGCTTTTTCTGTGCATCCTTCTTTTGTTCCTCATACATTCTATGCAAGGCAAGTAATTTCTCCTTTTCTACCTCAAATGCCTTGCCATAATAGTAGAAATACTCTCTATTACCTTTGCCGACTGTAAAATCTTTCCATAATAAAAACACCGCAATCATCACGATTGTGCTTGGCAAGAAGGAAAACATCAAGCCTGCAGTTAATCCTGTCCAGAGAGTAATTTTGGAAGCTAAAATAAGTAAAGCGAAATGGAAGGCGATTTTAAATATTGAGGATGGATCGTTGTGTTTCGTTGCGGAAGCAGAGCTTGAAGCTAATGCAGATGCCGGAGGCGCGCGGGGAGATATGGTTGAACCTAATAACTGCCCTGCCATTCTATTTCCACCTAAATCAGTTGCACGGGAAGCTCTCATCCGGGAGGCGACCTCGGAAGGAGAGCTTCCGGCAACTTTATTAGCTGATAGCTGATGGCTGATAGCTGATGGCTGTATTAAAGTTGCCGGGGCGGGGAGGCGAGCCTCGTCCGTCTCTCCGACTTTGTCGGAGGACGAGACCTCGTCAGCTACTGCTGACGGGCGCCCCTGGGCAACTTCGTATTCAGCAGATGAAGAAGACACAAGGCCGGCGCCACGGAAGCCGGCCTTGTTTGCGATAAAGGATTCGCCACGAACCCTCAATTGAGCATTATCAGTTGCGACAAAGCCTTCTGTCCGCTTCGGCGAGCTTTCGGCGAGACGGGCCGGGGAGGCGGCTTCGACCCTAGAGCTCCCGGAAACTTTTTGATTATGCTCTGATATAAACGCGCTTAATTTTTGTTCGTTAGTAACCTTAACGTCTCCTGCATCAATAATCACAACTTCACTAAATTCTTCTCGCGCGCCGGCTTCATCGTCATCTACCTTAAGCATTCCTTCATGTCCAGAAAGCAGTCCGGTGTCTTGAAGTAAAGGAATATTTACGGGAGCGTTTTGGACTTTGCCTAGAACCATTGCCATGGCATATCCCAGAACAGCCTTTTCTCCAAGAACATCTTTCTCAGTAGGAACATCTTTTCTCCTAAGTACACCATAGAATTGCGGCCCGCGGCCATAAGCTGAAAGCACCTGAGCGGCAATCAGTTCATCACGGAGAAAAACGTTTATACTTTTATTTGTTTTCTTTATTACTGCCGGCCGAGGCTCACCCTCCCAAAGAATCATTGCCAGGAAAACACCATTTGAAGACCTGTGCATTTCTCCATCGTCTAACGCGGGCAATTCTTCAACTGCACTTAAAGGGTAAATTAATGTTACCTCCGGCAATTCAGTTACATCTTCAACAATAGGATGCATTCTCTCTTCTACCCAGCCATCAACTGCGTAGGGCCCTGAGGTAACATTTTGAAAGTTTAATCTTCCTTCTTCCATGAATATCCCAAATTGCGCAAATTGCGCTTTGAGATCAGCTGCTGTAGCATCCGGCTTAACCACATTCAGAGTGCTTTCCTGAACTATCAGAGCCTTTTCCTGGACAATGTGCTCTATTTCTTCAAGCTGCGCGTCTACGCCTGCTTTATGATCAGGTTGTCCTTCATATAAATCTATCAATTCCAATATAATTTCTATTTCCAATTTCTGAAATTCTCTCTTTGCTAAAATTCCTCTATTCCATTTTTCTTCATCATACCCTTCTTCGCTGGCAGCAGCAGCCTTTGCCTCTGCATTTAATTCAAAAACCATCAATCCTTTAGATAAAAGAACCAGTAAATCTGCTACCTCTTTTTTTCCTTTAGCGCGTTCATTACCGGCTAAATCTTCATAGAAAGCGGCAGGCGGTATATTACGGCCTGCACTAAGAGAAGATGCGGGGCTGGAAACTATAAAAGTTGCAGCGGCCCTCTCTGAGAGGGAGGCGATCCCGGAGCCGCCTGCAACTTCTGAAATCTTCTTCTCTCCTGTATCAATTAATAATTCTAACTGCGCTTTTTCAGCCATAGCCGTGAAGATTAGCCTGTTAGCCTTTTCTTGCGTAAGTACAAAAAGCCGTTCTTCTCTTTGGAGCTTACGTATCTCTTTTTCTACCGCCTGCACCCAAACATTCTGCAATCTTCGCAACGGTAACATAACCCTGCCTATCCTCGCGGCTTCTTGAATTTGCTGGTCTGTAGCATAAAAATCAGGCCGATAGCTAAGCGCCAGGTGCTTTAGTTCTTCGCCTTCTTCGCCAAGCTCGGCGATCTCTTTTTCCAACGCTGCTCTTGTTTCGGCATGAGTCTCCTGCTGGATTTCAGCCCGTAAACCCGCTATTTCGTCATCAATTTCCTTTTGTTGCCTGAGATATATTTTCCATTGCGTATGCGCGCGGCGCTCCAATCTTTTGTATGCACGGCCTTTTATCTTGCTTTCCGCTGTACTCGCCTGATGAACTATGTCATTTAAAACCCGGAAATATCCGTCTAACAAGAAATCAAGCCTTACCCCGAGGCTCTGGGAAATTTCTTTATCTTTTGACCTGATTACTTTAAGGTTTTCTAAATAAGCATTCCCGTGATAATCTTTATCCTGAATTTTTGACACGCGCGGCAGACGGCTGTCATCTTTCGATAAATTCACAAAAGTAACCCAGTGGAACTCCATATCCCGCCAAAATTGCGCTACTGCCAGTTCCCTGGCTAAATCCTTCTCCCCTACTTTCTGTAACTCTACGGCCGCCGGTTCCACATGGAATAATTCATGAAATAAAACTGCTGCCATCATGCGGATGGCCGTATCCATGACGAATAAAGAGAATTCTTCTTTTTCGTATATGGCAGGAACCCTTCCAAGGATTATGCTAACCACTCTCTCGTGATTCTGGAAAAGCTGCGCTGCGTATCCGTGGAAGCTCTGCTGTAAAATAACCACGGAATTCACTGTTCTTCCCAGCGAATCGCTTTCAATAAGACGGGCGGCAGTCCACGGGCAGTGTTCTGAAGCGTAAAGTTTTATTTGTCCGCGATAGGCAAACTCATCGCGCGCTGTTTCCGCCCATTTATTTCCGATATGGCGGTTGCGAATAATATTTTCTAAACTTTCAAATACCTGGTTCAAAGATCGCTGTAAAAACTCCCCGCTTACCTGTTCAGCCTGTACAATTTTTCTGTCTTGAGGCTCAATGCTTCCCAGATAACCTTCTTTTCCTGTTACCTGCTCAGCCATCAAACCTAACTTCTCTCTTATGACATCGTCCGAAACAACCTCTGAGGCATTAAACGGCTGGATAACGATGCGATGGCCATTTGCGTTAAAACCTGAGCTTAAAACGTACGCAGGCGGAGCCATAGCATTGATAGCCGTGCCTAAACCATTCTGTTTTCCTTTGTTTGAAGCTGCTTTGTGGCTCCAATGTATTTCGGTGTTCGGTGAACTCGCCACGTCGAAATTACCAGAAACAACTGCCGCTTTACTTGGGTTGGCTGTAACAAATGAGCCATACAACTCTTTTACTAAAAGCGTATCCACTTTCTCGCCTCGCCACCAAGAGTCTGCAAGCATTCCTAATTTCTGCAAAAATGTCGGCGGCCTGCGCTCAAAGCCAAGGCCTTTATGCGTGTCATCTCCTACGAGCCTTGCGATTATCGATTTTTTAGTATTACCGGCTACAGTCGCAACGAGCCTGCGGTATCCTTTTTGGGTAAGGACAGGCAAAGCTTCCTTTAATTCTAGTAAAGCGTTCCTGACTATACGCCCCCTAGCGAAATCGAATCTACCATTATCATCAACGGTAATATGTATATTTGCGCTTCTGCTTAGCTTCAAGAGGCCTAATAAACCCCTTTCTACGATAATCACATCGCCGGCAATGGCTATACCATCATATAATCCTAACAACTTATACATCTTTATAGAAACTCTGTCCGGCCAGAAAATACTATCTTGATTCGATAAGGGCGAAGAAGCAGTATTGGTTTTCTGTTCTTCTCTATATCCGCCCTGAGGAAGTTCAAATTTTTCTGGGCTCGATGCTGATTCAATCTTGCCGTGGCCGTTCTGACTGATTAAACCCAAGAGCTTCTCTGCCGACGGGGAGGCGGCCTCACCGGCAGAGATTGAGCTCTTGAATTCATCATTAGAATTGAAAACAGGGCTGGCAGTGCTTCGGGAATACTCAGTACTCCTTTTAGCCGCCACGCCCGTACTGTGGACTTCAAGTCCGCCACGGACCCCCTCGTTGATAGCTAATTGCACGTCGCTCATAGCTAATGGAGAACTACTGTCCCTTGCCTGTAGCTTGCGGCTTGCAGCCTGTATGCCACTGACCCTCTGTTCTTCAACGCCTGTAACCTGTAGCTTGTAGCCTGAAGCCTGAACGCCACGTTCCCTCTCTACATTCTTTCCTTCCTT